>CALKGI010000011.1 GCA_938085045.1 uncultured Alteromonadaceae bacterium
TCAGGCCAAAAGCGTGAGCTGCGCCTTTAGCGCCAACTGTTACTTCTTTGTTTACTGCTGCTGATACTGGTGCGATGGCGAAAGCCAAAAGACCTGTTAATAATACCGCTTTAGATTTGTTCATTTTGTTCACTACCTTCTTATTTAAAATTATAGTTTTAATGTTTATGTTTCTAATTTTACTTGTAGATAAGCTTGTTAAATCTTGGTGTTTAACTGAACTTGATAACGTTTTGTACTCTTGCCTGTATTAAAGGCTTTTTTAAGTTTTGCTAAGCCGTTTGTTAAAACGATGTGACATTTTTAACATTTGATTTTTGATAGTGCAACTATTTTTTTGAATTAATATTAAACTTTACACGTAAAATACATCTTTAAAAACAGCTAAAATTCAATGAAATCAAGCGCTCTAGCACTGTTTTAGGGTGCAAAAATATATTTTATTTTATTTTCAATTGATTTATTTTCGTACAATACGAAGGATAAAAGGGTGTTAACATAAACAAAAAATCAAACATATCTTATAAATATCAATAAGATAGAACAAAATCGTTTAACAAACCGCCAAAATAGCTGTCGCTTTATCACTTTGACTAATTAAATGGGAATGATCACGTTTGGTATAAAACGCCATTATTACCAATTTATAAACCAAACAACAAATGCTAACCCCCTTTAAACCCAAATGAATATAAATTCACAATTTATTCACAAATAGAATAAGCATGACGTTGTTGCTTCATTAACCTGTTAACATACGTTCCTTAAACTATATTCATTTGTGCAGTTTGGCGGTTTCTGTTGTCGGCGGTAGACGAGACCTCAACCTCGCTCATCAATAGCATCTGCAACTTCTATCAAAACGGGTCTATATTTGGTCGTGCATGAAATGCACGCTACGTTAGGGGTTATTTCACAAAATTACCGATAGTAGAATTAAATAGTGTGTTTTTGCCAGCTTTTACCACCAAAAACGCCATTTTGTCGTAAATATGCCAATCCCTGTCTGATTTCATCGAACCCAAATTGGCCTAAACCGCTAAAATTCGCTCCAAGTTATCGAGCAATCTAACGAAACCAAGGCAAACAACATGAAAACAGTATTCTCTCAAAGTGTATCCTGCGTGGTCGAAACCACTGCATTAACGGGTTTATACTCTGCTGTTCTGTACGTTGGTAGCCAATTGATTTTAACGATTGTTTAATACGGGTTTAAAATAGAAAGTTAAGAATGAAGGTTTAGGTTTATTGAAGGTGATGATTAAATGTGGTCATTGATTGGCAATCCCAATACGTTGGGTGCCAATAGAAGGTAGACACGGGGATTACCCTTACGGTGCTTTAATACTGCGTAATATCCATTACACCAGCCAAAAAAAACGCCCCTATATATAGTGGCGTTTTTTGAGCTTATATATAGTGGCATTTTTTCCACTATATTTTTCCCACTATATATAGGGGCGATTAATTTTCGCCTCAAACACTCAATCCTTAAACACTTAACAGTAAATTACTCACATAATCGTTGCGTGCTTCGCTAACTGGCGCACGACGATGGCTTTGTTTAGCCGCTTCTGCCCAGTCTTGATTAGCCAAAGCTTTGTTAAAGCTTGGCCAGCCTTTTCTAAGGTTGGTGGCGCCAAGGTTGAAAATCATATCAAATAGCGCCTGTTTTACATTATCTGGCAAACCATCAAAGTCTGAATAAATGCCCGCCAATTCGCCGCCAAAACTTTCGATTTCTTCAGCCAGTTTACTGTTAATCGCATCTTCTGTCATGGTCAGCCCTTCTGGGCGTTTGTAATAAGACGCGACTCGGTTGGCATCCATCTGTTGTACAGCCGCGTAATCTTCAACAATTTCAGCTGCTGTTGCCTCACTGCCGTCTGGTTTGTTAAACGCAAATTTGGTTGCATCATCACTGGTTGGCATGTAAAAGCCCACGCCTACGGTGACCAATCCTTTAGAATCTAAGTACATATAAGGCACTTCGCCTTCGTATAGCTTTGTAGCGCTAATGACTTTACTAATCAGTTGTTCAGATAACATTGTGGTTCCTGTTTATTGACAGACAAAAGTCGATCATAGTTTTACCTGCTTAATGAGACTCGGGGGCTTTGCTGGCTTATAGCGCGAGTTCAACGATTTGGGTAAAATATTGTACGAATAACATCTTCGACCCTGCCCATTAAAGTGAATAAAATGCCTTGCAAGATAATGCTAGACCAGATTTAATCAGCAAGACAAAGGTACATTAGCTTTATTGTGGGCCGCAGTCGAGACTTCAATCTCGCTCATTAACACCCATTGTTACCCAGTTTACGCAGTGCCAATAAAACCATAATAACAACAATAGAACCTAAATCATGTTAATTCGCCGTACTATGACTTTCACTCTACAGCTTTGCTTTTTATTGGTTAGCGACCAATTGAGCGCAGCAGATTTGACCATTAACAAACAGCCCAATCAAATTCTGTCACGCATTTATCTGATCAGTGGCGTTCACGTCAGCGCATTAACCGCTTTTTTGGCATTAAGCACATCCAACAATCCGTTGTACGCTCACCAAAGCAGTCAAAAAAAACCACCGCTTAAGTCTCAAGTTCATTTTATACACCTACAAAATCAACTATTACGGCTAAAAAAAGAAAATGCGTTTCAGCAGGCCGTATGGGTCAGTGCCTTGGTGCTAATGATGGTTATCACTGCTGCGGGTTTGGCTTTTTATGCTCATCGTCAAAATATGACTCGTCAAATTAGCCTCGAAGCGCTAAGAGTGCGCATTGCCAGCGACCTGCATGACGAATTGGGTTCGTCGTTAACCCGTATTTCGTTGTTGTCAGACTTAGTGCGCAGCGGTGCTCAGCCCAACACTCAAAGTCAGCAACTCAACAATATAAGTGCCATTTCGCGCGAGGCCATCACCTCAATGAGTGATGTGATTTGGTCGATTGATGCCCGAAATGAAAATCTAGGGGCGTTGGTTGAACGCATGACCGACTGTTGCAGTGCGCTTTTGGTAGAGCAAGATATTAACGTCGATTTTGACAAAATAGCATTGCCCTTGGCAAACGTGTTGCCACTGGATATACGCCAAGACCTATATCTAATTTTTAAAGAAGCGATAAACAACTGCGCCAAACATGCCAGTGCGACTGAGGTAAAGATTCAACTGAGTTGGACTAAGAACTTATTGTCGTTGCTAATCGCCGACAATGGTTGTGGTTTATTGGCTGACCGAAAACTCACTGGGCAGGGTTTTGCCAACATGCACATGCGAGCGCGGCGTTTGGCGGCGCAATTGAGTATTTATGATAACAATGGTCTAACACTGCGATTAACAGGTATTAAACTTATATGAGTAAAATCATCACTTTGGGGCTGGTCGAAGACGATAATCTGATTCGTTCCAGCTTGCAGGCTTACCTTGGCGCACAAGCTGAATTTGACGTAACCCACTCGGTTTCATCAGTTGAAGCGTTCATGGATTCTCTGGCCTGTACAGCAATACCCGACATCATACTCATGGATATTGGCTTACCCGGTATGTCGGGTATTGAAGGTATAAGGCTGATTAAAAACCAGTTTGCTCAAACTGAAATAATGATGTTGACCATTTACCCTGACGTCGACAAAATATTTGATTCGTTATGCGCAGGTGCCAGCGGTTATCTGCTGAAAAACACCGAGCTGGCAGGTATCAAAAGCTCGTTGATTGAACTGCATCAAGGTGGTGCCCCCATGTCACCGACTGTGGCGCGCAAGGTCATCGGTCATTTTGAGCCACTCAAACCCAATAGCTGTGACTCGGGTCTTGAGTTATTAACCAAAAGAGAACAACAAGTAGTCGATGGCCTAGTCGACGGTTTGGCTTACAAACAGGTCGCCACCCGACTTGAGATCAGCCTTGAAACGGTTCGGCATCATATTAAGAATATTTATAGCAAGTTGCAGGTTAATTCCAAAGCGCAGGTGATTGCGCGGGTGTTGCGGCGTTAGAGGCTAGCGCTGCATTTCAATAATGCTTCACATCGGAGGATGGGTTAGGCGCCAGCGAAGCCAGCCGTAACCCATCGGGCGATTCGCATTAAGCACAAAACCACACAACGGGATCCTTTCGATGTCAGCTAAAAGCCCTCAATAATTGCTGACCAAACAGTCAGAAATCGTTATTAATCAAGCATTTATTTTCATTTCTCCCATATCTATGGGATAGCAGCCCATCGGACCAGTTGTTAAGGTAACGCAGCTGGTACGAGGTCTAACCAATAGAGTCAACCCGTCCGGCATGTTTTACAACTAACAATAAAATCTAACAACACCTAACAAAAACAGGAACATTCAACATGTCCAAACAACAAAAAAGCTACTCACTTCAACGTTCTATCCTTATCGCCTTGTCATGTGCTACCACCATGTCACCGGTTTGGGCGGCTAACGTCAATCAAGACACCAATGATTCGGGCCAGCAGGTTCGTGCGACAGCGCAAGAAAAAGCGCGAGGGTTCACCGACAAAGACATAGTTAAAATGCGCAAACAGCTTGAAGGCATTAACCCCAACCGCAAAACTAGCCCCTCAAAAGCGAATACTCGTTCTGTCAAAGGACAAACCAGCAAGATAGTCGCCGTAAATAATTTGGCGATGAACAATGGTGTGGCCATCACTGGTTTAAGCGGTGCCTCAGGTAGCGAAACTTTTTACACCTTTAACGTACCGGCAGGTACTCACACGTTAATATTCGAAATGTCTGGCGGCAGCGGTGATGCCGATATGTACGTTTTGTTTGGCGGGCAACCCAGTTCAGGCAACTATGAATGTCGCCCATATGTGTCGGGCAATAATGAAACCTGTAATATATCTAACATTCAAGCAGGTACTTATCATGTGATGCTACAAGGTTACAGTGCATATGCCGATGCAAGTCTTACAGCGACTTATCAGAACGGCCCAATAGTATTACCACCACACCGCCTTGCCGTTGCTGGTGACAGTATCACTAAGGCATTTTCAGCTGATTGTACTTCTAACTATTCGTGGTGGGACTTGCTTTGCCCTGCCGGTGGAGACCAAGAACATCACTCTTGGTTTGATGGTTCGGCAAGTAGCGTTAACAGTGTTTTCGACCGTTTTCACGCGATTGATAACACCAGTTTATCTAACCAAAGCGCGGCGCAAAGCGGGTCTGAAATGCGCGGCGGCAATAACAACTTTGTCGTTCAAGCCAATCATATTGTCAATCAAGCCGATCAGCCCAACAACGTAACCGTGGTATTGGGTGGCAACGATTTGTGTAACCGAGGCTGCGTTGACGGACAAGACTGCGCCGACCCCATTTATACCGACCAACAGTGGCGTGAATCAGTACAAAGTGGGTTAGACATTTTAATGGCTGGTATGCCTGCCGATTCGAGTGTTTTGTTGGGGTCGGTACCCAGAGTACAAGACATTCGTCAGGCCGGTAAAGATTTACAGGCGCAAAAACCATGGGATGTTGACTGTGATTACATTTGGACTAACTACGATGTTTGTTCAATTGTTACAGCCGATGGCACCTACAATAACGAAACCGTTGCCGAGCGTCACACCGGCGTGGCCGCTGCGCAAAAGCGCTACAACGCGATTCTTGCTGAAGAAGCCACAGCCTATAATAGCAATGCCAATGGCCGAAACCCGAATGGGATTGTTGTCGCATCTGAGTATGTTAACGAAGCCACACCTTCGGCCGGTACCTTTGCTTTTGGCTCAGAACACATCAATGGTGGCGACTGCTTCCACCCCAATGTGGCGACCCAAAACTTGATCAGCGATTTCATGTATAACGCCAATCCAAGCAAGCCATAGGCCTTAATTGAGACCAATTGTGCAATAAAAAATCAAGGTAGCAAGGACGCTTCCACAAAAGCATTATTACCCTTTCAAACCCACCCCATAACAGCTATATTCAATACACTAAAATCACACCAAGCACCCAACTATGGCAATACGAGTTAAAGTAGCACAAACCCCCAAAGAACTAACCGATGTATACAAATTACGGTATCAAGTTTATGTCCAAGGTGAGGGTTATTTTAAGGATATGCCCGGCGACATGATCTCTGATCATTTTGACAGCGTACCCGGTTGTGCCAACATCATCGCCTATAGCGGCGACACGCCAGTTGCCACCATGCGCGCTAACCTCGACTCAGAGATTTTGCTACCCTCAGATGAAATGTACGATTTCACCGAATTTCGCCAAAGGATCAATAAACAAGCAAAAGAAAACGATGGACGCGTATTGCTTGGCAGCGCTGGCATGCTGGCCATTGCTGGTCCATGGCGAAACCGCCGAGATGTTTTTCGGGCTTTGTTCAAAATGTGTTGTGATGTCGGACATTCGTGGGACGTGACTCATATTATTTCGACAGTCAACGTCAGAACAGCCGCCATGTATAAGCGCTTGCGCTTTGAAGAGTTGGACGAAAAAGTATGGTTGCCTGAGATTGGCGAGCACATTGTTCCAATGGGCAACATTTTTGAACCGATTTATGAATGGGCATTTGGCGCATTTGCCGACAAGCACGATTTTCTTGAAAACTTCACTGGTTGTTTTCAGTATTTGCTGGTCAGTTCTGGCTCAGACATTTTTCTTCAAGACCAACCGGGTGATGAAGCCTATTTGATCAGTAAAGGCACGGTTAATATTTCTCGTTCAGACCCTGAATCTGACGGGTCATTGAGTTTGGCCACGCTGTCTCGCGGTGATATGTTTGGTGAGCTGTCATTAATTGACGATCAACCACGCTCAGCCACCGCCAAAGCGGTCAGTAATGTTGAACTGGTGGTGTTAAACCGTGAAGCCTTTTGGCAAAAAGCCCATCAAGACCCACAATACCTTAAGGGCTTGCTGCAAATATTAACCACTAGGTTGCGTGATATTGACCAACGCGCTTTTGTTTATGCCCATGGCAGTGTTGATGTTCGTTTGACCTTTTTCATTAACAAAGTACTCGAAAGCGCTGTCGAGTCAGTCAAATCACCGGGCAACTTCGTGGCCAAAATCACCATAGAAGAGTTTGCTTATATGGCCAGCGCCCCACAAAAAGAAGCCGCCAGTTTTTTATTGACCTTACAGTTAGATAACCGCTTAAAACTCAATAGAAAAGAAATCACTTTTCATGGTAACCAACCCATCAGCACAACCGAATAGTAGTGAGTAAAAGTAAGTTATGCCGATTAAAATAAAAATTGCCGAAACAGCAAAAGAACTGAACGATGTTTACAAATTGCGCTATCAGGTTTACGTCAAAGAAGAAGGTCGTATTGAAAACTTCAAAGGCGGCATCATCGTCGACCGATTTGACACTCTACCCAATACCATCAATATCATTGCCTACACCCAAAACGAGCCCATTGGCACTTTTCGAATCAATCTAGATTCAGAAATTTTGTTACCCGCAGATGAGCTTTTCGATTTTGGCCCGTACCGGCAAAAAATAACTGAACAGTTACAAAGCAATAATCAAACGGCTATTTTCTGTTGTGCCAGCATGTTGGCGATCACCAAGCAATGGCGAGGTCGTAGAGGGTTGTTTCGTGCTTTGTTCAAACTGGGTTGCGATGCTTGTCATTCGTGGGGTGTCACGCATTTGGTGTCGAACCTTAGCATTGATACGGCTTCCATCTATCAAAACCTTAATTTTGAAGTTTTGTCGGACAAAGTTTTCAGTGAAGAGATTGGCGACCATGTAGTGCCAATGGGCAGTCCGGTTAAACCAATTTATGATTGGGCATTTGGTGAGTTTAAAGACAAACATGATTTGATGGAAAACTTCAGTGGTTGTTTTGAGTATCTTATTGCAGAACAAGGCACAAAAATCTTCAAGCAGGGTGAAATTGGCCATGAAGCTTATTTGATCAGCGAAGGTCGAGTTCACCTGTCGCAATGGGATCCAGACATGAAAAAATCGATGGTCATTGATTCACTTGATGCAGGTTCGATGTTTGGTGAACTGCCACTAATTGATGATCAATCTCGTTCGGCGACAGCCATAGCGATCACAAAAACTGAGCTTATTGTACTGAACCGCAAAGCCTTTTGGCAAAAAACCAATGAAGACCCTCACTATGCTAAGGGTTTACTGAAAATAATGGCCAAACGGTTGCGCGATTCTGTCGAACGCACGTTTAATTATGCCCACGCAGATGAAAATACAAGGTTGGGCTTCTTTATCAATACCGTGTTATCACAGTCGCATGAATCAGTTGAGAACCCCGGTGACTGGTTGGCGATAATCTCGGTTGACGAGTTTGCCCATCTGGCGAGTGTCACTAAAGTTGAAGCATCGAGTTATTTACTTGACCTGCAACTAGACCAACGTTTGAGCGTGACCAAAACATCGTTGATTTTTCATGGTCGTGAGCCTATTTGAGTCGTTGATGATGGTGGCGTACGCCGTGTACATCGCTTGTATATTCAATCGGTTTGGCAATCGTAGGGGCCAATCCCGTGATTGCCCTTTTATGGCATCTCACTGAATCATATCGATAATTCACAAGGGTAGACACTGGGGTCTACCTCTACAACGCTCTTTTTCAACATACACAAAGGGTAGACACGGGTCTACCCTTACCGTTCTACACCTACGCTCGCAAGGGCCGCCCGGGCCTCCTCGCTTTGTTCTTTGCTAACATATAACACATTATCAGGCGGGTCGATGCGGTACCAAATCTTCTTTTCGTTAAATACCTCAATGACTTTTGATGCATCAGCGGCGCTCAAGTGAGTCAGTATCGGCTGCATTTGAGGCTTTTTCGTCAACTCAGTAACGCTGGTTTCAATACCAAAAACAATGCAAATGACTAAGCAAAGTACCAGCATCGCCTGCTTGGGGGCTGACATTTTAGTGAAGTGGGTTAATACAGACATATAAGTACCTATGAACAGCGAGTGGTTTTAATCTAATACTGGCAAGGTGATCACAAATTCGCTGCCTTCGCCTAGCTCGGAGTTAACTTTGATGGTGCCGTTGTGGTCGCTGATAATACCAAACGATATCGACAAACCCAGACCCGTGCCTTTGCCAACAGGTTTGGTGGTGTAGAAAGGTTCGAACAGCTTATCTTTGGTTTTGGCGTTCATGCCACTGCCGTTATCTTTAATGACGATGCGAATGACATCGCCGGCATCAAAAACTGAAATTTTAATCAAACCATTAACCGGCTTTTTAGCATCTTCGGTGATGGCATCGCAAGCATTAACCAATATATTCATAAACACCTGATTCAACCGTGAAGGGCGGCACTTAATCAGCGGATTGACCTCAAATTGAGTTTCAAACGTCACCTCTTGGGCATATTTGGCTTTGATTAGGTTTAAGGTTGAGGTAATACAGTCGCCAATATGAACCGACTTTATTTCGGCTTCATCTAGGCGGGTGAATGCCCGTAAGTCTTGCACTATGGCTTTTATGCGTTGGCTGCCATCAACAATGGTATTTAAATGTTTAAATAAATCACCAAAACGCTCGGCAAAGCTGTCGATAATCGCCTGCTCTGCCTCTTCGGTCACCAAAGTGTCGATAAAATCTTGAAACTCAACGAGTTCGGTTTGCAACAACTGGGCACAACCATGAACAAAGTTGGTGGGGTTATTAATTTCATGCGCAACACCTGTGGTCAGCTCACCCAACGATGCCATTTTTTCAGACTCTATTAGCTGTTGTTGAGCGGCAAGAATTTCGGCATTGCTTTGTTCAACTTGGGCGTAAGTACTGGCATTGTTCAAGGCGATGGCGGTATAGCTGGCGAGTGTTCGCAGCATGTCGATTTGTGCCGGTGTATAGGCATTTTTGCGGGGGCTTTGCATGGTGATACAACCGGTTATTTTGCCGCTATTGTCGCGCAGCGGCAGATAAACGATGGATTCCATTTGGTCGCCTGCCGAGGGTTGACTGGCAATGGTCAAATATTGATGCACATCTTTGAACTCGTTAACAATGGCTTCTTTTTCGTTGTTAATACACCAAGCCGACAATTTGCCACTGCCATGCATGGGTTCAGCAATTGGTGGCAGGCGGTTATCGCCTTCAACGATAAGTTTAAAGTCAATTTGCGAAGCATCTTCGTTGAGTATTCCTATCGCAAAAGCGTGAACATCTAATATGTTGCGTAAGTGTTGGTGCAGCAGCATGAAAATCGATTCCATGTCTAATGTTGCATTGAGTTGTTTGCCAATTTCTCCAAGCACATTCAATTCAGCCGTTTTTTCTTCAACTTGTGATTGCAACGCCCGTTTGCGCGCCCGGTTTTTATAAGATCTCACCACAATAAATAATGAGGCCGACAAACCAAACAGCAAATAAAACCACAAAGTACGATAAAAAGGTGGCGTAATGGTGAAAGTAAAGCGACTAGGCAGCGGATTCCAGACGCCGCTGTTATTACTACCTTTCACTTCAAAGGTATAAGTGCCCGGGTCGAGACTGGTATAGCTGGCATTATGCTCTATACCACCGCCATACCAAACATCATCAAAACCAATAAGCCGGTAGCTATAGAGGTTTTTTTGCGGATCTTTAAAATCCAGTGCAGCAAATCCAAAACGGATATTTTTAACCTGATGATCTAGTTCAAGCGGTTTGCCCGGTAAAAAGGCGTAGCGCTTCACGGCTTTGTTGTCGACCCATAACTTGGTGATTCTAACAGGCGGTAAATTGTGATTAACGTTGGCTTGTGAAGGCGTGATTTTATCGATACCTTGGTTGCCACCAAAGTAAAGGTTACCCTTGGTGTCTTTAACTGCCGCTTCAAAGTAATAGTTGTTTTGTTCTAGCCCATCGCTCACTGTGTAGTTGGTAAAACGCTCTTCAAGACTACGGTATTGCGAAATGCCCACCGCAGTGCCTAACCAAATATCCCCGCTGTTATCTTCTATGATGCTTTTAACATCATTGGTATTAAGGCCTTGTTTTACGCCAAAATAATCAAACCCGCCACTGACGTCATTGAGTTTATTGAGGTATTTTTTGCTGGCCAACCAAATATCACCGTTTTTGTTCTGATAAATTTGGGCTACTTGGTCATGGCTAAGACTGTTTTTGTCATCTTCATTGGCTTGATAAGACTTGGCCGTATTACGAGTGGGATCAAACTGTAAAACGCCGCCCACGCTCAAACTAATCCACATCAGTTGCCTGTCATCCTGGTAAATGGATGTGAAAGTTTTGCCCAAGGTTTGCACTTCTTTAAATTGAACCCTAGAGCGTTGGCCTTGCACGTATTTATACAAACCAGCGTGCGTGGTACCTATCCACAAGGTATCCGAAGTACCTGCCAACAAGCTGGTGATACTTTTTACGGGCAAACCTTCGAGTAAGTCATTTCGCTCGTTCATTTGCGTGCGCTGAGGATTGATTGTTGATATGCCCTGAATTCCACCCATCCAAAGGGTGCCTGAATCGTCTTCGCTGATGGTGGATATACTTTGCGCGTCAGGATGATTGTGAGGTTCAAATACCCGAATGTCACCACTGCGAGGCTCCATATAGAGTAATTTGGTCCAAGTGGCTATCCAAATCACGTCTTTGTGGTCTTTAAATAACACTTTGATGCCATCTATTTTTTCATTCTGACCATTTTCGTCGATGTACTTGTCAAAACGTTTGATTTTACTGCCACCCAAGTCAACCTTAACTAACCCTGCATAGCGGGTGGCCAACCATAATAAGCCGGTATCATCAAAATGCATGTCACGAATGTCATCGATGGGAAACAGCACTTTATTGGCGTTAGAGAGCAATTGAACAAAACGGCGGGCTTTAATATCAAATTTCAACAACCCGGTTTGCGTGCCTATCCATAGATTGTTGTCGCGGTCGAACAAAAACCGGGTAATTGAGCGGTTGACCACCAGATTATCGAGCGTTAGTTCACTAAATACGCCTGTTACCGTATTAAAAGAACCCATCCCCGATTCTGTGCCAACCCACAACTCGTCTGTTGCTTGCCCAAATGCGAGGGTGCGCACCAGTGAATGGCTGAGCGATGTGGGTTCGTTTGGGTCATGATAAAAACGTTCAAATTGCTGGGTTTGTTTGTCGAATTTGTTGAGGCCTTCTGTTGTGGCAACCCATAAAAACTGTTCTTCAGACTGGGCAATGCTCCAAACCCTGTCATGGCTGATGGTGGTTTTGTCTGCCTTGTTGTGGTTAAAATTGTCAAATTGCTGCTCATCAGGCAAATAATGCGTCAATCCCCCACCATTGGTGCCAATCCAAATCTCGCCTTGTTGGTCTTCGAACATCACTTGAACCTTGTTACTGCCTAGTGATTGGTTATCAGCCTCATCATGTTTGAAATGTTTAATTAAGTTCAGCTGAGCATCGTAAAGCGACAAACCAGAACCCCACGAACCAATCCAAATTTGCTTTTTACTGTCGATAAAAACCAGCCCAGCATCGAGCGTATTCAAAGGAACGGTGCTTTGCGGACCGTTAGAGTACAATTCGAATTCATAACCGTTGTAACGAATAAGCCCCGTAGGCGTACCCAACCATAAAAATCCACTGTCGTCTTGAGCCATTGAAAACGTGGTGGTGTCGGGCAATCCGTCTTTTACCGAGAACCGTTTAACGGTGGCATAGGTCGTTTGGCCAAAAGCCTGTGGCCAACAACAGGTCATCAGGGCGATTAACAATAGCCAAAGAGAAGGAGTGTGAAAACGAGTAAATAAATGCATCGTAACAGTGTACAACACCCTCGCACGCGAGGCACTTGGTTGACACAAAATTATTGCTCATCACGGTTTAGCAAAAACCATTTTGGTATTATACCTTTGGTATAATACCTTTAGTATAATACCTTTAGTACAACCTTGTTGGTATCATACCTTGTGTATACTTCCTTATGTATTATACTATTTGTATAATTTTGCAGTTTGAATAAACAATGATAAAAAATACCGATTTTCCATTAAGGATCGCCGCAGACGAAGCATTTTGTAACCGGGTCGATGAAAGAGACAAACTTAAAAAACTGCTGTTAAGTGGCCAGCACTTATGGCTGCAAGCACATCGACGACACGGTAAGTCTTCACTATTGCTGCAAACCTTTAAAGATCTCCAGCATGACAATAAAAATGTCATCTACATCAGGGTCGATTTGGCCTTTGCCAGCGATAGGGTCTCGGTCCTTAACAAACTCTGTCAAGGCGCATCAACCCTGATAATCGAAGCATTGCGTATGGCCAGACAAACCAAGCCTGGCGAACTATTTTCAATTGTTGCACAACAATTAGGCGAATCGTTTAACCGTTATGCGCCATCTTTTTCTATAGACAAAGGCAGTATCTCGATGAAACTTGGCACTGAAGCCAGTTTGGATATGCTCGAAACATCACTGCAAAAGCTCAACGAGATCAGCAAAGCGCACAATATCAGGGTAGTGTTCATGATTGATGAGTTTCAACAGCTCAGTAAATCCGATAATAAATCGTTCGATATTGAAGGAGCCATTCGTCACAATTTAGAGCTGGCAGACAACATAACGTATGTTTTTTGTGGTTCAGAGCACAACTTGATGTGTCAGGCACTCGAAGAAAATATTAGGCCACTTTACAAACACACCTATCGTTTTGAACTCAAACGCATCAGCCGCGATAGTTACCTTAAGCACATTCAACCATTGTGGTTAGCACAATGGCAAACCGACATAGATCACTCGATATTTGACTACATCATGCAGACCACTCAAAGACATCCCTATTACGTGAATTATCTTTGTGCAGAAATATGGCTTTGTGATTCAACACCCACCATAGAATTGGCAGAGCAAGCTTGGAGAAAAATTGTTGAAGATGAACTGTCGGTCAACAAGAAAATGATCCTTGACCTGAAAAACAACGAAAAGAAAACCCTTCGAGCCTTGGCAATTTTACCGACCCAGGAAGTGACTGCTAACCGGTTTGTGACGCTGGCCAACATTCCTGCGGGTTCAATGAAGAAAACCATCAATCAATTGCTCAATAAAGACCTGATTTATCTAGACGAAGGGGTGTATAAAATACTCAGCCCTGCCCTTGCTAGCATTGCCGCAGACGGATAAATGTCCGTATGCGACAACCAGTGCAGTCAGCCGTTGTTTATTCGAATGTAATTACAAACGCTCGCCGTTAATATCCAGTAAAATAGGGTCGCCATAACCAAAGGCTTTGACGTTTTCTAACTGGGTTTTGGCGTCTCCACCAATCACATAAATCATTTGTTGCTCGTTCATGTATTGTTTAACCGTATCGTGCAACGATTCTAACGACATATCTTGCACCATCTGCTGCTGTTTTTCGATAAAATCAACTGGCAACGAGTAAGCACTCATGGCTTCGAGCATACGGGTTAACTTGCCCAAAGTTTCAAAGCGTCTTGAATATCCCTTACCAATCAGATTTTTAGCCGTTTTTAAATCATCTTTATCAAAGGTCGGTGCATAGTTGCCCACCAAGTCTTTAACGATATTCAACGACTCTAAAGTGACGTTAGAACGCACTTGGGTTCTGGCCAAAAAGACGCCGGTATAATGATGACGAGCAACGCCTGAGCGAGCACCATAGGTATAGCCTTTTTGAATACGCAAGACTTGAGTCAAGCGAGCGCTAGAATCGGCACCCAGACGGTTGTTAGCCATAATTAAGCTGTCGTACATAGGGTCGTTGCCTTTTAACGCCGCCTTGCCCATGTAAATAACCGATTGTTTAGCGTTAGGAATATCAACAAAAAACACCTGAGGCTTAGTAACAGCAGTTGGTGCAGTAAACTTAGGAAAATCAATGGTTTTACCTGTCCACTGACTTTGCAGCTTAGTCATTGCGCTACTGACTTGAGCCGGCTTAATGTCGCCAACCACATGTAAAGTCGCATGTTTAGGTGACAAATTGCGTTTATACCAAGCTTTTAAATCGTCTAACTGAATATTTTTGACCGTAGTACTGGTGCCGCCCATTGGTTGACCACCTAAATGGTCTTTACCGTAGATTTGACGATTAAACGCCACACTAGTCACCGCCCCAGGGTTACCTTCGAGTTGCTTAATACGCGTTAACTGACGCGACTTAATACGTTTGAAAATACTCTCATCCCAACGCGGCGTAAGAATAATGTCAGTGACAAAACCTATCGTTTTATCGAAATGTTTGGCCAGCGCATTACCGCTGATTTCAATGCCCTCGCGGGTTGCTTCAATTTCTAAAGACGCGCCAAGTAAACCAATGGCATCTTCCAATTCTGCCGGGGTCATGCCGCTGGTGCCTTCACTCATCAATTGCGCCAGCAAATCGGCGGTACCAAGTTTGTCAGCGTCATCTAACCACTGACCGCCATCAATGCGAAGACTGAAATTCACCAATGGCAATTCGTTATGCTCTATGCCCATCAATTTAATGCCGTTTGTGGTCTCCTGCTGCCAAATCGCTGGAATTGTCACATCAGGCTGAACCCCTAAAGCAGGCTCAGAACGGTCCATTTTGGTCGGTGTTTTAACAAAATCAGTATTTTCTGACTCCTCAAACTGCTTCTCGGCCCCGGCGACAATTTTTTCTTCAGCCACATTGGCTTTGCTCGAACCACTAAGAATTAAACCTTTGTTGCTCTTAGGCACAAAGCTGGTGATGATAGCTGGTTTGTTCTTAATATATTGATGATAAACCCGCATGATATCTTCACGTGATACCGCCAAAATGTTGCTGATGTCTTTTCCGGCGTAATTAGGGTCGCCAGCAAATTCATTATAAGTACCCAGTTGCAACGCCTTGCTGAGCACGCTGGATACACCATTATAAAAATCGGTTTCTTGACTGGCTTTAATTCGCGCCAAGTCTTGGTCTCTGAAACCATTTTTTTCAAAATTTGCCATTGCCGCGTCAATACCGGCATAAACATCATCTAAAGCAACGCCTGCATTGGCTCGAATACGCACGGTGAAAGTACCCGCCAATTCATCTGAGCTTTGATAAGCCGATGCCGATGGCGCCAGTTTTTTCTCTTTAACAATAGTGGTGAACAATGGCGCACTTTTGCCATCGGCCAAAATGTTAGCTAATGCATCAAGGGCATAAGCATCTGGGTGATATTGCTCGACCGTTGCATAGGTCATACGCAGTTCAGGCAATTTGGCGAAGTTGTCTAAATGATATAACTTAATGTTTTTTTCAATCGATACCGGGCGAGGTGACATATCTTCAATCGGTTTGCCGGGTTTAATTTCACCAAACCACTTTGTCACTCGGGTTTTAATATCGTCCATGTCAATGTCGCCGGCAATCACTAAAGTGGCGTTTGATGGCACATAGTATTTTTCGTAAAACTCACTAACATCACCCAAAGTAGCGTTTTGCAAATCGGCTAAATCACCAATGACCGTCCAGTTATATGGGTGGTCGGTAGGATACAACGCTTTTCTGATCACGTGGCTAGTATGGCCGTAGGCACGATTATCTACGCGTTGGCGTTTTTCGTTTTTCACCACCTGCTTTTCGCGTTCAAGTGTGGCTTCTTTCACGGTGTTTATCATGTAACCAAAACGGTCAGAGTCAATCCACAGCAATTTCTCAAGCGCATCCACTGGCACAGTTTCGTAATACATAGTGCCATCACTCCAAGTGCCACCGTTACGACTGCCACCCAGTTCAGGGATCATCTTTCGGTTGGCGCCCATCGGCACGTTTTCGGAGTCATTAAACGACATGTGTTCAAAAAAGTGGGCAAAACCGGTGCGCCCGGGTTTTTCGCGGCTAGAACCGACATGTACTATCGTGGCTAACGCCACAATCGGGTCTGATTTATCTTGATGTAATAGAACGGTTAATCCGTTGTCTAGCGTCAGCTTTTCAAAAGGAATATTAAACGAACTAGCCGGCGCAGCGGCCTCGACCACGGTGCTAGGCGCTTGCTCATTTGTAGCGGTACAACTGACCAGCATTGCTGCGGCCAACAGTGTTAGGGTTAATTTCTTCATACTTGTTCCCAATGGTTTATCGTTCTAATTATTTTTTAGTTTAATTTTACCCAGTCTTCTGGAATATTCGATTCGATTAATTCAGTCATACTGAAACTGGTAATGTCATGTTCACGCCCAACTTCGCTGGCGAATTTCGATTCTTGATTGGTTCTGGCGATAATCATCGCTTCTGGATATTTGCCGCGCAGCCAAATCGCAGTACGCAGGTTCTCTTCTTCTGCTCCAGTGCCAAGAATAATAACAGGGGCGCATAGATTTAAATCTATTTTAGTTTTCAGTTGCGTCCAAACCTTGGGGTGAGAGATGTTGCCCTCAAAAATCAATCGCTCGTACTCGCCATCAAAGTTAATTTGTTCGTCGGTGACCATGATCCGCCGCTTGGCGTCTAAATCGATTATCGCCACCGAATCTATTTCATCCAGCGCATGTTTATGCACTTCTTCCATAATGGTTTGACCAAAACGACCAAACCCGGCAATGATCACCATGTCGAGCGGCTCAGTATGATGAAAATGTTCAATCAAATGACTTTTGACCAATCCGGCAGCAGCCAAGTGGTATGAATTGAATGAATGACACAAAGCAGCCACCCGAGAACCCTCCATAGCCCGCATAAAGCGCAAGTTGTCGCAATGTATCACCACTTTGTTGGCCATTTGCGGTGCCAGCTGAATAATTTTATGCGCCGCTTCGTAACTTTGAAAATTATCGTCGCCCATCATCAAAATTTTAACCGCTTTGTCGATGCGCAATTGCAGCAAAAAATAATCATGAGTAATGTCGCCGTTAACCGTCATCACGTTATACAGCTCTTTGAGTTCTTCTGATCTGAGTGCATCAATGTCATTGTCGATTACAACAATGGGCACTCGGCGATGATGCGAGCGCAACACCTTGAGGTAGCTCATAGTCAAACTGCCAGTGCCAACAATAATGATGTGATTTTTGATTTTACGCAGTTGCCAATGTTTGGGCGCGAGGGCCTTAAACAAAGCTTCGATTAATGCCGATGCCGCGACAAATGGGGCACCAAGATAAGCAAGCCACAAGAAGTAACGAGCAACAATCGGCCCGCCTTCGGGCATACCTAGGTCTAAGCCGCCCATCACAAAAAGACCCAAACTGTAATAAGCCTTAGTGAGCAAATTGTCGTCGACCACAGTAGGACGTTCACTGAGCGAAACACCGAATATTAAAGCGAAAAACGCGCTGAAAAATAACAGCACCGCAGCAACTGTACGCCAGCCTATTCGAACAACAGGTTTTTGGGGAAGTAACATGCTAGAGATAATCGTTTATTAGTAGCGTAGTGGCATTCTAACCGAATCGGTTCAAAGCTCAATATTTTAAAGTTGAATCCCCGTACCCAGCCACCCAATTTGTTGTTCTATAATGATTATATTCAATAAGAGACCGAGTACCCTATGACAAAACCAACAGTTTCATCAGGTAAAGTGCCACAAGACAGACCCATGGCGGTAGAAGTCGAAGCAGGAAAGTCGTACCACTGGTGCTCTTGCGGAAAAAGCACCATACAACCTTGGTGTGACGGCGCTCATGCGGGCACCGAGTTCAAACCTGTCATCTACAAGGCCGAAGAAACTAAAACCGTTTATATGTGCTGTTGTAAAAAAACTCACCACGCCCCGACTTGCGATGGTTCACATCAGTTTAGTAATGACAGTGGGCGCGATGCTTATTATCGTCGGTGATTTTGTGCTGTGCGCTGGCACACGTTTTAACGTAGCTCATAGATTTAACCATACTCTCGGTGCTCTCAGTGCTCTAACCAGAAATTTTGCGTGGATATATCCACGCTCTACTTGAAAACCAAACCCTATTTAATCAGTACCATGAATACTGTAAACTACGCCCTCGTTTTAGCCCCGAGGAACAAGCATTGACCACACAACAAAGCCCAGCAATGGCCCCCATGCGCCAGCTCCCAGCAGCTCTGTGGTTGTCACTGCTAATCATCGGCCAAGCTGTATTTG
Organism: uncultured Alteromonadaceae bacterium; assembly: GCA_938085045.1. Lineage (GTDB taxonomy): Bacteria > Pseudomonadota > Gammaproteobacteria > Enterobacterales > Alteromonadaceae > JABSOG01. The sequence goes on from CALKGI010000011.1 coordinate 18,984, forward strand.
CTTGGTATATTTTTGCGCTATACACCCAACCCTTAACCTCTGGCGACAGCACCATTTTCAATCGGGTATTGAGCAATTTGCACGTGCCCGACCAGTTACTGGCTAACTTCAGTATTGCTTTACACCTATTTGGTGGCGCAGTGATCAGCATCATAGGCCCTTTGCAGTTAATTCCAGCTATTAGAGCCAAAGCCTTGCCTTTTCACCGAATGCTGGGGCGAATTTATGTCATCACTGCCATGGTTATTAGTGTTGCTGGCATGATTTTCATTGTCACTCGCGGTGCTGTTGGCGGCATTTATATGGATGTGGGTTTTGCCCTTTACGGCTTTTTGCTGTTCACCTGTGCGGTGCAGACTTGGCGATTCGCTATGGCTAAGCAAATGCGGACGCATCGCCGCTGGGCAATCCGCTTGTTTGCGCTTGGCATGGCCTCTTGGTTATATCGGGTTGAATATGGTTTTTGGGGGCTTATCAATGGTGGAATGCCGGGCCATGAAAGTGGCACTTTTCAGGGGCCATTTGATATATTTATGGATTTCGCCTTTTACATCCCCACCCTAAATAGGGGTTGAACTGTATTTTTATGCTCAACGTAAACTTTCCAAAGCCAATCAGCAAATTGCCTTAATTCTTTCATTAACCGTACTCGTTCCAGCATTTAGTCTTGGATGTTATGCTGCCGCCAAGGGCTGGTGGTTACCAGCAGTCGCCGGATAAATTGTAAAAACAGAGTATCTAACATTGGCAAAATGCGATTTTTACACCATACTTTGCTAACTAAACTATTGATAACTAAGAATTATGAGTAAATCCACGCTGCTTTTTGCTGTTATGAGAGATATGTTTTGGGGGTTTGCATTTAGTGGTGCTTATATTCTTATCACTGGAACCATAATCTATGTGACAGAACCTCTAATCCCTTTTCAGCAGTACATAAAATCTTTCACTATGTATTTCAACTGCCTAATCTCTGGTGGTTTAATTGTGGGTTCAGCTATCTACGTTTTTCGTACTCAAAGAGACATTGTTGAAACTATCGAACAAACCTTTTTGCCAGAAAACCTTGCCGCAACCCGCTATGGTATTGAAAAACAAAAATACCTAAGCAAACGCCGTTCAACAGAGTTTGCTACCGAGTTTATCGTGGCAGGATTTGTCATTTTTTACCTTTGCCGTTTTCCGCTGACGGGTCTAGCGGAGACGTTCATGATAGCTTTTGCCTGTATGGAGTATGCTCTGGGGGTATATGTTGGCAGAAAATTATATTATGCGGGCAGTATGCTAGAAACCATTGCCGACATAAAAATACACGAGAATATTTTTAGCACTGATAAACTTGGATCTATTATCGCTTTTGTTAACATTGTTTCAACTATGACAATTATTTTTGTCTATGTGCACGTTTCAAGCTTCTATTTCGGACCATTTTTGTATGATTCTGATGTAGGGTGGTCGGCAAAAATACTGCTGATACTGCCCGCTGTGATTGCAACACCTGTTGTGTTAATTTTCAATTTCTATCCTCGTACGATCATCCGTAATCTATACAAAAAATCAATTGACCAAGAAATTTTCCGTCTAACTGATAGTTTACATAAAGAAGGTGTAACGAAAAACGATAGAATGTCGACCATGATGCAATACCATAATCTTCAAGATGAAGAACTTAAGTATCGACTGAGGGTGACATTGAGTGATTTGCCCATCGCAATTACAGTTATACTCATGTTGCTTAAGTTTGTAGTCCCATGATATTTAAAGCAAAAACAAAATCCCACTTAAAAAATGTATTCTCATCCAAATGATCAGCTTTTGCTTATTTACTCCCTGATACCAACGCAAAGTAAAGTAGCCTTCGAGCACTGCTAATATCATGACAATAACGTAAAAAAATATTGTTTGACTGGCATATGCTAACAAAGCAATACCCGTAAACTGAGCAAAAAAAGCGAGCTTCTGTGCATTAGTAATGCCGATTATCTTTGCTAGTGTTTGTCCATCGCCTTTTTCATCATGCACGTCCATAAGTATTTCCCGGCCCAATACGAAAAAAAACATAGCAATAATAACCGGAATGTTTCTATCAAAATCAGGAATTAGCGTCAACAAAATCAGAAATGGTGTTGTACCGACCAAAGCGATGTAGATATTCTTAATACTTGGCGTATGACGAACGACATAGTTGTAATTAATCAAACCAATCAAGAACAACAGATAGCCATAAACCACTGAATTCTCGATGAATAATTTGACGTAGCACAGTGTAAAAGCAAGCAGGCCGTAATATATGATGATAGCGGTAAATTCACTGATATCCTTGTTTGGCAAGGGGCGTTCTGGGTGATTGATTTTGTCGGCTTCTATATCACTAATATCATTAATAACAAACCCATTCATACAGGTTGTTAAAATGGGTAGTGCGTAGACAAAAGCATGTAACCAGTCGTCCAAATGCAAAGCAATTGGGATAAGAATTGCCAAAAATAGTATAAAACATGAATTAAAGCGGCTGAGTCTTAGAATAGCTTTTGTAATCTTACAACTCATAATTCTTAGTTATCAATTGAATTGACAGCAAAACGACGTCATTGGCGTAACTTAGCACCTACCTCTGCACAAAAATTGTTTGTAGGCCTCAAATCAACTGACTATAGTTCTGCTATTGAGCCAACAGAATTGTCTAAAATAGATTGTATTTTGGCCAGCAAGGGCTTTACTTAAAGTGTCCACACTTTTATTAAGGATACTGTATGAATCTACCCTGCCACTTTCGATTCAACCTAATCGCCAGCGCATTGTTAGCGGTTTTATCTACCCCAACCCTTGCCGAAGATGATTACGACGAAGACTTGTCAGACATCAGCCTCAGCGCCCTACTCACAATCGAGGTCACCTCAGCCTCAAAAATTGCCACCCCCATAGCCAAAGCACCGGCGGTCATCACCGCATACACTCAGCAAAACATGGAAGAATATGGTTTTACCGTAATAAACGACCTGCTCTATAGCCTGCCCGGTTTTGGCCCAAGCCAAGATTATGACAGACCCACAGTCGCCACCCGTGGTAACTTTGACAGTTGGAGCAACAACCATATTTTACATTTGGTTGACGGTGTGCCAATGAACGACAACCTCTATGGTTCGGCCTATACCTGGTTTACCCCCATATTTACCACCAAAACCATGGAAGTCATTCGTGGTCCGGGCTCTGCCTTGTATGGCTCTAACGCCACCAACGGTGTAGTGCAAATGAACACCTTCAACGGAGCCGACTTAGACAAGCCAATTTATGCCAAAGTTAGCCTATATGGTAGCGAAGGCACCAGCCGTTACGAGTTTATGACCGGCACCACCTCTGGCGATTACGACTTTATCATCGCCTATTCACAACATGAAACCGATGGCAACGAATACACAAGTTATGACGGTTCAAACCGCATGGCAACGCTAGAAGACCCCGCAACTGGCCGTCCGCGTTCGCAGCAGTTTGTTAAAAAAGACAAACGAGAAGACAGCTATTTATGGACAAAATTAAGCATTGGCGAAAATTGGCAAATTCAATACCATCGCCAACAGTGGGACTTTGGCACAGGTCATGGTTGGGTATTTTGGATCCCAGATTTTGATGAATCCATGAATGAGTCACGCGATATCTTGTCGGTTAAGTACAACAGCAACATCAACGAAAACCTGTCGCAAGAGTACGTGGTACGTTATCAAAACCACGATATTAGCTGGAACCAGCGCTACTACCCTACCGGTGCTTTTGCCGACTTTTATCCCTCAGGTATGTGGGAGTTTTTAGATACCAAAGCCTCAGATGTATTTGTTCGCGCCCAGTTAACTTGGCTGTTAGACGAGCGAGCAACGCTATTGGCAGGCTTTGAAGGCGACCGATTCAGTTACGATGGCGACAACGAACATTACAGCAATATTGATGTTGATTTTACCTTTGCGCCCTATCCGGGAGATATAAATACGCCACTGGGACCTTGGCTTGATTACATTGCCGACGAACCAGTACTCAACACTGCATTTTACGCCCAGCTAACCACAGGTGACTGGTTAAAAGATGTCGAAACCACCGTGGGTGTTCGCTGGGACAAACTGTCGGTCGATTACAAAGAGGTTTACACCGCTGGACAACCCAAGGCCGAAAAAAGCTGGTCAAAAGTCAGCCCTAGGGTCGCTGTGGTTTGGTCAATTGACGACAATATGGTGTTAAAAAGCCTGTGGGGTAAGGCCTTTCGAGCGCCCACCCCCACCGAAATGGGCGGCGCGCATACCTTTTCACTGGCCTCTAATATCGGTGAGCTTGAACCTGAGTTAATCACTACCATTGAATTTGTACTCGATTGGACACTCGACCAAAACCATGTCTTTAGAGCCAACTACTTTGACACCAAGTTCGAAAACCAAATTGGCTATTCAACAGTTAACTTTAACCTCAGCAGTAATATTTACTCCACCCAAAACGCTGGGTTAGAACTCGAATTGATTGGCAATTATGGCACTTGGAACTGGTTTACCAATCTGTCGTGGGTCAAGCGTAATGACGAAACCATTTTGGCCTTTGATACCGCTGGCACCCCCGAATTCACCCAACATGCCGATGACATGAAATGGGAGCCTGAGCTAAAAATCAACGCGGGGATTTCTTACCATGGCGAAGGGTTTTCGCTGTCGAGTAATTTGCATTATCACGGCGAAGTACAAAGGCGCGACAACGAAAAAGGCAACCCGGGTGGTTGGCTACCGTTGGGCGTAGATGTACCAGCCAATTACAACCTCGATGACCACAGACCAACATCAATAGACAGCTGGATAAGCTTAAATGCCAAAGCTAGCTTTGACATAAATGAGCAATTAAGCCTAACAATTGAAGGTAAAAACCTCACCGACAAGCGAGCCAGCTTAGTCAAAACAGGCCCATTTCCCTTTGATTATCAGATACCCGGCAGGCACATGATGGTTTATTTGAGCTTAAAACTATAAGGCGATAGCACCTGAGTAAAGCGCGGCAATCAAATCTGATTGAGTGACAATACCGACCAGCTTTTGCTGGTCGTTTACTACAGGAATGTGGTGCAGGCCTTTGTCTGACAATAGCGGCACCAACGAGGCAATTAAATCATCTTGATGAATAGTAAAAGCCGGAGACGCCATGATTTGGCCGACTTGGTAAGGTTTGTTGTCATTCATCTTTGGGTCGCGTTTTACAAAATTGGTTAGTCGGGTTGCAAAACCATCGTAATTTTTTAAGTCGGCTCGCTTGAGAAAATCCACCAGCGATATAATGCCAATAACCTTGTTTTGTTCATCTACAACGGGCAACAATTTAACCTTATGCAAACGCAACATCGCCCACGCTTCTTCTAATTGGGTGCCAAACTCAACCGTTTTAACATCTGCCGACATAATATCTGAACAACGAATCTCACCAAATTTACGGGTATAAGCTTTTTGCTGGGCTTTGCCTATCACCGACGCTAAGTCTTTTTCGGTGATATCTAGATAGGCATCATATTCTTTTAATGTTGATGTTAAGTCAGACTGGCTGACACCTAAGCGGTTCAACGGGCTAACATCGTTGTGTTTATGTATAGGGTCGGCTTTTGGCAAAGGGCGGCTCGGGTATTCGTTTTTTAACAACCATCGATGACACGCAATGCTCAATGCCAACAACAACACCATATTAAGTAATACAGGAAACAACACAAAATAATAACCACCAACCCCCTGAGCACCAACAATCACCGGCATCATCGCAGTTGCACCGCCCGGTGGGTGCATACACTTCAATAGTGTCATCGCCAAGATACAAACACTAACGCAAATAGCAGCACTAAAATACAGCTCAACCGGTAAATAAGCACAGCTAACACCGATAGTGGCACAAGTCACATGGCCCATAATTAACGGATAGGGTTGTGATAAAGGACTATTGGGCACCATAAAAACCAGCGTGATAGTAGCACCGGTAGAGGCAACCAATATCAACGATTGCCATTGGGGGGTAAACCAAAAGCTGATAAGCGCGATAATCAGCATCGCGATGAAAGACACGAAAACGATCAAGAACTGTGCTTTGAGCCCTTGTGCACCGACAGTCGCTGATGTCGATATCCTTGCGAAAAATGGGCTAAGGGCTTTAAACGTTGAGGACATGGTGATCCGGTATTAGAAGACAACAGGCCACAGTGTAAGGTTAATTAGGTGTTAACACTAAACATTAATAACAGGCACATGCAGTGCACTTCGTTTAAAAGTTAACTCTGTGATCTAGATCAAATAATTGACGCCCGACTAAGTCTGAATGAAAAATAGCCTTTGACAAGGTATACAGATCTGTCCATTATAATTTAAGGTAATCCGACTTGTTTACACCGAAGATTCACAATGGCCTAATGCACACTCCTAATGCCAGTATTAATGAGAGCAGCATTGATGAAAATGAGCGAAGTCTTTAATACCAATCAACAATTGGATAAAGTCATACAATAAACAACAGCGTAAAATTAAGGGAATAACCATGACCAACATACTAATATTTGGCAATTCAGGCTCAGGAAAATCGACGCTAGCTAAGCAATTGGCCACAGGCCCTGAGTCGAACTTGGCGCATCTTGATCTTGATAACCTTGCGTGGTTACCAACCACCCCGCCAAAACGAGCGCCTTTGGCCCAGTCAAAGTTGCAAATTGAGGCCTTTACCCAAGCCAACAAAAACTGGGTGATTGAAGGCTGTTATGCCGACTTACTTGAATTGGTGGCCGAACAGGCCAGTGAAATTATTTTCATGAATTTGGATGTTCAAATGTGCGTAGAAAATGCCAAAAACCGCCCTTGGGAGCCACATAAGTACGAAAGCAAAGCGGCGCAAGATAAAAATCTTGGCATGTTAGTCGACTGGATAAAACAATACGACCAACGTAAGGATGAATTTTCGCAAGTTGCCCATCAACGTTTCTATGATGGATTTGCGGGTAAGAAGACCATGCATTGTTCTAACTTGCCAAAAGACAAACGAGATTGAGCACATATGGAGGATGGGTTAGGTGAGGAAGACCCGTAACCCATCAAAACAATTAAACCCAACACCCTACCAACAAAAAATCTTAACCGATTGTCATTCAATAATACCAAGCGAAAGGATTTCATATCCGGTTCTGGTGCTACCTGCAAGTTAGGCCCGATGGGTTACGGCTTGCTTCGCTGGCGCCTAACCCATCCTCCATATGAGATAGAATCAGACCTTACTCAGGCCAACAAGTGCAATGTAACTCTTCCTCTAAACTTCAATACCAATATTGGTAATACCATCAGCCAAAGCCCGCTCACGAAAGCTTTTTACCACTTGCTTATCTACCCTAGGGCTTTTACTCACTGTTTTAATCAACTCGGCGACAAACTCAGCTTCGTATTGCATCAGCTCATGTTGCTCTACCATTTGTGCGGTGATCTCATCGTTATCTACCGACAATTCTTGCTCTACCACTTTACCCACCGATGCCTCAGACAGTTTGCACACATCAATAAAAGCGTCTTCGTCGCTGCCTGCAATGCCTGCTAACAACGCACCTAAGGCCATGGCCGTATCTAATGCGGGATACACACCAAACATATCGAAATCTTCAACATTTGGTACGTTCGGTTCGATTTTTTCCCATTGATTATCGGCGTTAAACTTGAGGTTTTTAACAATTTGTTTTTCCCACACAATATTGAGCGCATCGCGCAGCACTTTGCCATCGCCAAATTCAGTGACTTCACAAAACAGTAAGTAATTTGGTAGCATTCGTTCGACTAAAGTGGTGGCGACTAAGGCTTGTTGGTGGGCGGCAAGAGAGCGTAATTGTTGATGGTTTGACGAAATGTTATGACTCATTAGGATCCTTCTGGCATTGCCAGCAAATTTCAAATTGGGCGGTATTGGTTTCGCCGCAGTGGCCACAAACCCAGTCGGTGGCAGCATCGGTTACAGATTTACGGTTTTTAACATAGTTGTCAACTATGGCACGCCCTTGTTTTTCATGAGATTTACTAACATAGACACGACTAACTAATGCATCAATGGGTAGTTCACCTATCGCCCCACCCAAATGCTCACCTCCACGCAGTTGTACATCAATGCCTTCGCCGCTCAGCAATCCCTTTACCAGATTGCCCTCTATGCCGTTTTCGGCGGGGTAAATGCACACCAGTTCATCGGTCAAATCAGTCATATTATTGGTTCCTCAATGATTAATGTTGAAAATGCGACATTTCATTTTCTAACTCACTAGCAACAGACGACAAGCCGCAGGCTGATTCGCCCGTTTTTGTCGCGCCCTGATGGGTTTGTTCAGAAATACCGTCGATTTGCTGAATTTGCTGAGCAACCTCAGAAGTTAAATGCACTTGCTGTGTCGCTGCGCTTGAAATGGTGCGGTTCATATCGTTGATGGTGTTGATCACCTCAGAAATTTTATCGAGCGACTGGCTAACCGAGTCAGATTCTTCAACACTGGCGGTCATTTTACCGACACTTTGCACCATCGACTCTTGTGTCAACTGAGTAGCTTCTTGCAACTTGGCGATAATGCTGTGAATTTGCGCCGTTTGATTTTGGGTTCTTTGTGCCAAGGTTCTCACTTCATCGGCAACCACCGCAAAACCTCGGCCTTGCTCACCTGCTCTTGCCGCTTCAATCGCCGCGTTGAGCGCTAACAAATTGGTTTGTTCGGCAATTTCTTGGATTGCCGAAGACACCATACCAATGTCTTTGCTGTCTTCAACCAAACGGTCGAGTGAATGGCGCGATTCAAACAAATCTTTTTGCATTTGTTCCATCATGCTTTGCAACGAATTGATCAGCTTTTGCCCTTCAATCGCCTCAGTTTTGGCTTGAACTGCTGCGCTTTCAGCAGTTACAGCGCTGGCTTCGATATTGGTGGCCGAGTCGGTCATTTCTGACATCGAACCGGTGATTTTAATGGTTTCATTCTTTTGGCTATCAACATCTGAAATGGTTTTTTGAGTGATATCGACCATCTGACTTGAAGATTGATTAAGTGTACCTACCGCATTGTTCACGCGCCCTACCAAACCCTTTAAACGACCGGTCATGTGGTTTAAAGAATCGGCAATCATCTTCATTTCATCATTACCCGGCATCTTAATCTCTTCGTTAAGATTACCCTCATCAACCTTGGCTACCGCCACTTGTAACCTAGACACGCTAGATACAATAGAAAAATACATGCCAAGCAACACATAAACCGCCAACAACACAAAACCAAAGGCGGCGCTAAAAGCGATGTATTTTTTCTGCGAAGCTTCGCTTATTCGAGCTTCTAACAATGATTGCAACACCGGAATGCTCTGTTGTGCCAGTTTATTCAATTGCTTAGTGGTTTTGCTGCCCTGTTCAAGCACCTGTGCGGCCGACACGCCAATATTGTCGGGGTCTAGTATTTGGCTTTTGATAAAGGTTCGAAACTCATTCACTGACTTTTTAGTATCAGACCAAGGTTTAGACAATTGGGTTTTAATTTGCCCATTAAGCGAAATACTTAAGTCAATCACACTTTCTACGTTCATTAAGCGTTCGGGTATCAAACCCACAGAATTAGATAATGCAGTGTAACTTTGAGGGGTAAAACTACCCTTAGCTGCAATGTCTGCCGCCTCTTGATTCACGCCTGATAGCTGCGACAACAATAAAGGACCTTCAGAGACTAAAAACTTGATCAGCTGACTGGTATCAAGGCTTAAATCTAATGACAGGTTCGAACTATTGGCTACCGACTTTTGATTATCTATGAAAGACTTCATTGCTTTGGTAGAGTTATTTTTTTGCGACAAACTGCCTTTCCAGCCCGTGGCAACAGCTTGCAACCCGGTGAGTTCTTTTTTACTGAAATCAATCGATTTGGTCAATTCTACATATAGCATCGACAAAATAATGGTGAGGGGGATTAAAAAGATAAAACTGACAATGGCAAATTTGGCTGAATATCGACGGTTTCCCATCACTTTGGTTGCGGGTAAGCAAAACTGAGCAAGCGCCGACATTGATTCTCCTCGCTGGCTTTGGCCAACTTTGTAATTAGTTAATTTAGTTTCAAGACAATAAATAATGTCCTGCGATACCTGCGAAGACGACCATGCCTACGTAGTTATTATTTAAAAACGCCACAAAACAAGTGCCTGCGTCACGGTGCCTTATTAGCCACTGTTGATAGCCAAAAAAGCCTGCTGATACCACCAAACTCACATAGAATATAGCCGATAAAGCCAAACTTTGACCTATAAGGGCCAAAATAACCAATGTGATGATTTGCAGCAGCAAAATTACAGCCCTGTCATATTGACCGAACAAAATGGCCGTTGATTTCACACCAATTTTTAAATCGTCATCGCGGTCGACCATTGCGTACATAGTATCGTATGCCACAGTCCAGCATAAATTGGCAATATACAACCACCATAACTGGGCTGGAAGCTGCTCTGTTACTGCCATATAAGCCATTGGCATCGACCAGCCGAACGCTGCGCCCAGTACCACTTGGGGCAAATGGGTGTAGCGTTTCATGAAGGGATAACAAAAAGCCAATAACAATGCGACTAATGACAAAACAATGGTCTGCCAGTTTAGCAACGCCACCAGCACAAAACCCATCACAATTAAGGCAGAAAATAGTTGTAATGCCTCGGTTGGAGTGACTTTTCCGGCGACGATAGGGCGATTCTGGGTTCTTTTCACATGGCCATCGACTTTTCTATCGGCATAATCATTGATCACGCACCCGGCAGAGCGCATCACAAACACGCCAGCGCAAAAAACAAAAAGATTTAATAATGAAGGGATACCCTGTGAAGCCAACCATAAAGCCCACAAACAAGGCCATAGCAGCAAATAAGTGCCAATGGGTTTGTCCATGCGCATCAACAATTTGTAGTTTGGCCAATTGCTGACTTTTAACTCAAGAGCACTCATAGATAAGCCGCCGCACAAGGCAAATAAACCTCGGCCACCAGCAACGAATAACCATCGACCGTAAAACAAGAACGACGTGCCCAAAGTGGGTGAGTTGGTTTTTTGTCGACCTCTGCGGCTAACATAGCCACTGAACTTTGCAGGTCAAACTGGGTCACTTCAATTAAAGAGCGAGTCATGCCGGGTTCGTTGAAAATCATTTCGCCAAGTGGCTTTTCGCCAAGTGTGGTCAACTTAACTACAGATTCTGGCACATTGGCCAATGGCATCAACGTTTGCGCGTAAACCCAAGGTTTATCATCACAGTACAATAACACCTCGCGCACTTGCACAGCCTGTTGTTTGCAATCAAACAGAGCCAATTCACCTTCGCTGAGCTCACGCTCATGCTTGGCCAGAATCTTAACCCTGAACGAGGCGCAATTGTTTTTGAGTTTTTGGGTTAACGAGCCGGATTCGAATAACCAGCCAGACAAAGTGTCTGTTATGGGTTTTACCGGCTCTGAACGCCAGTCACCTTCTAACGATAAAGGCAGAATATCTTGATACATTAAATGCAACCTTAATTGAACTGGCGCAAGTATATAATTTTGTTGGGGTCAAGTCTTGCGTTGTGCAATAATTAATAGATGACAGGCCTATAGGAAACAAGTACAACGACATGATGCAACAACTTGAACTCCTATCCATTGAAAACCCCTGCATCAACGTGTGTCAAACAGACACCCGGGGTTACTGTTCGGGTTGTTTTCGTTCACGAAATGAACGCTTCGACTGGGCAACAATGACAGCCCAGCAAAAACGTAAAGTGCTAGAGCTATGTAAAAAGCGTGGCCAGCGCCGCAAAGCTAAAGCCAAAAAGGCGCAGCACCAATACCTACAAAACGAAAAACAAATTCCTATAGTTGCACTAGATGCGCAAGCAACTCAAAGCGAACCACAGCAAACAGAAGCAAAGCCAGAAACCATTCAAGATATGGGTCTAGACCTGTTTGATTTGTAAAGTCTGTGCAATAATCGACGAACCCACTCAAAGAGATTAATCCCAATGACGCCAATAAAATCGGCCCTGCTCCCCATCATTTTACTCCTTGGCTCCCTAGCCTTGCTCATTCCCGGCATTACTCAACCGATGCTGACCATCACCGGCACCATGGACAAAGCCCAACTCAAAGAAACCGGTATCGACATACTTGCAGAATCTATGGTTGGCAAAGATGACACTAACGCGCTGGCATCAAAAGACCGTGTAAAACAAATGATCAGTGGCGTCACCCGGATGATGGGCATGTCAGACATCACAGGCGAATTTGAAGCCTACAAAAAAACCCGTAGCATCAGCGGCACAGTTAAAGATTTGTACGACTCAGGCGACATGCTGGTCGCCTTTTTAGTGATGTTATTCAGTATTGTGATACCCACCATTAAAATACTGATGATGCTAAGCGCGACGTTAATGCGTCAATCGCTCACTCGCCAAAGACTGTTGAGTATTAATAGCCTAATGAGCAAATGGTCGATGGCCGATGTGTTTGTGGTGGCGTTAATTGTGACTTATATGGCGGCCAATGCGTCTGGTGCCGGGGGCTTACTAACGTTTAGCTCAAGCTTTGAATCTGGGTTTTATTACTTTTTGGGTTACTGCGTGTTTTCTATTGGTGCTTCTCAGTTGGTGCTGGGGTACTTGGCCTCACCAGAGGTAGAGTTCAGTCCTGTTGATGCTTGAAAATCAGGGGCTTCACACGGAGTAACGGAGGCACGGAGGTTCACGGAGGAAGAAAAAACAAAAGCATATAGATTCAAAGATTAGCCCCAAAAGGCCTTTTGATCCCATTATACAAACTCTTTTTATTTTCCTGTTTGTTTGTGCTTTTAATCTTACTCCGTGGACCTGCGTGTCTCAGCGTCTCCGTGTGAAGCTCTTGACCTTCTTTGGCACAACCACCACACCAATCAAATTCCCCACACTAAACCTCAACAAACCAAAAATGAAAATAACCCAATACTGTACTAGCCTTTAAAGAACCATTTTAAGGAGTTAGACATGAGCAATCACACTTATAAAATCATAGAAATAACAGGCACTTCGCCAGAAAGTATGCAGCAGGCCGTTGAAAACGCCATCGCCACCACGTCTAAAAGCGTACGCAATATGCGTTGGTTCGAAGTCACCGATACCCGTGGCCAAATCGTAGACGGCGCAGTAGGCCATTGGCAGGTTACATTGAAAGTTGGTTTTACCATCGAAGATTAGTCTGTGGAAAAACAAGGCCAGCTGATATGTCACCGACATCTAAACCAGCATGGCCTATTAACTTTCGTCACTGACCAGCCTCACTCTTACAACCCTCAAGTTCAAAACAACCAACCATCCCATTGGTTTTGCATTACCCCGACGATTAATGCAAAATGCAAAGCCCAGCCTCCTTTGATGCAATCCGCCATGCTCACCAGTCTCGACCAACTCAAATTTGATAACCGTTTTGTCGCACAATTACCTGCTGACCCGCTCACTGGCGGTCAACCGCGACAAGTCTATAAGTCATGTTATTCGCATGTTTGCACTACACCTGTCAAACAAGCCACATTAATCGCTTATTCGCCAGAAGTGGCCAGCGATTTGAACCTAAGCCCAGAGGTTTGCCGTTCTCAAGTCTTTGCTGAAACCTTTGTTGGTAATCAAACACTGGTTGGCATGCAACCTTATGCCATGTGTTACGGCGGTCATCAGTTTGGCAATTGGGCAGGCCAACTCGGTGATGGCCGGGCGATTAATCTCGGTGAAGTCATAGTCAAAGAAGGTGGGCATTTGGCCTTGCAACTCAAAGGGGCCGGACTAACGCCTTACTCTCGCACCGCCGATGGGTTGGCCGTATTACGCTCATCAATTCGTGAATTTTTATGCTCAGAGGCAATGTATCACCTTGGCGTACCCACCACGCGAGCACTGAGCTTGGTGCTCACTGGCGAAGAAGTTGTTCGCGACATGTTTTATGACGGCAACCCACGGTACGAACCTACCGCTGTGGTATGCCGCACTGCGCCTTCATTTATTCGCTTTGGCAACTTTCAAATCTTGTCGTCTCGTGGCGAAATCGATGAACTAAAACAACTGGTCGATTTCACCATTACCAATGAATTTCCACACTTAGGCGAACCGTGTAAAGCCGTATACTTACAATGGTTTCAAGAAGTTAGCGAACGCACCGCCGACATGGTGGCGCATTGGATGCGGGTTGGGTTTGTGCACGGCGTAATGAACACCGACAATCTGTCGATTTTGGGTTTAACCATAGACTACGGCCCGTACGGCTGGCTTGAAGATTATGACCCCGGTTGGACCCCCAACACCACAGATGCCCAAGGCAAACGCTATTGTTATGCCAACCAGCCAAAAATCGCCCAGTGGAACCTCTATCAACTCGCCAACGCCATTGTGCCTTTGATTGGAGAAACCGAAGGACTCGAAGCACTTTTACAAGATTTTGCTCAGTACTATCAACATAACTGGTTGAACATACTCGCCAGCAAAGTCGGCTTTGAACATTACAACGACGAAACCGATAACGCACTGCTCGAAGAGCTACTAGAACTGTTGCCTTTGGTTGAAACTGACATGACGATTTTCTACCGAAACTTGGCCAATCTCAAGCGAGATAAAACCTATAACGATGAAAATCTTTTAGCTGTCATTTTCGATGCCTATTACCAACCGGATTCGCACGGCGAAGAATATAAAACCCGAATCACAAAGTGGTTGCGCCTCTATCAAGCCAGAATTGCCGCGCTTGATGTTAACGACGCACAACGCAAAGCTCGCATGAACAAGGTCAACCCCAAGTACGTGCTGCGCAACTACATTGCCCAGCAAGCCATCGACAAAGCTCACGAAGGTGACTATTCAGTGGTAAACGAATTGCTCGATGTCATGCGAAAACCCTACGACGACCAGCCTCAATTTGAACATTACGCCGCCAAACGGCCAGAATGGGCGAGAGTTAAAGCCGGATGCTCAATGTTGTCGTGTAGTTCGTAAAAACAGGTTTGGCAATCGTAGGGGCGCACTGCGCACGCGTTACCTACGCTTCAACCTCACACGTTGATTCGTGGTGCGAACCCCCTCGCGAATAAATCTGCTACCCACGACAGAGCGAAAAGAATAATCAGGGATATCGAATGATAAAAGTACAAAACATCAGTAAAACATACCAAGACGTTGACCGCCAAGTCACTGTTTTTAAAGATTTAAGCTTCGACCTCAACGCAGGGGAAACGGTCGCCCTGATGGGGCAAAGTGGCAGTGGCAAGTCGACTCTATTGCATCTTCTCGGTGGATTCGACACTGTCAGCAGTGGTGATATCATCGTCAACGATGCCAATATCACCACCATGAACGACAACCAATTAAGCCTGTTCAGGCGTAACCAGTTAGGCATGATTTTTCAGCAATACAACATTATTCCGTCTTTGACTGCGCTCGATAACATCACCTTTGTTCGTCGTTTGATTGGCCTACCAGCCGTTGACGAAGACACCGAGCAACTGATTGACGTGTTGGGTTTACGTGATAGGCTCGACCATTACCCCGCCCAGCTTTCTGGCGGCGAACAACAAAGGGTTGCAACCGCTCGGGCATTGGCTGCCAAACCCTCAATGATATTGGCCGATGAACCCACAGGTAATCTCGATGAAGAAACCGCCGCACAGGTGATGGAGTTATTGGTCAAAGCCGTTGAACTCAATGCCGTGACGTTATTACTGGTTACCCACAGTCAAACCACCGCCAACTACCTACAAAGCACTTGGAGATTGAAAAAGGGAGTGCTTCATTGCTAAAGCCCTCATTGCTCCAACGCGTTTTACTCATTTGGTGGACCCTGTTCGGTCATTATCGCAAACATCCTGCTCAGGGCCTATTTTTATTGCTCGGTCTCAGTCTTGGTGTTGCAATATTGCTGGGAACCTTGATTGTCAGCTCGGTAGCCAAAACCTCGTTTACCAACGCGCAGCAGATTGTTGGTGGCTCAGTGATCGCCACCATACAACCGGTTAACGGTAAAAGAAACTTGCCTCAAAGTACCTATACCTCATTACGAAGAAATGGTTTCACCAATTTAATACCCATGGCAGAAGGTCGATTGAAACTCAAAGACGGTGGTTTTATATCGCTTCAGGGTATTGATGCCTTTGCCCTAGCACATTCCACCAGCGGCGATAACGCCACTCAAACACAGGGCATCGGCGGTTTTGGCCAAGCTGATTTTTCGATGTTGGCTTTTTCGTTTCCACCCTACCAAACCCTGATATCTAAATCGCAGGCCAAACAACGTAACCTCAAAGATGGTGACATACTGACACTGGCCAACGGTAAAACGCTGCCTGCCATTAAAGTCGTCAGCGACAGTCTTGGCACAGGTTATAGCCTAATGTGCGACTTGGCTTGCGCGCAACAAATGTTGTCTTTACCCGGCCACCTAACGTCCATCGCCGTGACCAAACAACCCGATGACGTCGAACAACTCAAAGCGCTTCTAAGCGAAGATACCGAACTACGCTTTCCCAGTAAAACAGCCCAAAATGCCGCGCTGAGCGATGCATTTTTTCTCAACCTAACGGCGGTATCATTCTTAGCATTTTTGGTGGGTTGTTTTATTGCCTTCAATGCCGTGCGGTTTTCAGTCAGACAAAGACTCAACATGGTGCAACAACTGCGCTTAGTTGGCGTCACGTTTGGCGAGATTGCCATGGCGTTAATGATAGAATTATTGTCGTGGGCATTACTGGCCAGTTTCATAGGTTGCTTGCTCGGCTGGTTGATTGCCAGTGCCTTACTACCCGATGTAGGCTTAACTTTGGTTCGACTTTTTCAGGGGCAAAACCCGTTATTTATCGAGCAAATGACTCATTGGTGGCCACTGGCCTTGATGGTAGCGTTAACAGCCACCTTAATCGCTACAGCCCAGCCGTTTTGGCAATTGGCAAAAGAACAACCGCTGCAATCACGCCAAATAGCCCAATCTAAAAGCCAAATGGGCTACGCTGGAATTGCTCTGCTGGCACTGGGCGGATTACTAACATTAATGCCCCACTCCCAATCATTAGGTTTTGTCATAGCGGCCTGCTGGTTTATTGGTGGTGCCATGCTGGTACCTGCCACGTTGGTCTATTTATACGGCGTTTTGGCCAATAACAAACGCTTAGTAAACTACCCCAAATTACAATGGGTGGTGACCGACGGTAAACAAAATCACGGACGTTTTTCAGTCGCGATGATGGCATTCACCGTTGCAATTTCGGCGGGTATTGCGGTCACGACCATGGTGTCGAGTTTTAGAGTGGCGCTTGAAGATTACCTTGAACAAGCCCTTGCTGAAGACTTGTATTTACAGCCTGATATAGAACAGGTTATTGATATAAAAGCTTTTCTTGATCAACGCCAAGACGTAGCACTTGCCTACCGTTATTTCTACACAAGCGGCGCAATATCAACAACAAGCAAAATCGACAACTCAGTTAAAGGACTTGTACGCGGTGTTACCGACCATCAACTACGCCACGACAGCATCAGCCTAGAAAAACAGGTCGACAACCTATGGCCTAGATTCCACATGGGCGAAGGCATACTAATAAATCAAACCCTCGCTTTTCAACAGCAACTAAAACCCGGCGACAAACTGTCTATAAAAGCCAAAGCGCGCTGGATAGAAGTGGAAGTACTCGGCATTTATTACAGTTATGGCTCGACTTTCTCGGCATTTTCGATGGACCAAAATTGGTTGAAAATTTTATGGCCTGCGGTCAATACGGTAGAAATTGGCGTTTTTCTCAATGATGGTCAAAGCATTGAGCCGCTACTCAATACTCTGCAAGACCGTTTTAAAGTGCAATCGCATCAGAGCATTAAACCGCAAGAGATGAAAAAAATAGCCCTAACGCTATTCGAACAAACCTTTATGGTTACCCAAGTGATGATTTTATTCACCTTGTTGATAGCGGCCATCGGCATATATTGCGCCTGCTACGCCGCAGAACTAGACAAACAACGGCAATTGACTTTGCTCAAAGTATTAGGGGTCAACAACCGCGAAATCGCTGGTTTATCGATGTTACAGCTGTGCTTCAACGCCATAGTTGCCAGCTTAATCGCTTTGCCGCTGGGCATAATCATCGCATGGGCCAGCGTTCACATTGTTTTGCAATACTCATTTGGCTGGCATTTTGCCATTCAAATCGAGGCTTCAACACTTAGTATCATTATTATTAGCGCCGTTATGGTCGCCCTACTGTCGGGGTTATTACCGCTGTATCAACTGAGTAGAAAAACCGTGATCAACGCATTTAGGGAGGCGGTATGAAGTTTGTGAATTTAATAAAATGGTTGATTTTGATGTTAATGATGCCCTTATCAGCCAACACCGCAGATGAGTTTAAAAAGGTCACGCCGGGGCGTATTTTCAGCTTTCCACAAGACCATAACATCCATCCGGGTTATCAATCTGAATGGTGGTATGTTACGGCCAACCTAAAAGGCGAAGATGGATTCACATATGGCGCACAATTCACTTTATTCGCCAATAGTTTGCTAATAGCCGACCAGCCTCAGCGAATATTTTTTGCTCACGCGGCGCTGTCGACACCAACAGAATTTTTCCACGCAGAGCGCTACGCTAAGGCCAGCATGGGCCACGGCGGTATTGAGACTCAACCTTGGCAGGTGTTTTTAGATCATTGGCAACTCAAAGGCACCGGGTTAAATCCACTACCAGGCACATTAACAGTAAGAGAACCAAAGTTCGCATATAACTTAAAACTGTCTGAATCTCGGCTTTTTCTGCAAGGTGACAAAGGCTTCAGCAAAAAAAACACCAGCGGCAGCAACGCCAGTTATTACTACAACGCGCCATTTATCAAATTAAGCGGCGACATCCAATTTAACGGCAAAAAAGTCAAAGTAACGGGCGAAGCTTGGCTTGACCGAGAATGGAGCAGCGGCATGCTCACCGGCAAAGGCCTTAACGGCGCCCAACCACAAAAGCTGATGAAAAATATCGGTTGGGACTGGCTTGCACTGCACCTTGACGATAAAACCGCACTCATGCTCTACCGCGTTCGTAGCGAGTCAGAAACCTACTTAGATGGCGTACTGATGTATGCCGATGGCACAAAACAACAACTATCAGCCGATGAGATTGACTGGCAACCGATAGATTATGAAACCTTTGGCGAGCATAAATATCCGATTGGCTGGCGGTTAAAAGTGCCAACTAAGCAGGTTGATATCACTATTAAAGCGATAAACCGGCGGCAGTTGATGGACGGTACCATTCCTTATTGGGAAGGGGCAGTTAAAACTAGCGGCAGTCATACGGCATGGGGGTATTTAGAGTTGTTTGGGTATTGAACACCCTTATTAAAGGTAAAATAGATTGGATTCGAGTAAATAAGTATAGTGTGAAGTTTGCATTAAAAAAACAATGAACCTAATTTTAGTTACCCAGTCAACCTCGACTGAAAGGCAGTGTGCGACCGTAAGTGGTGCTTAGGTGGACGTCTTTAAAGGCAATGGATTTAATTCCACTTTAACTTCACCGTATTTTGCTTTCATCACACCAGTAAAGTACGCCTTATCGACCTTTATCAACGAAGACTTATGATTTTTAGGCAACGATTTTATAAATGCCGTTATCAACTCTTGTGAGCTCCAAATTTGAATAACACATTGGTTATTAGCAACCTTTCGCCGTGAGAAATCTTCTATTGTCGATTTATCGCTAAATGTGGCGCCTTCCATTGCTAATAGATATATTGTTTTCATGGTTTTTGTCGCTACCTTTTCAGTTCTCAATTCATTGATCTCGTTTACGTTTACATCTTCGAACAACAAATTTATAGTAGAGTAACTTGAATAAAAAGAATAACACCATGATAAAGAATTCCACCACCACTTACGGTTGGCTCAGCATCGCTTTTCACTGGATTTCGGCCCTTGCCATCTATGGTCTATTTGGCCTTGGGCTGTATATGGTCGATTTGAGTTATGATCATCAGTGGAACTACCTCGCCCCTCACTGGCACGAAAGTCTTGGTTTACTATTTTTAGCTTTGTTAGTTGTGCGGCTTATTTGGCGGCAACTCAACCCTAAACCTCAACCCCTTGCCGACACCCCATTACAAATGGCCGTAGCCAAATGGGCGCACCGGGTATTAATCGTATTGATGTTGGCGATCCCCATCACAGGTTATTTAATTTCAACTGCCGCAGGGCATGATGTTAAGCTGTTTGATTGGCTAGACGTGCCTTCAATTACAGGCAAAATCAGCGGTATGGAAACGCTAAGCGGTCAATTTCATTACTGGTTGTCGGTGTTGATTGTCGCTTTAAGCGTCGGTCATATTGCGGCGGCAGTAAAACATCATTTAATAGATAAAGACAACACTTTAAAGCGCATGTTGCGCCCCCAACAAAAATCTACACTCCAAGAGGAACACCATGAAAACCTTGATTAAAACAACCGCTTTGGCGCTGACTTTGCTCTCTAGCAGCGCAGTATTTGCCAAAACAGATAAACTAGTAATTGACGCTACCCATTCTTTTGTTCAATTCAAAGCCAGTCACATGGGTTTCAGTTGGTTATTGGGCCGCTTTAACGATGTTGAAGGGGTGTTGATGTTTGATGATCAAGACATCACTAAATCTTCAGTCAAGGTTACTGTCAATACGGGCAGCCTCGATTCTAACCACGCCAAACGCAACAAGCATTTAACCAGTGATGATTACATTGACGCTGCAAAATTCCCCAAAGCAACTTTCACCAGCACAGCAGTAGCACAGCAAGGTGAAGATGTTTTGATCACCGGTGACTTTATGTTCCGTGGCATCACAAAATCGATGACGATAGTGGCGCAAGAAGTGGGTGCAGGTAAAGATCCATGGGGTGGTTTCAGACGCGGTTACGAAGGCAAATTAGCTTTTGACATGACCGATTTTGGTATGAAAGGCAAACCTGGCAGTGCAAAAAGCAATATTCAGTTAAGTTTGTTTATTGAAGCGATTAAAGCGAAATAACGTCACCAAAGACTGGGGATTTACTCCCCAACGCGCCACGGACGACCGGCATGGATGCTGGCAGTGTCGAGTTGCAGGAGCACAAAATCTACTGGCGTGTGACCCCCAAGGACGGTTACAAAGACAAGGCTAGGTAACTCTGGTCTATCCCATTAAATTCATCAAACACAATCCCATCTAGCACTTTGCTTATCTTTGCAGCTTCGGCCTTTCTCACCTTCGCTTGCTCAAAATGTGCATCTAACTTGTCTTTAGGCCAAAAGTATTTGTAAGTTACTTCGGCATGAGGGAAGGTTTGCGATAACACCACGTCATACGCATCGGTTTGCTTTTTATGGGTCAACATCGCCTGACGCACTATATTGATGGGTCTTAAATAAGCACGTTCGAACGCAGGCCATTGTTTGTGAGTTAAGGGCCCAATAACTTTTGCCCAAACTTCTTCATGGTTACCCCGAGTCGTTTGGCTCGCAGCCACTTGGCTCAATTCGTTAAACGATTTTTCAGCCGCTGTCATGCCATCTCGAATGAGCGATACCAGTA
Organism: uncultured Alteromonadaceae bacterium; assembly: GCA_938085045.1. Taxonomy (GTDB): domain Bacteria; phylum Pseudomonadota; class Gammaproteobacteria; order Enterobacterales; family Alteromonadaceae; genus JABSOG01. Next base: position 40,576 of record CALKGI010000011.1, read on the forward strand.
AGTGATTCATGGTTTGATGATGCAAAGCGATAATCTGAGTCAGCGAGGTTTTGCTACGGCTTAACGCGGGTGATAGTTTATGCGTCTTTTCGATGATTGTGAGCTGTTCATTTAACGTCAAGGCCAATTTAAGGGCGCTGTTTTCGTGATTGACCAATTGCTGTACTTGGTAGTCGGTTAGCACGTTACCGTCGAGCTTTTTACTTAAGGCGCCTAAATAATACTGCTCTGAGATCTTATCTGTAAATGAAGGTAGCGAGACGCTAGTTTTGGTGACTTTTTTGTGTAATGGATTAAGGTGGAATCTTTGTGAGAAGTGCGTTTCGAGTTGATGCAATGCTCTGAGTTGCTGAGCTATGAGCGGTTTTTGTTTGGTCTGAATACTGTTGGCCTTCAGTGCTCTTTTGGCGATAGCTAAGTTTGGCGAGATGGCAAGTACGGCTTGAGCGTCTTGCAGTTCAGTCGCATCGGCAAATTGGTATTGGGCTTTTACCAAGCGCTCATAACTGATTTTAGCCTGGCTGATTTGCTCAGCAGTCAAATCAATCAAATCCGGGTCGGCTTGAATAATTTTGCCAGCGATGGCTAATTGAGTTGCAAACTCGCCTTGTTCCAAGGCTTTGTTGTATTCGGTCAATTCTTGATTGAACAGGCCACCACTACAGCCAGACAATAAAAATGCGCTAATGAGTAACGGGAGAAAATGTCGCATTGGTGAGGTACCTTCGGTGACTTAGACAAAAACAGTGATAAAGAAAAGTAACAAAAGTTTAGGGCGATGTGTTCAAAAGCTCGGTAAGTTGCAGGTATTACAGGACGAGAATAGGATAATCCTCAATGGTAGGCGATGTTTTAGCTTCGCTCAAAACGTAAAAAGCGACACCAAAGTGCCGCCTACGATGCAAAGTAAACTGATGTAACCGAGATTATTTTACTTTACTTATCTCAACACACTTTTCATCACTTTGATGCATTTCTTTTAATCCCTTTAAAGCAATTAGCCCCAGCTGAGGATTGTTGTCTATCGCTTGTTGCAACTTGGCGACACTGGCACTGCTGCATAACCTTGGCATAATGGCGTAAACCATAGTCGCTATCAGTTTTTGGTCGCGATTGACATCAAAAGACACCAAGTCGTTAATCAACCGATCAGAAAGAGGCTCAAGCAAATGGCTTTGATGTGACGGAAACATGTAATCCATTGCGACCTTTTGCTTTCGAGCCGTCAGGCGATTGCTGGTTTTTTCGAACTCTTTGATCCAACGCAATTTAGCATCCGCTTTGGGTTGTCTTGCATCTGCCGCAATGGCACCTAATTCGCCTTGATAAGAGGGGTCTTTGGCCTTTTCTTTGGCCAACAAAGCATCATAGTGTTGATAGCCAAAACCAGCCAATTGAATCAATAAACCCCAGCGTAAATCTTGATCAATTTCTAATCCTTTAATACTTTTCTTACCTTCTAACAAGTCATTGAGCTTGTTCAGTGCACCACTCGAATGGCTGACGCCCAAAGCACTATAAAACCATGCTTTTTGGTGATCGCTGCCCGGAATTTGAGCATTAAGACCCTGCCATAAGAAGCGTTCTAGTTTAATAAGGTAGTCGGTTTTTTTCGGGTATTGCTCAGTATTAAAGCGGTTTAGGTAGTTACGTGCACCGCCCAAGTGGTTCATCACTAGGCCAAGTACTTTGGTATCTTTCTCATCCGTTATTGTGGTGGTCACCAAGTCGATATAGGTGGTTAGGCTCATTTGCTTGTCGTCAACCAAGTCCCACAGGCTTTGGTAGAACATCGCTCGTACCATTGAATCTTTAATGAGCGGGATAGCGCGCACCACGTTATTGCGGGTTTTGTCATCTAAAATCACTTTAACAAACCCCCAGTCGCCGTGGTTGGGGTAAACCATATCAGGGCATTGACTGCCAATCAGTTCAGGCACTTGGGTTGTTTTACCACTGAGCCTAACCGCTTGGGTGCTAATGACTTTGAGTTCTTTGCCTAGCGAGTACAAGCCGATGTTTAGTGCATGTTCACGCATATATGGGTGATCTTTGGGATAACTTTGCGCTAAGGCAAACTCGCTGATCTTATCGTTTTTGCATTCAAAAACCGCGCTCACCCGATTGGTACCCGCTTTATACAACCAGTCTTGTGTCCATTTGTCTAAGTCACGCCCAGCCACTTTACCCAAAGTGCCCATAAAATCGGGCAGCTTGGTTGCTTGATAGGCAAAATCTTTGAAATACTGACGAATACCCGCTTTAAAAGGTTCGGCGCCAAGGTAATGGGCCAGCTGGTTTAATACCGATGCGCCTTTTTGATAGGTGATAACATCAAAGCTTGCAACACCATTTTTAGTGTCGCTAACAGGCATTTGAATGGCGTGCGTAGTGACTGAACTATCGGCGCCATAGGCTCGTTGTTTGGTGGTGATGTAAAACTTATTCCAAGCATTGCCTGACAAGCCAGTTTCGCCAAGTGCAACATTAGACATATAAGTCGCAAAGCTTTCTTTTAACCACAAGTTGCTCCACCAATCGATGGTGATCAAATCACCAAACCACATGTGTGACATTTCGTGCAACAGCAATCCCGAAATGCGCTCCTCTTGTTCTTTGGTGATCTTGCCTCGGCTAACCGTGCTTTCGCTGTAGGTTACCGCCGCGACGTTTTCCATGCCGCTGATGTTAAAATCGGGCACAATTATCTGATCGTATTTTCCAAAGGGGTAGTCGTAATCAAAATAGTCATTGAAAAACGCTAGGCCTTTTTTGGTCACATTCATCCAATGCTGAACGTCGACATATTCAGCCAGTGATTCACGAGCAAATAATCGTAATGGAACGTCTTCAGAGGAACCCTTAACAGCTTTAAACGTGTCTTGCCAAACATGGTATGGGCCCGCATGCAAAGGAAAAACATAGGTGCTAAATCGTGCTGACTCTGGAAAATTCCATTGCTTAAGCTCACCTTTGTCTACAACGTTATCTTCTCTTACTGAGGTGATCACAGTCCAGTCAGACGGTGCGGTTACATTGACTTTGTAGCTTGCTCGCAGGTTTGGTTGATCAAAACCCGGGAATAACTTGTTGGCCTCATAGGGTTCAAAGTGAGTGTATAGGTAGCTTTTGTTATCTGTCGCATCGGTATAACGATAAAGACCAGAACCGTTATCACTGTATTTGTGGCTATATTTGATTTTTACCGCTGTTTTGCCTAACTTTAGGCTGCTTTTTGGCACGGTGACAAAGTAGTTGTTATATGCAAAATCAACCACTTGACCATTAACCCACACCTGTTCGACACTGCCGTGAGAAAAATCAAAGGTCAAATCATCACTAAGCAGATGAGTGGTGAATTCAATGGTGGTTGACCCATAAAATTTGTCAGCCTGACTCAAGTCAAAATCTAATTGATAACTAACATCACTGACTTGACGCTTGCGCAGTTGGGCATGACCATCACTAAGCCAGTCTTGCTTGACTCTTGGTGCTTGGCTGGCCTCAGTTGGTGCAGTGGCAACATTTACTGTCGATTGGTTGGTACACCCAACGGTGGCCAAACTGAACAGGATGAGGGCGGAGGTCTTTTTAAACATCGAGTACGTGGTCCTGACAAAAATTATTGAACCACGTACTGTACGTCAAAGCGGGTAGGTTTGCATCAAAACTAGTTTATTTACGCTGACTTAGCTGACGTTTATTGTCACCAGTTATGTCCATCGCAAAAATATGTTGTTCATCAGTGGCATAATCCTGTACTTTTACCAATCCTCTTTACCGACACCTTTATCACTTTGGAGTAACCACCCATGTTTTGGTCAAAAGCAAATGAGGTATCCACTCAGGCATTATTAAGCGGCAGTTTGATGCCCATTAGCACTGATCCTAGGGTACTTGTCGAAAACGGCATAAGTTATTATTTACACCTGAAAAACGACAACTCAAAAAAGAAGTTTGCCCCCAAACCCAAAGACTTCAATCCATTTTTGCCATATGACGAAGACATGTTTGTCGCTAAAGCTGGCGATAACCACGTTTGCCTGCTCAATAAATTTCCGGTGCTCGCCCCCCATTTGTTAATCTGCTCAAACACTTTTATTGAGCAAACCGCCCCGCTGGAACACGGCGACTTTGCCGCTTGGATAATGGGTTATGACGACCCAGATGTTTTAGGGTTTTATAATGGTGGTTTTGATGCAGGTGCCAGCCAGCCACACCGCCATATGCAACTGGTTAAGACTGACAACCCGTTGCAACGTTTAACGGTTTGTGGCGAACTACCTTTTGAACATCGCTTGTTTGCATATGATCAACTTGATGCCCAATTGTTAATTGCTGACTACTGCCGAGCGATGTCCCAAATGGGCTTAATCGTATCCGAAGAAAAAGATGGGCAAGCTGCAAAGTGCAAACCCTACAACATACTACTCACCAGCCGTTGGATGCTGATACTGCCCCGCTCGGCTAACAACATTGAGGGGATTTTTGCCAACGGTATCAACTACGCCGGACATTTTCTGCTAACCAACGAAGCCCAAGTTCGATGGTTAGAAGATCATGGCGTTTTAAAGTTCTTGAGTGAGTGCGCCCGGTAAACGCGTTTCTTTCCATATTTTTAACATTTGATGTACAATGCCGCGCAATAATTGACAAGAGAATAGAAGAATAATTATGAGTAACAAGGGTACTTACGCTGACAATGATTTGACGGAAGTCAAACAGCTAGGAATGTGGGCCTCCATCATCAGTTTGGGTTATGTTTTTTGGCTGGTAGGCGGCATGGAGCTAATTGAACGATTGGCTTATTACGGTGTAAAAAGCTCGGCAGGTCTTTATTCTAGAGCCCCGACATCAGAAGGCGGCTTGGGGATCACTGGCTCACAATACGCCAACATTCTCGGTATTTGGGCATTAATTCAAGCATTCGTCCCCATGTTCTTAGGCGGTATTTCAGACCGAGTCGGATACAAAGAAAGTATCGCATTTTCGACTGTGATCAAAATCGCGGGTTACCTCGTTATGGCTTTGTTCCCGTCTTATTACGGTTTTATGATTGGCGCCATTCTACTGGCCATTGGCACTGGTGTATTTAAACCTGGCATACAGGGCACCTTAGTTAAAGCAACCAAACGAGAAAACAGCACCATGGCTTGGGGGATATTTTACCAAACCGTTAATGTCGGTGGTTTCCTTGGTCCCCTGATGGCCGTTCACATGCGACAACTGGCATGGGAAAACGTTTTTTATGCCTGTGCTGCAATCATTTCCCTCAATTTTGTTTTGTTATTTGCCTATAAAGAACCCGGTAAAGAAGAACGTTTAGAATTAAAAAAGAAAGTTGAAGCAGGGGAAGTGAAACAGCATTTTTTAATGAAGGCTGCTTGGATTGAGCTGAAAAAACCCATTGTATATCTCTACATGGTGGTGTTCTCAGGTTTTTGGTTTATGTACAACGCATTGTTTGACGTATTGCCTTGGCACATTGCTGACTGGGTCGATACCAGCGTCATCGTACGAGACCTGTTTGGTGAAGAAGGCACCCGCAATGGTTTTTTCCAATTCATATTGGGTCTAAATGACGAGGGCACCAAGGTTATGCCCGAGGGTGTGGTTAATCTCAATGCAGGTTTGATCATGCTCACCTGCTTCTTGTTTGCCGCCATGAGCGCAAAATACCGCATTACATCAGCAATGCTATTAGGTTGTGTCTTAAGTATTGTGGCTATCACTTTTATCGGCGCGTTTAACTTTGCGTGGATGACCTTGTTAGCGGTGGCAATATTTAGTATTGGCGAAATGTTGATAAGCCCCAAGAAAAATGAATTTATGGGCAATATCGCGCCTAAAGACAAAAAAGCCATGTATTTGGGTTTTGTGATGTTACCGCAAGGCGTGGGTAATACGCTTGAAGGTTTTTATGGTATGCGTATTTACGAAATGTTTGCCTCTAAAGAAAACTTCTCTCGTGAGTTGCTAGCAGAGCGTGGCATGTCGGCAGATAAAATCGATGCCATTCCAACCGGTGAAGGGTTTAAGACATTGATGGAGTTTACAGGTGAGTCTCACGAGGCTTTAACCTTACTATTGTCGCAAACGCACAACATTGGCATGGCGTGGTATATCATTGGTGCCATCGGTTCTATTTCGGCCGTTGGTATTTACTTCTATGGCCGCTGGCTAATGACCATTCGCAATAGTTAACGCCTAAAATAGGCAATGTTGGACCCCAACATTGCCTATTTTGAAGAAGGGCAATCACAGGGGATTGCCCCTACGTTGCCGTTAACCTCTACTACAACGTCTCATCTAGCCACTGCAGTATTTGGTATTCTACGTTCGGTTCATCTTTAAAAATCTCTACACCATGCCCGTCAGAAGACTTTATTATGGTGATCTTACGTGGCTCTTTGGTTAGCTTGTGTAGCTCCTGCGCCCACGCGGCTCTTTTTCCTCGGTTTTCATTAGACGAAATATAATAAACCGACTGTAGCGCAAGTTCTTTCTTACCAGCTAGATTAAATACCGCTGATGTTTTGCCAGAGATACACACAGCCGTCTTCACACCCATATTAGCGATGGCTACAGCAGCAAGGTTACCACCGATAGATGCGCCAACAACTGCGATGCGCGTACCATCTACATGCTTCTTTTTCTTCACATATTTAATTGCTGCTGCCAAACCTTTTGGTGCAAGGGTTGGATCGTTAAACAGCTGGCCCATATTAGCCACCTTATCTGATTTGCCATGACCGCGTACATCGTAAGCCAATACAACATAATTCTTACTTAATAACGAGGGCAGCATGAAATTCCACTCGGAATGATCAGAGCCGCCTTGATGAATGAGGATCACCGCAGGATGTTTCTCGGTTAATTTTCGCGGTGTTGTATATTGTCCGTGTAGTATGACGCCGTCTGTGGTTACCAGTTTGATGGGTTTTGCCTGCGCTGGCGTTATGGCAAAAGCCAAACATATGAACAGGCTGTTAGTTAGGGATTTAACAAGATTCATTGCAATCACTTCATTGGATAAAAAGTATTTAAAATACAATAGTGGCTTTGTCCAATAAAGACAATTTATTGTCTTGCATAATCAATGTTTAGTGGAATAATTACGCCTTAAATAAATGCAAAAATGATGAATACTTGATATGGCACAGATCACCTTCGACAAAGCGCAAAAAGATTTTATCGTCAATAAAATACAACGTTACTTTGATAAAGAGCTGGAACAAGAAATAGGGGATTTTGACGCCGAATTCCTACTCGACTTTTTCTCAGAGCAGGTAGGCAGTTATTATTACAATCAGGGGCTACGTGACGCCCAAACTGCACTTGCTGTACAGATAGATAGCATCACAGAGAGTATCGACTCGTTAGAGAAGCCTACGGAGTTCTAGCTAACGATTAAAAGCCGACTGCACGCGCAATTTCAAACGGTTGCGCACAATAGGTGATAATCCAACGGTGAACAACATTGTTGAAAATGCAGCGATAATCATAACGCTCTTAATAATTTTGGCACCAGTAAATAAAACGAACATCATTAGCAGCAAGGCATAAGCCATTCCAATCGTGCCCATACACAGGCATACATCACGCATTTCTTTAGACATCTTCATAATACTCTTGTTGATTTCAATTCCACCTTTACCGTATCAAACCAACCGTTTAACACCAAGCTTTTGAGGGGAGGGTTTTGTTACAAGAGTTTGCTGAGGCGGCATAAATTTCGCTCCTCTCACAGGCTTTCGAATAGCCTCATACGGAGGATGGGTTAGGCGTTAGCGAAGCAAGCCGTAACCCATCGGTTGCTTCTCGTTTACCACAAACACTTAACGAAATCATACCGTCGACGAACTCGCCACACGAAACATCAATGGTTTGGTGATTAGCGACGAATAACCGATGGGCTTGTGATTAACGAAAATTAACCGATGGGTTACGCGCAAGCGCTAACTCCGGCTCGTTCCTCGCCCCATCCTCCGGTTTGTCTGTGTTGCAGGACTAGCAGGTAATCCAAAATACAAAACCCAAACGTAAAAAAGCCCGTTACAAATGTAACGGGCTTTCTCGTATTGGGTGCCTGGCGGTGTCCTACTCTCACATGGGATCTCCCACACTACCATCGGCGCTAACGCGTTTCACTTCTGAGTTCGGGATGGGATC
>CALKGI010000012.1 GCA_938085045.1 uncultured Alteromonadaceae bacterium
CTTACCTTTTTACAAGTCACAAAGGTATTACACCTTATTACACCGGTATCTGATTACTCCTCCAACAACACCGGACGGTTACAATACTCACTATGGAGCAAAGTAATAAGCTTAATCACTACATCGTCAGCGATGCTGTAATAAATGGTCTGCGATTCGCGCCGGGTATTGACCAAACCATCTTTACGTAATCGCGCCAAATGCTGCGACAAACTCGACTGGCTCAGCTCTATACACGCGTTTAACTGCCCTACCGACATTTCACCTTCGCCTAGGTGACACAAAATCAGTAAACGGTTTTCGTTGCTCATGGCTTTAAGCAATTGGGCGGCTTTGCTGGCTTTGTTGCGTAATGCTTCATTGTCCATCGAAGGACTGTCCATTGAGGTAATTGGGGTATTTTCCATCAGCGGCTTCCGAGGTAATTGACTGGCTTTTTAATATTAGTTGATTCTACATTAGAAAATGCTACTATACCACTACATTATCATTTTCTAATATACAAAAGGCATCAGAAATAACCCATGCGTTCACCTTATTTTGCTTCACTTTTTACTTCACTAGTGCTTTACGTTGGTCTGACGGTCACTTTTGTTCAGCCATCGATAGCCTATGCTACAGATGCTCCTGAAACTGTGAATGCGCAAGAAGAAGAAGAAGAAGAAGAAGATGATGATGAGTTAGACATTGAATTCATGGACGAAATCGACACCCCAAAAGCGGATGAGAAACCCAAAAGCAACCTACAATTTCGCGGGTTTATCGATACTCGCTGGGGCACCCGCCTTAAAAGTAGCGACAATTTCGAGCGTCAAACCACACTTGCCGAAACCCGCTTTCAGGGCAATGTAAAATTCAGTGCCAACGACTTTAAATTCAACGTTAAAGCCGACTTGGTTCATGACGATATCATCGACGGCACCCAAGTTGATGTGCGCGAGGCCTATGTTGAGTTGCCCACCAACGATTATGCTCAAGTACGCATAGGCAGACAAAATATCATGTGGGGATTAGGCGACCAAATCGCTATTAATGACGTATTCCCAAAAGACTTCATGGGGTTATATTACGGCCGAGATGCCGAAGCTGAATACATGGTGACTTCATCTGACGCCCTGCGTACCAGTATTTTTATTGACGATTCAACACTTGATATTGTTTGGGCGCAATATGATTCATGGGATGTACCAACCGGCGAACGCTTCAGTTATTACAACCCATTTTTGCAACAAACCGCTGGCGAGCAAAATGTATTAGATATAAAAGAAAATCACAGTGGTTCGATTATGGCCCGCTGGAGCACCAACCTGTTTGGTCAAGAAGTGGCATTGTATTACAACCGCAGCCGCTGGCAGTCGCCAGAAGGGTTTAACCCGCAAACTCAACAACTGTTTTACCCAAAGTTAAATACCTATGGTTTCAGCACAAGAGGCGAACTAGGCCCAGGAATAGTGTCACTTGAAGCATCTTATTACCATTCAGCACAAGACAAAGCAGGTGACAAGTTTTGGATACGCAACTCAGAAATTCGTTTTATACTCGGTTACCAATTTGAACTGGCCACCGACTTAACAGCCAGTTTTCAGTGGTATCAAGAACAACACCAACAACAAAGCCAAAATCTCAGCTCACAGCCACCGGGCATAGAAGCGCCCCCGCGAGAATACAACTTGCTGACCATGCGCTTGAACCAATTTTTATTGAGCCAAAAAATGACCCTATCGATGTTTTTATATTATTCGCCAACCGAAAAAGACAGTTATTTGCGCCTTAATATGTTTCACAAATTTGACGATCACTGGATGATAAACATAGGCACCAATCATTTTGCCGGCGCACAAGATGGCCGATTCGGCCAGTTAGAAGACAATTCAAACGCTTTTGCCGCGGTGCGGTGGAGCTTTTAACCAATACGTAAACCTTGGCCACGAACCTAATTTTATAATTTCGGGATAAAATAATGACCTCACAACCCCCTAACAATAACAAGCTTGGCAAAATGTTCGACATGGTGACATTCGCCATAAGCAACCCCAAAACAGTGGTAAAGGCGACCATCATCATCTCTTTGTTAATGTGCGGATTTTTACCTTTCGCCTCTATCGATGTCGACCCTGAAAACATGCTGTCTAAAGACGAACCCACCCGGGTTTTTCACAATCAAATGAAACAGCAAATGGATATCAACGACTTGATTGTGATTGGAATTGAAAACCCAACCCATGACGAAGGCGTTTTTAACCCAGAGTCTTTAAACCGTATTCACGAGTTTTCGCAGTTTCTTAAAACAGTGACATGGACGGAACATAACGAAAAAGCCGGCATAGTCACCCACAACATCGTCAGCCCCAATCAAGTAGACGCTATCGACGCAGGCGAACCGGGCATAATACGTTTTGAACGCCTAATGAACAACCCTATTACAACGCAAGCCCAAGCACAAACCATCAAAGCAAGGGCGATGAGCAATCCATTTTTGGCTGGCACCATGGTGTCGATGGACCAAAAGTCACTGGCGCTGTACATTCCAATCACCGAAAAATCAGTTTCTGCCGACGTTTACGACCTAATCAACGACAAGCTCGACACCCTAAATGGCCCAGAACAATACCACATTACCGGCCTGCCACTGGCTGAAGATGTTTTTGGCATCGATATGTTCATTCAAATGGCGATTTCGGCGCCACTAGCGATGCTATTAATCTTTATTCTTATCTTATATTTCTTCAAAAATGCGGTGATTGGTGCCAGCGCATTAGCGGTTGCCATGGCATCTGTCCTCATCACAATGGGCGCGTTTGTGGCATCTGGTAACACCATTCATATCATGAGTTCGATGATTGCCATCTTCTTAATGCCCATTGCCGTATTAGATGCGACCCACATACTGTCGATGTTCTTTGATAAATATCAGCAAACCCAAGACCGCAAAGGCACTTTAATTGATGTAATGAAAACCCTGTTCGTGCCAATGCTTAACACATCACTTACCTCGGCTGCCGGTTTCTTCTCGTTGTATTTAGCCCCTATCCCGCCCATTCAAATATTCGGTGTGTTTGTTGGTTTTGGTATTTTATTGGCTTGGTTGCTCAGCATGACACTCATTCCGGCGTACATCATGCTGCTTAAACCCAAGCAATTAACCAACTTTGGCACCAAAAGCGACAACATGAACAAAGGCCTGTTGTCGAACATGCTCCAAGGCATCGCTGGCATTTCTTACAAATACGCTAAAAGCCTAATGATTTTAATCATCGGTTTGGTTGTGGCGTCGATTTACGGCATTCAAACCATTAAAGTCAACGACAACCCAATGAAATGGTTACACCCAACCCACCCCATCCGTGTGGCCGACAGTTTTATCAACGACAACTTTGGCGGCAACTATTTGGTTTATTTAACGTTCTCAGCCAAAAAACAAGACAACCAAGTCGCAGCCATTAGCCAAGACATCAACAATCAGCTAAACGCCCTTGGCAACAACGAGCAAATAACCCTGTTTAAAACCAAAATGACTGAGTTCGAGCAAGCCGACCTTAAAGCCGCACAATACATCGAAAATCTGTGGCAGTTCAGCAGTAGCCAGTTAGCCAGCAAGGCCACCGACACCGTGTCAAACGACATGGAAGACGATTTGGGCGATATATTTACCGAAGTTGAGACTGACACGACCACTGCAACTTGGCAGTCGATTCAAGGTCTATTGAGTGACATACGTTCGCAGCGCAAAGTGTTTAACCAACCACAAGTGCTTGAGTACATCACTCGCTTGCAGCAACACATTGAACAACTACCTTTGGTCGGCAAGTCTAACTCGCTGTCTGATTTAGTGAAAAAACTCAACAAAGAACTACACGACTCCAACCAATCGGCTTTCGTCATTCCAAGCAGTGCCAGTCAGGTGTCAGAAACACTCACCACCTTTGAAAACTCCCACGAACCGTTTCGTTTGTGGCACTTGGTCACCCAAGATTTCACCACCACCAACTTGTGGTTTCAAGTCAAAAGCGGCGACAACCAAGACATACACAAGGTCGTAGACACGGTTAACGAATTCATCATCAGCAACCCGCCACCGGTTGCGCTTGATCACAACTTCTTTGGCCTAAGTTACATCAACACCGTATGGCAACAAAAAATGGTTAGCGGCATGTCTGATGCGCTAATTGGCTCTATGGTTGTGGTACTCATCATGATGGTATTGCTGTTTCGTTCGTTGGCTTGGGGCTTGGTCTCGATGATCCCACTGTCGGTCACTATGGCAATGATTTACGGTGTTATTGGTTTGCTAGGTAAAGATTACGACATGCCAGTTGCGGTATTATCAGCTTTGGCACTGGGTTTATCGGTAGATTTTGCCATACATTTTATCACCCACGCCAAAGAACAAGTCGAACAATCGGGCAGTTGGAAAGCGGCGATGCAAGCGTTATTTCAAGAACCCGCTCGCGCCATCTACCGTAACATTGTGATAATAGCCGTTGGCTTTACCCCGTTGTTACTGGCTGCACTGGTGCCCTATCAAACCGTGGGCATGTTAATGGCCTCGATTATGTTGGTATCGGGTTTTGCTACCTTAATCATCTTACCTGCCATTATTAAACTGGCCGAACCCATTTTATTTAGCACCAAAAAATAGGAGTAATATCAATGAAAAAGGTTTCTCAAGTCTTAGGGAAAAAACTGGCGACAGCGCTGATGATATTAACCAGCCTCGTATTTCCAGCCGTTGCGCAAGACGCCTTGACTGGCGAACAAGTCATGAGTAAAGCACTCAAGGCCAACTATTACGCCGGACAAGATGCCATGGCCGAAGGAAAAATGACAATCACCGACAAAAATGGCAGCGTGCGCATTCGTCAATTCAAAGTACTGCGCGCCAATCAAACAGAACAGGCCACCGCCAAAGACGACCAAAATTATTTCGTTAAATTCTCTCACCCAAACGATTTAGATGGCATGGTATTCATGGTGAAAAAACACGTTGGTAAAACAGATGACCGCTGGTTGTACTTACCAAAACTCGACTTGGTTCGTCGTATTGCCGCTGGCGACAAACGCACCAGTTTTGTCGGCTCAGATGTATTGTATGAAGACGTTTCTGGTCGCCACTTAATGGAAGACACCCACGAATTGGCATCGCAATCTAAAAGTTATTTTATTACCAAAAGCACCCCAAAACAGGCCAGCAGCGTAGAATTCAAATACTACAAAACTTGGGTCCACAAAAAGACCTTTTTGGCATTAAAGCGTGAATACTATGACACCAACGACAACAAATACCGTCAGCTCAAAGTCAAAAAAGTGGCCAAATTCGACGGTATCCCTACCGTCATTAATACCCAAGTACACGACTACAACACAGGCAGCGTCACGACTGTGACGTATGGTGACGTAAAATATAATGTGGGCATTAAAAACGACTTATTTACCGAACGGTTTTTACGTAATCCGCCTGATAAATTGTTTGATATGTAGGGTATACTGCTGCCTTGGCAATCAAGGGTAATCCCCCGTGATTGCCCTTGATTGCCCTTGATTAGGCAACACATTGAAATAAAAAGGGCAGACACCAAGGTTTGCCCCTACGTTGCCTTAATCAAATTAACCAACAATCTTGCACCTCATAAAAATATTAGGAACCCCATTGTTAAACCGCCTAAAAATCAGCAAAAATGTACTTATCGTGATGTTCATGACAGTCATAGTACATGCAATGACTTTTGGTCGCGAAGTAGCCATTGCTTGGCAGTTTGGTATTTCGGGATATGCCGATGGCATAGCTGTGGGGCTTATACCCATCACGTTGTACATGAGTATATGGGGTCATGCATATGTGAATGCCGCACTCACCCGAATTGAGCACATTGATAATCAAAGTTTAATCACCGCTTCGTTGCAACCGTTACTGGGTTTTGGCCTGCTGAGTATGGTGTTGCTATATGCTTTTGCTGAGTCATTGGTTGGGGCCATTGCCCCCGGCTTAACGCCCCAAGGGCATGAATTGGCGACTGCGCTGATGCAAACAACAGCCACCGGAGCATTTTTGGTGTCGATGGCCGCGTGGGCCAAAGGGTTATTACATTTACAAGGGCGTTTTGCCCAAGCCAGCTTCGCCGATATGATGCCCAACACAGGCTACCTCATCGGTATTGTGTGGTTATTTCAATACTATGGCGTTTATGGCGTTGCCGTTGGAGGTCTCGGTGGATATCTGTTGCAATGGCTTATTGTCATGCCGTTCAAAGCGCCTTATTGTAAAGTCCAGTCCTTCAGCGCCATCAGTCAAGCCGACCGACCCCAACTCAAAATCATTTTTACCAATATGGCGTTGGCAACCCTCAGTTATTCGGTGGTTTACGTTGACGTACTGGTCGACCGTTATTTTGCCTCTAGCTTGGGCGAAGGCGAGGTTGCAGTATTGGGGTTTGCCGAAAAACTCATGATGTTTCCGCTTTATACCGTCATTTTTGCAATCACTACCGTTTTGTTTCCTCAACTCATCCAATTGAGATTTGATCTACCCGCTTTTAAGCGCAAAGTTACACAGGTTTATCGACTGATTTTATTGCTGGCAGTGTTCATCACAACAGTTTCTGTATTGCTTGACGAGTGGCTGGTTGCCACAGTGTTTAATTACGGTGCTTTCGATGAGGCAGCCGTGATTAAAACCGCCGAAGTCTTCGTTTTTTATATGCTAGGGTTTGGTGCCCACGCGTATGTGTTTTTGGCCAGTAGGGTGCGCTATGCTTTAGAAGATTTTAAACTTCCGGTGGTTGCTGGTTTGCTTGCAGCCGTAGTCAACATAGTGCTTGATATCGTATTGGTCGACAAAATGGGCATTAAAGGGTTGGCATTGGCGACCACTGTGGCCGCTTTGGTCAATGCACTATTGTTGGTGTTTATGCCTTTGCGCTCGCAGCAGCAAACACTTGCTCAAGCACAGTAACCGTTTTATCCATATCTGCGCTGCTAAGTCCTGGGTGAACCTGAAACATCAAACTGGTTTCACCAAGTTGTTTGGCGTTTGGCAGTCGTTTTGACGGTTTGAATGGGCTGTCGTCAAACGCCGCCTCTAAATAAACCTCAGGGCAACTGCCCTGACCACAAGGCACGCCAAGTGCGTTAATCTGTTCTAGTATTTTTGTTGTGTCCCAACCCGTTGCCAACCCCTGCGTGTTAACAAACAAATAGTGAACATACTCAGCAGGCTCCATATTGGGCTTTAATTCAATTGCCCTCACCGATTTATGCCGCCGTGCCACAGCATCAATCAAGGCACCATGTTTAAGCCGTTGCTGGTGCCACTGGCTGACTTTACCCAGTTGTACTAGGCCAATTGCAGCCTGCATTTCGGTCATACGCCGATTAGTGCCAAAGCTTTGATGCGACCAGCGAAAATGCTGTCCGGGAGGTTGTGCTGCGGGCTTTTCAACCGCGCCGGGGTTCGATTTACCATGGTCTTTGAATGACCACATAGCGTTATATAAGGTCTCATTGTTGGTGGTGATCATACCGCCTTCGCCACCCGTAGAGATGATTTTGTTATGACAAAACGACCAAGCAGCAATATGCCCGATAGACCCGACCGAGCGGTTATCAAAACGCGCACCGTGAGCCTGAGCGCAGTCTTCTATCACATAAAAGTTATGCTTTTTAGCTAACGCCATAATGGCATTCATATCAGCCGGTATTCCGCCCAAATGCACCACAACCACCGCTTTGGTTTTGTCACTGACAACCGCTTCGATAGTGTGCGCTTCAATATTTTGACTGTTTAAATCAACATCGGCAAAAACAGGAATGCCACCGCTTAAAATCACACTCGATACCGAAGCAATAAAGGTTCTGGGGCTAACAATAACCTCATCACCCGGGCCAATATCTAGCGCCATTAAGGCAAGTTCCAGCGCCACTGAACCATTACACAAAGAAATGGCATATTGGCTGTCGGTCCATTTGGCAAATGCTTGCTCAAACTCATGACAATGCTGGCCAGTCCAGTAGTTATGCTGGTTTGATAGCAATACCTGTTGGGCAGCATTGGCCTCGTCTTGACCGTACTGCGGCCAAGGTAAAAAAGCAGGTTTTAAGTGGTTTTCCATCATTAATGCTTACTTTTGTTTCCTTTGTGATATTCACAGGTTAAAGATTGCGGTAAATCATAACCGTCCCAAACCGTTGAAAATGTGAGTGCACAGCCAATTGGCACTATGCGATTTACCGCGCCAGCCGCTTGTTCAAGGGCATGGCTTATCTGTTTGTGTTCAAGGGCATGGCTTATCTGTTTGTGTTCGAGGCCGAAATAACTCAATGTTTGTTCATTGTCGGCCAACATCGAGGCCAAATCATTCAACTGCTTAAGCGCTACCTGATAAAACAAACCGTTGCCACAATGTAGCGCTCTGGCATCCTGACTAATGGGGGCATTTGCAAATTCCACACAAGTCACCCAACGTAGGTTAACCGACTTAAAGGTCACCCCATAATCAATCGCCAATTGTTGAGATTTAGTCACTTTGTTTAGCTGGTCTGCGGTTTGAATGCCATGGTCAAAGGTATGCCGCTTTTCATTAAGCACCCCATCAACGCAGCGCCAAAATCGTTCAATAATGGCTTGTTGTTTTTCGCCATTAAGCCAAAAAACCGTACGTGGCGACGAACAAGCCTGCTGGCCATAAAGATAAGCGTCGTTGACAAAGTGACTCACTAATTGGTTGAACGTTTGCTCGCCGGCATCTTTCAAAACACTTGCATCAATCAATGCAGATGAATACTTGTCGGCAAATTTTAAATCAATGCAGGTAGGTTTGGTTGAGCTTTGTGAGAGCGTTTTTATGGTCTGATCACCACCCCAAATTAACCGAATGTCGGCCAATTGTGACAATTCGTCGTTGATTTGGCTGTTGTGAGGGTAGTTGATAATCAAAACTGACTGCGCTGCTGGGTTATTGCTGGTTGTATTGGTGGTGTCGCACAATAGTTGATTGAGCACATCAATAATGATGTCTTGTTTTTGACTTTTCTTTGAAGACACCCGAACAATATTACTGTTGCCCACCAACAGCGACAAAAATAAAGAATAAACAAACATGGTGTCGACATTGGCTGGGGTAATATGAAATGCCAACCCCCGGGCTTGTCGGCGACAGCCTTGATTTTGATTGATAAAGTTCTGTTTTAATTCAAAAAGGTGCGCCTTACGAAACCAATAAGCCAGTGCAATTAAATCGCCAAACGATTTTGCCCGTGAATCGCTCATTAATCGCTGCGAAAACTCACTAACCAAGGCAATACTCTCAACCGAAAATGGCGCAAACATTGCGGGTTCGGTTTCAATAAACGCCAGATACGAACAGCCTTTGGGCGCCAATACAGTGATAGTGTCAGCCGACATCACTACACCCCCTAGCTTGCGTGCGGGCTACTCGATTATGCACCAATATATACTTGCCCAAACGACCACATTGGCAATCGTCTTCGCCTATTAATGTGGCGGTGTCTTCGGTCAGTAATCGATGCCCCGGATAACTCATCGGCAGCAGCGATTCAATCACCACCACGCCTGCCTGACCGGGTGGTGCATCAGACAAATCTTCGCTTGACTGAATGTGAATATCTGAAAAGTTTGAACAATGTAAATACCCCTGCTCGCATTCAACCAAGACTGAGCCGACCTGCTCTGCCATACCATAAAAATTATGCACCCCAGTGATACCCGTAGTTTGCTCAAGCGCCGCTTTAAAGTCGCTATTGCTGAGCGCCTGACGCTGTAATTTTTTCCATCCGCCACTGTGTAACAGAATTGCCTGAGCCAAATCTAGCGTTTCGCCGCTTTGGTTTAACGCCTCAATAAAGTGCTGCCAAACCATAAAAGTAAAGCCAAATAATAATATTGGCTGGTTGGGGTATTTTTCGATAAACCCCTTAATGGCAGCAAAATCAATCGCCATATTGTTATCAAGCGCATAGGTATGGTCGCGACCAAAGGTCGATAACCCAACAATACCTGCGCCTCTGGCAGAGAAAGACTGACGGTCTTTAATCACATTGGGGTGGTCGATAATCAACATAGGCAAACGTTTTTTGCCCAAAAACGATTGCAAAATATGCACTAACACTTTGGTTTGATAACGCGAAGTTGGGGCGTCGAGTAAAATTTTAGCCACTTGTTGTGACGTAGTACCCGATGAGGTCAGGGTTTTAATCACCTGCTCTTTACTCACCGACACCAGCTCATTGTGTTTAAACAGTTGCACTGACAATGCCGGTGTTTGCTGCGCAGTAAAGTCATTAATATCTAATCCATTGGCAGCAAATATATTGTGATAACCAATGCAGTTGTCAAAGTGAAGGCGAGTCAGCGCCTTTAATCCGGGCTTAAACATTAACGCTTTTTGAGCGGCGTTGAGGCCATATGGAGTGTCTTGCGACAGCAAATTATCGAGTATGTTGGTTATATCGTTCATTAGCACAACGGCCCAAATAATTGTTGGTAGTCGGTTTTACCGCTACTGGTATTCACGGGCACGTCTATTTGAAATACCTTTATGGCATTGACGTTAATCCGATAGGTTTGACTTAATACGGTGGTTATCTCGTTACTGTTTTCATTTAAAGTGGCAACCATTAATTTTTCGTCATTGCCTCCGCAAAAGCAACGAAAACCCTGTTGTTGTAAAAACTGTTCTATTTGGTCGAGATTAAGCCGTAAACCATACAGTTTAATAAATCTTTTGAGCCTACCAACGATGTAAAAGTCGCCTTGCTGGTCAAACCGAGCGAGATCACCGGTTTTTAATAGTGATGACGTGGTATTTGTATTCAAATCAGCAATGTTTTGCGCGTAACCTAACATCACATTCGGCCCGCGATAAACCAATTGCCCACAATCTCCGGGCTGCTCTAGCGGTTGCTCGTTATCATCAATCAGCCCTAATGTTCCGCCATTAATGGCCTTGCCAATACTACCGGGTTTGCTGGCGGCCAATTGTGGGTCAAGACAACTGATCCTCGCGGTGGCTTCGGTTTGGCCATACATTAAAAACAATTGCGCTTGCTTGTCTTCGCACCAACTAACAAACTTGCTTGTTAAAGCTTCGCTGATTTTGCCCCCAGCATGGGTGACAGACTTTAATGAGGGTAATGTCATAGATTCAAAACGCAGTTTTTCGAGTATTTCGAGCAGGTAGGTAACGCAGTTTAAAGAGCTTACATGATGCTGCTTAAACAATTGCCAAAATGGGCGAGTCATCAAACTGTCATCGGTCATCACCATAGTACCACCACAAAACAAATGACTGTGTAGCACCGATAAACCGTAGCTGTAGTGCAAAGGCAATGAAGATATCGCCGTAGATTCACTTTGCAGTTGTAGCGCTAGGCTAATTGAACGGGCATTGGCAGCGATATTTTCACGGCTCAGCATCACCAATTTGGCCGAGCCAGTTGAGCCTGAAGTCGACATTAACAGCGCCAAATCAGCATTAAACTGATGCGCTTTATCGCTACCTTGGGCTACGTGAGCACCATCACAAATGACATTGGGTTCAAACTGCTCAATTAAAGCAGTGGTGAGTTGTTCGTTGAGTAACCCATCGACTAACAACACCGGGTTGTTACTACGCAGGCAAGCCAAGTAAGCCACAACGGTATCGATATTGTTGTGACATTTAAGCAGCACCAATTGTTGTGGTTCATGCAAAGAAAAATGTTCTTTGGCAAAACCAGCAACCAACTGACTAAGTTGCCCATAGCTGTAACGGTTCGATTGCTTGTCTATTAGGGCGACTGCATCGCCGTGTTGTTCAAGGGTTTGGAAAAAAAATGCGCTACTCATTATATCAACATGCCACCATCAACACCGATAACCTGACCGGTCACATAAGCCGATAAATCGCTGGCCAAAAACAACGCCACGTTGGCGACATCTTCAGTGGTGCCCACTTTATTCATCGCAATAGAATCAACTCGTTGTTGATAAAGCTCAGGGCCAATAGAGCGAGACATATCGGTGTCGATAAAGCCTGGTGCTACGGCGTTAACACGAATATTGTTTGGCGCCAACTCTTTGGCCAAAGACTTGGTCATACCAATTATGGCCGCTTTGGTGCCGCCGTAAACACTTTGTCCTGCATTGCCGTGAGTGCCAATAATTGACGACATATTAATGATTGACCCACTTTTATTTCTGGCCATTAACCGAGCGCCATACTGAGCGCAAAATAACGGGCCAAACACATTGGTGTTGTAACTATTTTGCAGCTGCTCTGCCGATACCATGCCCAGCAGCGCATCATCTAAAATACCGGCATTATTGACCAAAATGTCTAACCGTTTTTGCTGTTTAAACACCGCTTGAAAACCGCTTTTAACTTGCTGATTATCGCTAACATCAAACAATAGGGGCGTACAAACATAACCTGCCTCTGCCAGTTGTTCGGCGGCTTTGTCTAGTGTTTGTTGGTCTTTACCATTGATAAAAACCGTGGCGCCATGTTGAGCTAACTTTTGCGCGATTGCAAAGCCAATACCACGGCTAGCCCCTGTAACCAGCGCGACTTTCCCTTTAAAGCAATCAGCAGATAACATCGTATTTTGCCAGTATTTCGATGACTTTGGCGACACTACTCATATCAATGATGTCGTCGGTATCGAGCATGATATCAAACTGAAGTTCGATATCTGATACCAATACCATGTGGGCAATTGAATCCCACTGGGCAATAGAGGCATAGGCCAAATCTAAAGTGACCAGTGCCTCGTCGATGCCCAGTGCTTTTACAAAGAGGGCTTTTAGGGTGTCAAAATTGTTCATTGTTTTCCTGTGTATTGTGCTTTGTTCTATGATTTTGTGTGTGATTGCCCACCTTTGGGTAACCTATTGAATGATGTGATAAATCCATACATGGGCAAGCACAGGGGCATGGCCCCTACATTGCCCTTTTTGGACTTATTTTGCGGCCTCATGCGAGCACCGACAAAAACTACATCAAACCATTACTTTGCCTTGATGGAACCCTATTTATATTGACGACTCAGCGTAACAGCCGATTATTCACCACACTATATTGCGCCCTAACCGACACCATTTGTTTTGCCGCCACCTTACCTTTGACGTAACCATGACAGTCGACAATTGATTGCGAACCAAGCTCTGCGCTTGGAAACATCGTAACGCGGGTTGCCAAAAAGCATTCGCTACCAACAACAGCTGCGCCATTTACCGCGCAATAAGGTGACAACACGCTATGGGCGCTCACTTGCGAGTCGTGCCCAATGCTGCAAAAAACGTTAATCGCCACATTGTGCTCAATCACCGCATCGGTGCTAACAATGCTGTTGGCACATAGAATCACCCCATCTCCAATGCTAGCACTGGGTGCGATATGACAGCTCGGATGAATATAACTGAAAAACTCAGCGCCTTTGTCGAGCAACATGTGATAAATACGAATTCGGTGTTCAGGCGAACCTATGGTGATCAAAAAGCGATCATCACTTTTTGGTTGATACTTATCTATTTGACCTAGGTATTCATCGTTAATTTGGCTATTGGGGTTGTCGTCTAGTACGCCCTTAACAGTCGTGTTGGCATGTAATCCGGCTTGTTTATCAACTTCAAAGAAGCTACGGATTTCGTTATAAAAACCGCCACCACCAACAAAAATCAAGTTCATTTTTACGACTCCCCATTGCCGTTAAAGCGTGCCATTGTTTGCTCGGGCGATGCGTTAACATCTTGGCGTTTAAACACTTTCGCCCCCGTTAACCACAAGATTTTTAAATCGAGCCAAAAACTGTGATTGTCGACGTACCATAAATCCAAATCAAATTTTTGTTGCCAACTAATGGCATTACGGCCATTAATTTGTGCCCAACCCGTAACACCCGGCCTAACATTATGGCGACGGCGTTGCTGCGCATTGTATAACGGCAGGTAATCGGCAATAAACGGACGCGGCCCCACTAAAGACATATCACCTTTTAAAACATTAAATAACGAAGGCAACTCATCGAGGCTGGTTTTGCGTAAAAAGGCCCCTAGCTTGGTGGTGCGCTGTTCGTCAGATAACAGCTGAGCATTACTATCTTTGTCATTATTCATGGTGCGTAATTTGTAAATATTAAAACGGCTGTTGCCTTTGCCACCTCTGGCCTGAGTAAAAATAACCCCAGCGCCCGAGTTGAAAAAAATAACCCCGTAAACAACAATCAAAAGACCCAGCCACAAGGGCAAAAGTACTAACGTTAAGGTTAAATCGAACAACCTTTTCATTGATTTTGACCTAACGGCTTACCGACCTGCAAACCACATTTATACAAATGGCGCTGTGCAACCTCAGTGGCCTCAAAAGCATTGCGACCATGTAACAGCTGATCGTCTTTAAACAATACCGCATCGCCCGGGGCCAGTTTTACCGCAATGGTGTTAGCCTTTATGCCCGGGCTATTGAGTAAATAATGTTGAAAACGACTAACCAATTGTTTTTGCTGTTCGTTAAGGTCAGTGCTAACACAGTAATAATTCCAATTAACAAACCAGCTGTCATTCAAGGCTGTGAGCACTTTTTGTTTTCGGGTTTGACCCGAGCGGCTGTGCACCATCATTTCGCTGGTTAACTGGCTTAATAATTCGGGGTCGGCTGTACTTAGGTCGTCGATAATGGCTTGTGAATCGATAAATATGGTTTCGCCGCCAACTGTGCTATTGCGAATACAATACATAAAAGTGCAATCGTAATTTTCGACATAACTGCCATCGGTGTGCAAGGGTTGGGCATTTAAAGAATGACGATAAGCGTTGGGAAATTGAGGGTCGTAACAAACCTGTGACCACAGCTGTCCGCTGCGCTGTACATTGCGATCGCCCAAAGTGACATCTTCACCACTCATTTGAATCTCGCCCAACTGCTTGGCCATTGATTGATAAAATTGGCCAATATCTTTGATGTCGCCGTTGGCTCTAAAAACAAAGACTTTGTGTTGGCGCTTTTGCCATAGGTTTTGGGTCTGCTGGCAAACCGCCTGCATGTTAACCTGACTGATTTTACTCTCTACCAGCATATACAAACTCCTTCAAATTCGGCGCACATGATAACGGTTATCACTGGTTTTGTCTCGCATAAACTGGGCAGAACAGATAAGCTGCGGGTGCATTTTAAAATCAAAGGCAGGTCATGCAAGACGTAGTGTTGTTGTCGAATATCTATCCCAGTGAACAAACCCCTTATAATGGTGTTTATGTACAAAACATGGAGCGGGCATTAATCGCCCAAGGCGTTAATGTAAAAAAGAGTGTGGTAGCAGGCAGACATAAAAGTTACGGGCTAAAACTGTGGCTTTATTTACGTTATTTTTTTGGTTCATTGTGGTTAATGAGCATTGGCCGCCCTACCGTATTTGTGCATTATGTTGGGCATACATCGATACCCGTGTTGTTGATGTTACTGTTCAAAAAGCTCACCGTTGTCGCCCATGTGCATGGCACCGACATTGTGCCCAACAAAAGCGAAGCCCCGTGGTTTTCGCGCTTAAAGCTCAAAGTTTGCCGCGCCATATTAACCCGTTCAACCACTGTTTTGGTGCCATCGACACATTTTAAAAACCTAGTTCATCAACGCTTTGGCGTGCCTGTAGACAACATCGTTATCAACCCTGCCGGTGGTGTCGATACCCAAAAGTTTCACCCTCGCTTAAGAACACAACACAATTTTAACCCGCAAAGCCGGGTGCAATTGGGTTTTGTCAGCCGTTTAGATGCGGGCAAAGGGGTTGAAACCCTGCTGCAAGCGATGTGTTTAGTGCTAAAAAAACACCCAACATTGCACTGCGACTTTATTGGCGATGGCGATAAAGCCGATGAATATCGCCGGCTTGCCTCGTCATTAGGTTTGACGCAACACTGCACGTTTCATGGGGCATTGCCACAAGACAAATTAGCCCAAAACTATGCCCGATTTGACTATTTTATTTTTCCATCAGAACTAGAAGAAAGCCTAGGTCTAGTGGGATTAGAAGCACTGGCCACTGGCACACCTGTGATTGGCAGCAATCACGCCGGGTTGCTCGACTATCTTGATGAGGGCAATAATGGGTTTACCTTCACCCCGGGTGATATTGAGCATTTGGTCAAGGTGATAAACACCGCTTTGGCGGTTGATGAGCATGCGTATGAGGGGCTGTGTATTGCAGCGCGACAAAGTGCTTTGCCATTTGATGCCGAGCAGGTTAATGCGCGTTTGCTGGCGGTTTTTCGGTAGTTGAAACCCTAGTAACAAACTGAGGCAATTGATCCAACCAAATAAAAGGACAGTCACTTAAAAAAGCGTTGATTGTGCTTTATAAGTGACTGTCCTTAAGAGGCATCGTTATCAATAGGGCGGGAAGTTGATAAGCTCGGCATTACCAGACCAGTCGATATAACCAATATCATTGTGGGGGTTTCTAGCTACTTTGATATCAGCGTTGAAGCGCTAACCCTAGCTAAACGCGGTAATGGCCAGAAAAACTTAGCACGGTGGATGGCAATGAAACTGTGCCAACAAACCGGCGGTCCCAAACTAACCGAAATCGCCTTAGCGTTTAATGTGGGGCATTACTCCGCAATTTCGCAGACCATCGGGCGTTTAAACAAGATGCTTGAAACCGATGTTGAATTGGCTGATTGTTTTAATATGTTAAGTCAAGACTTGACCCCTTAGATTTATAAGTGACTGTCCTTAGGAGGCACCTTTAGTATCTGTCCTACGTGGTTGTGTTTAGTAGTCTGTTAATTTCTCTACTCCAAAATGAATCTGTATCTTCAGCTTTTTTATCAAGAACGCTCAAATTACCTTGGAACGTTTTGATTAGATCATTCTCAATGTTATTTTCTACAACGGCATCTTCATCAATTAATATTGCGTCTTCAACCATCGCTGCATATAACTTGAGCGTTTTTCTAAATAGACTCGGATTGCTATTTATAAAAGTACCTTTAGGGCACAACATAACAAACATTGTTTCAAAACAGACACAAATCGATTGATCATCACGGTCTTCACCGATTTTTAAAAATTGATTGTTTGGTTCGTAAAAATCGAAATTCATATTCGGGGCAACCCATTCTGGAAGCCCCATTTGACTCAACGCTTCTATTGATGCTAAATCGAACCCTTTAGATTTCAGCATCATATCGTCAAAATGAACTAAATCAGAGTCTTCCCAGTATATTTCATTAGTTGTGAGCATATTCGATTGTCCTATTCTGCTTTGGTTGGCCAATTTTCTTTTTCCAAGAATTTTTTTTGTTTGTTATTTGGCTTAGGTATTCCCCCCTTTTTATCATGCACAGTGCCATCAATATTCAATGATGTTCCATCGTCAAAATGGACATGATCTTTAACTCCTGGTACAGAATCTTCGGCAGAACCAGCTCTTTTAATCCCCTTAGGTGCTTGGCCTTTTCTAATTTTCTGTTGTATTTTAGATGCTTTAGTCGCAATTTTTGCAGGTTTATTTACTATTAACGTCACAGGTCACAGGGTCAAGTCTTGACTTAACATATTAAAACACTAAGCTTGAAAAATGACCAGACCACTTCGCATTGAATTTAAAGGCGCTTGCTACCATGTAATGAATCGTGGCAGTGGCCGACAACCAATATTTCACAATAGCCATTATTATGAAGATTTTTTGGCGTGTTTGAGTGAGGCAAATAAACGCTTTGGCTTAGAAGTCCACGCCTACTGTTTAATGACAAACCACTACCATTTGTTAGTCAGAACGCCAGAGGCTAATCTTGGCCGTGCAATGCGTCACATTAACGGCGTTTATACTCAGCGCTATAATCGGCGAAAAAAGACCGATGGACCTTTATTTCGAGGGCGGTATAAAGCCATTTTAGTTGAAGCCAACAGCTATTTTCTACCCGTTAGCCGTTATATTCACCGCAATCCGATAGAAACCAAACTGCCGTTAGTCGATAAACTTGAAGATTACTTTTGGTCGAGTTATCCCGCCTATATTAATACGGCTAGTGCGCCACCTTGGTTAACCCGCGACAAGCTATATGAATTACACTCCGTGCATCACAAATATGCCAGATATCGTGCTTACGTTGAATCAGGGGTTGACGAACCAACCCATGAGTTTTACGCGCAGACTCATACTCGCAGTGTGCTTGGTGACGATGATTTTAAAGAACAGGCGCTCAAACAAACGTTATCAATAGGGCATGAGGTTGATAAACTCGGCATTGCCAGACCTGTTGATATAACCGCTATCATTGCTGGTGTTTCTAATCACTTTGGTATCAGCGTTGAAGCGCTGACTTGGGCCAAACGTGGAAAGGGTCAGAAATGCGTGGAACGATGGATGGCAATGAAACTATGCCAGCAAATCGGTGGTGCGAAACTGGCCGATATCGCCTTAGCGTTTAATGTAGGGCATTACTCAACAGTTTCGCAGACCATCGGGCGTTTAAACAAGGTGCTTGAAACCGATGTCGAATTGGCAGAATGTTTTAATATGTTAAGTCAAGACTTGACCCTGTAGACATGTTAGTCAAGACTTCACCCTGAGACACTCCTGCTGCTATGACCTGATCGGGCTGCTGGTTATATTGCTCATTGTTTCACTGTATTCTAGGCCTACTCCATAAAATCATTGGCAACCTTTTCATCAAACCATACATGTTCGTCTTTTCCACCAAGCAAAAATCTATAGCCTGGTTTCAACCCCATATAAATTGCCAACTCAGGTCTCTTCTCAACTATATGACGGAAATGAACCGATTGAAGTGTATCAACATCTCCATTGTAATTATCAGTGGTCAACCACCAACCTGTCATATGAGAAGGTGATGGATAACGAACTCCTTCAACTGGAACTGCTCCTTCGTATATACCATCTGAAATTACTACTAATTGCTCCAGTTCTGTTGGCGTATAATTAGAGCTATAATGCTCACAACATTCTTGCTGGGTTTGCTGTATTTCTTCAAAATTCTTCATTATTACTCATTTAATTTCTTTTTTTGCTTGCGTAACTTGTCCTGCTTGCTTACCGCTACAGGTTTTGCAATGGGGGTAAAGTTTTTGAGCGCCACCAGACGTGTTGATAGCGTTTGCGGGTTGATGATCTGGAATAAAGTTGTTACTTTTTGTTCCTGGATTCGCATTACCACAAGTGTGACACCCACTTTTCTTATTAGCGTTTAATGTAGGGCATTACTCAACAATTTCGCAGACCATCGGACGTTTAAACGAGGTGCTTGAAACCGATGTTGAATTGGCAGAATGTTTTAATGTGTTAAGTCAAGACTTGACCCCGTAGACGCGTCGACATCGGCCCCCAGAAGACTAACGTCTTCAGAGGGACTCGTCGCCGCTCAGGCACCATCTTTGTAAAGACTGAGCCATAGACTTGTTATAAATGCAGCGGCGCTGCATAGAACTGGACTGAGTTTGGCACTAAAAGATTACTGAGGCTTATAAAGCCAAGGGCAGAAATCATCCTGATTATTCAGGCCGGTTTCACCGCCTTAATTCAGATGGGTGACTGGTGCATATTCACACCACCGTAGTGATGTTTAGGTGCATATTGATATACAACGAAACCAGGTACGCATAGAT
>CALKGI010000013.1 GCA_938085045.1 uncultured Alteromonadaceae bacterium
GGACCAACTAGCCATCTCACCTGACGACCTTGAAACCCTATTGCCATTCACTGACGTCAGTAAATAGCTGTCCCCACAACCCTCGTTCGTTAACCATAGCCTGGTACCATTAATTGCAGGTGTAGTTCGGCGGACGCTTACGAGAAACAGGCGGTAAATTAACACTCAATGTATCAATATTCAAATAATATCTTTATTGGGAATGATGAACGACTATGACAAAGACTCAAGCTTTGGCAGTGTGATAATAAATACCCTCAAGGTCTTTATCATATTGAGAATAAAAGGGGCATGTATAAGGTAACTGTTAAGCAATTGAAATTCTAATAACTTAATCATACCAAGCATAAGGTTGCTGTTGGATTTCAATTTGGCCGTTCGCAACACTTCATTTCTCTACACTCACCACCTGTTAAAGCGCATCGACAAATACCATCACTAAACGAGGATTAGGGGGGTGTAGATCTGGCTGTGAACAGTAAATCAATAACTTAGGTATCAAATCTAGCGCTAAACTCGACGTTTTGTATAAGTTTATAAAATTTATTTGGTTGCACCTTATTTATGTATCAGTTATATAATCTCAGCCCATTTTTCTATTGATTTTACTGGTTGAAACCGATGCCAAGACCCTTACGGATTGAATTTGAGAATGCCCATTATCATGTCATGAATCGCTCTGTTTCAGGACGCTCGATTTTTTCTTCACCAGAATGCTATCAAGCCTTTCTGGATATTCTCGGTGAAGCCTGTTTTCGCTATGGTTTAGTGATCCATGCCTATTGTCTTGCCCATAACCAATATCACTTGTTACTCAAGACACCAAAGGGCAACTTAAGCAGGGTCATGCGTCATATTAATGGGGTTTATACTCAACGTTATAATCGCGTGAATAATACTGACGGGCCATTGTTTAAAGGCAGGTTTAAAGCGGTGTTAGTGGAATATGGTGACGTACTCTTGAAGTTATCCCAGTATATCCATAACCGCCCAACGGCGATAAAAAAACCAGTAGTGAAGCACTTGATTGACTATCCGTGGTCCAGCTACCCTGCCTACATCGGCGCTGCAGCGCCATTGAGCTGGCTTTCACAATACACACTCTTTGAAATGCTTGAGTGTGAAGATAAAACCCAAGGTTATGCCAATTATATGCGTTCAGGGATTGGTGAAGAGGTTTTGCAATGGTATGGAAAAAGCCATCAACCAAGCGTCATTGGCAGTAAAAAATTCAAAGCATCACTATCTTACCTAACGGCCAACTCAAAAGAAGCACCTGCTCAGACCGACTTGACCATGACCCAAATCATCAGCGGTGTCGCTGGTTTTTATGGTGTCACCACGGAGGATATAACACGGGTGACCAGAGGTGCTCAGAAAGTCAATCATAAAAGAAAATTGGCCATGCATCTGTGCCAAGAATTAGCGGGTGCAAAACTGGTTGAGATTGCGCCTCAATTTAATTTAAGTGGCATGGGGTCTGCTAGTCACGCCACTCATCAAGTTCGCCAATCAATTAAAGACGATGACAAGTTTAAACACCAAGTAGCGGAATTAATCAATTATATTCAACAAGATAGAGATTAAAGCTTATTGCGCTAAAGCTTGATTTTATCGAGGATGCAGGCACACTTTATATTGCTTACACGACATTAAATATCGATATACAAAGGTGCCTACCATGCAACTATCTCATTCTATTAAAACGAATTCAAGCGATGAAACCAGTCCATTTGACCATTTAGGCCAAGCAGTAAAAGCGGTGCAACGCCAAGCTAGAGCAGGCGCTGATTATGAGCAGCTTGAAATGCAAATTACGCAATTGTTTAATCAAGCTCAAAGAGCGGCCTTGGCAACCATAATAGAAGAGTATGACATTGATATTCCCCAATTTGAATGCGAAGGGCATATCTACAAACAAGCCATTAGAAACACAAAACGCTATATGACAGCGGCAGGTGAAGTGACGGTAGAACGCAGCCTTTATCGCAATAAACGTAACGGTAAAACTAAGTGCCCTTTAGAGTTGCGCAGTGGCATCATTGAAGATTTTTGGACACCTCAAGCAGCTAAGCAAGCGATACACACCGTGTCATTAGTCACTCCCGGTGAAGCTCATCGGTTGTTTAAAGCATTGGGTTGCATGACACCATCAAGAAGTAGCTTGACCCGACTGCCTGCAAAGCTCAATACCATCGTTGAAAAGAAGGCCAAAAAACTACAAGTAAAACTCAATAAGGCACTCACCATACCAGAAGAAGCAGCTACTGTGAGTGTCTCTTTAGATGGTGTAATGATACCAACCCGAGATCAAATATTGCCCGGCGACACTAAATGGGGTGAAGCCAGCTGTGGCACCGTCACCTTCAGTGATAAAGAGGGTGAAACCCTATCAACCCAATATTACGCCAGAATGCCAGAGCATAAAAAACGCTCGCTGAAAAATCAATTGGCTGCAACGCTAAAAGTCATTGAACAGAAAAGACCAGACTTAGCGCTGGTTAAAGTGGCTGATGGTGCCAAAGACAATTGGACCTTCCTCGAAGGAGAACTCAGCAATGGTGATTGCGTGTTGGATTTCTACCATGCTGCAGAACATCTACATCAGGCACTTGAGTTTATTTATGGTGTTGGCTCAGCCCGCGTTAATAAGCAACACAAAAAGTATAGAGAGATTTTACGTGATGACGCAGAGGGTATAACCAAAATCATTAAGCACTTAAAATATAAAGCCAAACGAAAAGTGCAAGACTTGGATGGGTTAACAAAAGAAATTAACTACTTCGAAAACAATAAACACCGATGTCAATATGAAAAACTCAAAGCGCAAAACAAGCCAATAGGCTCAGGTATTGTAGAATCGGCTTGCAAAACGGTGGTTCAAATAAGATGTAAACGAGCAGGTCAACGTTGGGAACATGATGGAGGGCAGGCTATTTTAAGATTTAGGTCACTGTTGCTCAGCGACCAGCTCGATAATGCTTGGGATTTTATCGCTTCACATTACAAGCGTGACGACATAAAGTTACCTGACAATGTGGTTCCTTTTAGATAGATTTGATCACAGCCAGACCTACACCCCGATTAGGGGGGTCAGGTCAAGTATCCAATAACCAGTTTCGGTCCTTTAGTGAAACAATCGAAATTCAACGGTAATTTTACTTAATCCCACAAAAGAATAGAGAGTGCTAAAGATGCGGTCTACTTTTTAGTTATTGGATCCGCGACTTGCACCCCCTACATTCTTGGACAAATCTAAAGTGGGGGTCAAAACAATCCAGATTTTGGACAGTTCAATTAGACAAAGATCGGCCTTAATCGGTGTTAAAGTGGTTTTTCGGCAAGTTTGAAAGTTTAGCTAAAGGCCTAATAAACAACAATAAATCCGATTAACACCATAGGACAACGAAGTGCAGTATAACCCTGCGAAGGTTGGTGTCGTAATGACTTAAACAGGGGAATCACTTAAAAGCGTCCATGCGAGGGCGATTGATCAAATCACCAAATACCATGAAAATTCAATTTTGGTAGAAAATGATGATGATTAAAGCAAAAAATCGACATAATCATAGTCTCATCTCCTCGGTGGATTTAACTTATTGTTTATAATGAATATTTTGTGCGGATATTTCAAACTCTGACTTCGATTTATTAAAATTTTTTTGTGCATTTCGTCTGAAATTTAACAGGATATGACTCAAATTTAAAAACACTACTCTGAGCTGTTCAATATACTATTTCTCGTTCATTTGGCAGTGAAGCCTATTGGATTAATAAGTCACCTTGGTAAAAAAACCAATAGTAATTATTCAAAATAATGTAATACAGGAATATTATGAAATCATTAAAAACAATCGCAATTTCAGCCTTTATACTGACGGGTTCATTAGTATCAGGTACATCTTAAGCTTATTTGGGAGAACCAGCCGGACCCTACACAGACAGTTCGCAATGTATGAGGCTGAATGAGCTGTTGACCGATGCCTTTGCGTTATATCTCAATACACCGCCTGGAATGCTCAAGGACTATCGATTTCAGCAATACCTAGATCTGACGGCGGAACACAACAAGTGTTGGGAAGACGTTAACGGATCTTAACCTATCCTTTTGCCTTGAAAAACAATCATTTCTGCCCAACATTAGATTGTTGGGCTTCCTCGCAAGCTCGTCAAATATCGGGGGAGGGTCAAGCCTCGCTTTCCTGATCCGCTACCAAGTGTAAGTTTCAATCATCTATATTATCGTTCTGCCAACTATGCAATTAATCAGGCTAGAAAACGAACAGTCAAAAATTCTAAGTTGAAATTACAAACCATAAAAAAAATGCTGCTGTCAGGAAGTTTTTTTGGAAAAGAATCGGCGGTTCAGGAAAACGTCCACCTTTCACGCATTTTATTCTAAACAAGCACCTTTAAAACAACTACAGGTTCTAAAACGTTCGCTTAGCAGTATATATGGATCATGCCAGCGATATTAAAGGTGTGCAAATGATGAACCTATCGCCTCAAGCTTCAAAAAGTCAATGAATCACTCATAACGTAAGATTAAAGACGGCCTAGTGCTAGCAGCTTTAAACCCTAAGCTTGCCACAGTTAACCAGGTAATTGCGCCAACAAAACCGGCTGCGCCAAGATAAACCCACAGCGATTGTTCAACTGTGTGATTAAAGTTCGTTAGCCAATCTGCAATGAACCAGTAACTTACTGGGAAGGCGAACACTATGCCCAACGTCACAAGAAGTAAAAACTCTTTGGCCAGTAAGTTAACAATACTTAACACAGACGCGCCAAGTACCTTACGAACAGCCACTTCTTTTTGTCTGCGCAATACAGAAAATGCGGCCAAACCAAACGTGCCTAACATAGACAAGAATATGGCCAAATAGGTAGAAATAGACACGACTTGAGAGATGCGTTCGTCATCGCGATAAACAGCCCTATAACTATCAACCAACAAATCAACCTTTGGCTCAAAGCTATGGGTATGCTCGCCAATTAACTGAACCACTTGTTGTTCAATAGTGGGTAAGTTTTGCATATCAATCGTCATCATCACGTAAAATGCAGTGAGATTTGGGTAACCACACAAATAGATTAACTCTGTTTGCCCATTGCCTATGATGACATCGGCAACCACACCTACGACCTTCATGTCAGTTGCAAATTGAGGCGATGGATCAGATATCGTTTTACCTATGATATCGGCAACATTGCTAAAACCTGCTCGTTTGGCAACACTCTGAGTCACAATAGCGCCAACATGCCTGATATTTAAGTCAGAGGCTTCACTCATCCAGTCACCAGAAAACTCAGGACTAAAATCACGTCCCGCCAATAACTTAAGACCAAGCCCCTGCACGACATTAAATCCCGAGCCAGTAATAGGTATTGCGTCAATTGACTTTTCGCCATTAGGCCAAATCATTTCAGTGCCAAAAAGCGGTGGTTCGGTGGGAAAATACCCTAAAACCGTTGTTTGGCGAACCCCTTCAATGTTGTTGAGTTTATTTAAAAGTACCGAAGTCTCTTTTGTATACACATGTTCTGCTGATACTCCAGAGACCACTAAACGCCCCTTTGTTTCGTAACCAAGCGGTAAACTTTGTAAATAGGCCAATTGCTGGTTCATAACAACGGTTGATATAATCAGCGCAATAGAAATACTCGCCTGCAATACCAACAAGCATTTTCGGACTAAAGTCGCCGTACTTCCGTGCAGTAAATCACCACTTAACACACGTTTTGCACTAAACGACGAGATAAACAATGCCGGATATAAACCGGCAACTACGCCCACCAGTACAGCCATTAACACAATCACTATGGCGTTTGATGAGCCGTAATCGAGTGCTAATTCACGGCCTACTAAAGCATTAAAACTGGGCAATACCAATTCGACCAATGAGCAAGCAATGACTGTTGCGAGCAATGACATGAGCACCGACTCAGACAAAAACTGCACCACTAACTGAGTTCTGGTTGCCCCTAATGCTTTTCGCACCCCGACTTCTTTGGCGCGTTTGGTAGACTGCGCAACGGTCATATTAATAAAATTAAAGCTCGCAATTAAAATGAGTAATGCACTGAGGCCCACACAAATCATCACATTTTGCTTGTCACCCCCAATTTTAAATTCGGCCTTAGACTTTGCTGTAAAATGCAAATCAACTAAAGGCACCAAAGACAACGGCATTTTGCCCATGGTTGGATGTGCTATAGATTGCTCATCAAACAATTTCTCAAAAGCTTTGACGTCGGCTTGCTCTGTTAACTTGATATAAACAGCATTAGATAAGTCGTAAACCTCTGCTGGGTCATGTTCTTTATAAGCCAAACTCTTAAAAGCAAAATGGGTGTTTTCTGGTAAGTCTGCAAATACCGCTCTTATGGTAAATTGGCCACTTTCATGACTCAGCATTTGACCAATGACATTGACATTGCCAAAAATACGCAGTGCTTCAAACTCAATTAATGCTAAGCTATCTGGCGTGCTCAAAGCGGCTTTAAGGTCTCCTGCTAAGGTGTTCATATTAATAAAGTGCTCAATATTGGGCGTAGCCCCGAAAACCTCCGTTAGCTTATAACCTTGGCCTTGGTACTTTACATCAGTCTTGGCACTGCCAAACCATGTTAAGGCAAATGCGTCTTCTACTTGGCTGTGTTTTAACGATAATGCGACGTTTCGGTATTGAGTATATGGAACAATACCCATGCCTAACTTCGCAAAGTCTTGGGCAACACGGTACACGCGCTCGGCATCCGGCTGCTGGCGGTCATAAGAGAACTCGTATTGAGTAAACAAAGCCACAATAATAGCGGCGCCAAGGCCAACACTCAGACCAAAAACGTTTAATAAAAAGTGTTGGCTGTCTTTTTTGAACGCCCGCATGGCGGTAGTAAAATAATTGGTCAACATACTAAGCAACCTCAGTCGTATCTATCGTTTGACTGGCTTTATCTACCATGATTTGACCATCTAATAAACGCACTAATCGGTCGGCATAATTGCCCTCTTTTTCGGCGTGTGTCACCATGATAACTGTGGTCCCCGCTTGGTTTAATGCCCGTAACATATTCATGACGGCTTCACCGTTTTTAGAGTCTAAATTGCCAGTTGGCTCATCAGCTAAAATTAATTTAGGGTTGATCACCAGTGCTCTAGCAACCGCCACTCGCTGTTGTTGGCCACCAGACAACTGTTGTGGTAAATGGTCAGCTCTGTGGTCAATTGCCATGCGCCTTAATATGGCTTCAACACGGTCTTTGCGCTGTTTTTTAGATATTTTCAGATACTGCAATGGCAATTCAACATTTTCATAAACCGTTAATTCATCAATCAAATTGAAACTTTGAAAAACAAAACCGATGGAAGTTTTACGTAGTTGCGCTAATTTCGCCTCGCTATAATCAGAAATATCGTCACCATTAAATTGATAACAACCACTTGAGGGTGAATCCAACATACCCAAAATAGAAAGTAAAGTTGACTTACCACACCCAGACGGCCCCATAATAGCAATGAACTCACCTTCTTTTACCGTGAGATTAATAGACTTGAGCGCCGTAGTTTCAACGTCTGAGGCACGGTATACACGGGTTAAATTGTTTAATGAAATCATGGCTAAATCCCTGTTAATCTATTGTGCTGTTAGCTTATTGAAAGTTGAGTTGCTGAGCTTGGTCAAAATTGTTATAGCTTGAGGTAACCACCTGTTCACCTGCGGTTAAACCCGACAACACTTCAAAATAATGTTGGTTTTTCTTACCCAAACGAATATCGCGGCGCGTTGCTATATCACCCTGTTTTGCTACAACAAACGCCCAGTGACCGCCGGAGCTTGTGAAAAATGCGCCTCGATTGAGCAATATCGCATCGGTATTGGCGCCAGAAAGCATCAAATCAACATCGATACTTTGGCCGCGTTTAATGCCCCTGATAGTACTGGGTAAATCGACTTC
The DNA here is from genome assembly GCA_938085045.1 of uncultured Alteromonadaceae bacterium. Lineage (GTDB taxonomy): Bacteria > Pseudomonadota > Gammaproteobacteria > Enterobacterales > Alteromonadaceae > JABSOG01. The sequence continues at coordinate 7,960 of CALKGI010000013.1, forward strand.
AATTAAAAATTGTGACTGATTAACCCGGCTATCAATTTTACTCACCGACGCCAGTATTGTTGCGTCTGCGCGCTTCACAGACACTGTCATACCAGTTTGAATTTGATTTAAGTAAAACTCATCTAAACGCACGACAAGTTTATATTCATTGGGTATATCGATTTGCCCTAAACGCGCCCCCCGGCTTTTAGATTCACCAATTTCAACAGCCAATTCGCTTAGATATCCACTGACTGGCGCTTTAATTAATAAGTTATCTAGGTTGTTGCGCGCAAACTGTAGGTTCTTTTCGAGCATTTTGGCACTGTCTTTTAGCTGCTTTATTTGTACTTTACGAATACTGTTTTGTTGCTTTTGGCGCTCAATACTCAATTTTTTTCTAGCTAAGAAATAAGTTAAGTCATCATTAATCTCGGCTAATTTATCTTTTGCCTGCAACCCTTTTAATACCAGTGACGCGGTTTGATTTAAACGACGCTGTAGATGCTTAATTTTTAATTCAATTTCCAATAGGTCACGGCTAAGGTCTAAACGATTTGTTTCCATATTCATTTGAGTATTGCGTAAGAAATTTAACTGCTCAGTGACTTGGGCTTCTCTGCTCATCACATCTAGTTGCAAATTGGTATTGCTCAAACGCACCAATGGTTGACCTTTTTCAACAAACTCACCTTGTTGAACTAACCTTTGTTCTACTTGACCGCCGGCACTCGTATCTAAGTAAATTGTTGATTTGGGCACCACCTGCCCTCGTAAACTCAATGCATCAACAAATGTGCCCTGATTCGCCGTGCTAATCGTTAAATTATCTAAGTTTACTTTGTAGTGCTTACCCGTAGAATTTGATTGGCTCACATCATACACAGTTAGGGCAATCACCAGAAGAATACATAGTGCTACGCCAACAGTTAACTGACTAAACTTTGATTTACCAGTAATTTTTCTGTCCATGTGACTCCCGTTAATTAATGCCCAACCAATCTGTGTTTCCCACTATACTGCTGTCCGTTAATACTTTATTGTCCGTTAATACTCTGCTGTCCGTTAATACTCTGCTGTCCGTTAATACTCTGCTGTCCGTTAATACTCTGCTGTCCGTTAATACTCTGCTGTCCATTAATACTCTGCTGTCCGTTAATACTCTGCTGTCCGTTAATACTCTGCTGTCCATTAATACTGTGCTGTCCGTTAATACTGAATTTTCTGGTTGGGCACTGACCATATACTTACAACTATCATACCAACTTGAAATATTGTTTAATAACAACAACATAACGAATACCAGAGATTTATGACCATAGCTGTTCGTCCATTAATAGAACACTTTCAAACAACACATTGTCCATTTATGGACATTTTGATAGACGTTTTTTTTGAAAATCAGTAAGCTAATGAAAAATAGATAGGATTATCACAATGAAACAAGCGGGCTCAATTTTAATTGTTGACGACAATCGAGATATCCTTGTGGCTGTAAAACTTTTGCTCAAGCAGCATTATCAAAAAGTGCTCACCACCAATAACCCTTCAGATATTTTAAAAACCCTCGTTGATGAAAAAATTGAAGTCATTTTACTCGACATGAATTTTGACCGTGATGCCATCAGCGGTAAAGAAGGTTTTTATTGGCTCAAAAAAATTATCGCCCAAGACCCTACTGTTGTGGTGATATTTATGACCGCCTACGGTGATGTAAAAATAGCGGTAGATGCAATCAAAGCAGGTGCTGCGGATTTTATAACTAAACCTT
>CALKGI010000014.1 GCA_938085045.1 uncultured Alteromonadaceae bacterium
AAATTCAAGAACATTTAGACTCATTGAGCCAAATGGCCGGTGGTTTAGACTTGTTGTCAGAATTAATGGCCACGCTAAAAGTGCCCGATGCCACCATTCAAACCAAAATTATTGAAGCGGTGTCAGAGGTTTACGGCAAACTCAACCAGCAAAAAGCCCAAGTTGAACACCAACGCAAAAGCTTTGGTGCAGCCGAGGCTGCTGCCCAGTTTGGTGCTCAGTTTAAATTGCTCAACCAAAGTATTCACAACGCACTGGGGTTATCGACCACCCCAGACAAATGTGACGAACAACTCTCACGCTTGCTTGTTCAACTAGAAGAACTTGAAGGCCAGTTCAGCGAACACGACGAGTTTTTGGCTGACATTCTGGGCAAACGCGATGAAATATTCGAAACCTTTGAAACCCACAAACAACAGCTAACCGATGCTCGCCAGCGCAAGTGTCAAACCCTGTTTGACGCAGCCCAGCGCATCATGCAAAGCATCACCCGGCGCACCCAAAAGTTTACCGAGCAAGACCAGCTCAACACCTTTTTTGCCTCCGATGGCCTGATCAGCAAACTACGTGAACTTGCCGACTCACTGCGCGAATACGACGACAACGTTAAAGCCGACGATGTCGACGCCCGTATTAAAGCCGCCAAAGAACAGGCAATAAGAACCTTAAAAGACAAAAGCGAAATATACGAGGAAGGCGGTAACGTCATCAAACTCGGCCCCAAACACCGGTTTAGCGTTAACTCACAAGAGTTAGACATCACCTTGCTGACACGAGAAGACCAACAAAACATTCACCTCATTGGCACCGACTTTTTTGAAGTCATCGACAACAAAAAGCTTAACGACCTACAACCCTTTTGGAATTTAAACACCCCATCAGAATCAGACGTAGTATATCGTGGCGAATACCTGTCTTATCAAATCATCAAGGCTGCGGCAGCAAATCAAGAAAACCTCACTTGGTCTGGTTTATGTGAGTCTTGTGCAGATGAAGCCAAATTGCTGACGTTAATTCGCGACTACGCTGCACCACGTTATAACGAAGGTTATGAAAAAGGCATACACGACCACGATGCAGCCAAAATCCTCAGCCAATTAATCCCGGCAATGCAAATGGCAGGCACCTTAAAATTTACCTCCTTGACTCGCGCAGTAGCCATCATTTATTGGTCACAAAACCAAAAAGATGCGGCTCAAACTCTGTGGCCGGGCCGGGCCCGTAATGCTTTGCAAATGAATACCTTATTCAACAGCATTGAAGCCAAAACCCAATTAGAGCAAGAAATAGCCACGCACATTAAAGGCTTCATTGAACAACATGAATTACCTTGTGAGTCGAGCTTATCTATTTCTATTGCCGAATATTTGGTTTTAGAACTCGGTCAGTCAGATGTTGCTTTTGCTACCACAAAATATGCCCGTCAGTTGGTTGAACAATTCAGTGGGCATCTGAAATCTCTAGATGGCTGGCATCACTATGAAGACTCATTGAAAAAACTCGACTGCCAAGTAGGCAAACGTTGGTCGTTAACCTACAGCTGGTTAAAAGCCTATGTCGACAACCAGCAACTCAGTCAATTTGACAACTTCGTTTATGAAGCCGTTGCCATCATCAATGCCGATAGCGACATCAAACGTCAAGACATGGAAGTAGATTTACAACTAACAATTGAAAAGCTGCTAGGGGATCATCGTAACCTCAAGAACCAAAGTCTAACCATAGTGCTGGATGAGTTTTTACTGCGCTTAGAACATCATTGCAGCGTTATTGCGACTGGCTACCAAGATTTTCAGCAGACCCGCCAACAAGTGATTGACGAACAACGCCAATCGTTACGGTTAGATGAATTCAAACCCAAACCACTAAGTTCATTTGTACGTAATCAATTGATAAACGACGTATATCTGCCCATCATCGGCGACAACCTAGCCAAACAAATGGGCACCGTAGGCGCAACCAAACGCACCGATTTGATGGGTTTGTTATTAATGATATCGCCCCCGGGTTACGGTAAAACCACTTTGGTTGAATACGTAGCCAACCGCTTAGGGTTAATATTCATGAAAATCAACTGCCCTACAGTGGGCCACGAAGCTACGTCTATCGACCCATCTCAGGCAGCTCACAGCGGCGCCCGTCAAGAGCTTGAAAAGCTTAACTTAGCTTTAGAGATGGGCAATAACGTCATGTTGTATCTCGATGATATTCAGCACACCAACCCTGAATTTTTACAACAATTTATCTCGTTATGTGATGGTACCCGCCGAATAGAAGGTGTATGGAAAGGTCGTTCGAAAACCTATGACATGCGCGGCAAGAAATTCTGCGTTGTGATGGCCGGTAACCCTTACACCGAATCGGGCGAAGCATTCAAAATACCCGACATGCTCGCCAACCGAGCCGACATTTATAACTTAGGTGACGTACTAGGCGACAACGAAGGCGTGTTCAATATGAGTTATATCGAAAACTCATTAACGTCAAACGCCATACTCGCCCCATTGGCCACCCGCGACATGCAAGACGTTTACAAACTCGTAGACATGGCCCGAGGCTCAAATGTTGCAGCAACCGACCTAAACCACCAATACAGTGGTGCAGAAGTCAAAGAAATGACCGACGTATTCAAGAAAATGTTTGTTATTCAAACCGTAGTTGCCAAGGTAAACGCTCAGTACATTGCCTCTAGTGCGCAAAACGACCAATACCGAACAGAGCCGCCGTTTAAGTTGCAAGGGTCGTATCGTAACATGAACAAAATGGCCGAAAAAATCTCAGCCGTCATGACCGAAGACGAATTAATGCAAATGGTCGGCGACCACTACGTAGGCGAAGCTCAGCTGCTAACCCTCGGCGCGGAAGAAAACTTACTCAAGTTGGCTGAATTGCGCGGTAACATGACCGAAGCTGAATCGACGCGTTGGAACGACATTAAAAAGAACTATCAACGCAACAAATCGCTTGGCGGAGACGAAACCGATACTGGCAGCCAAATAGTGTTAAAACTGCACGACATGGTCGACACACTGAGTGGCTTCCAAAGTGCTATTACAGAGGCAAATACCAAAGAGCAACCGCCAGTTCAACAAGAGCAACAAAACAACTCTTTTGAGCAATTACAGCCGTTACTGGCTTTACTTGAACGTTCGCAGCAAGATGTAAGTGGGTTAAGCCAACAGCTAGAAAAATTGACTGCTCAGGCTGATGCGTTAAAGCAGGCAACCTCTTCACAGCCAGTTCAGACAGTAGCACCTGTGCAAGCACTCGACGAATCAGTCAAACAAGTGACGCCAGATGTCGAAAAACTGGTGTCATCAATGGCAAGTACGTTCCAAGGCATCATAGAATCGCTGGTAAAAGAACTACAACCAGCAATGAAAAACAAATACCTTGAGGCGTCAAAATCGTTAAGCGAAGGTAAAACATAAGTGAAACTACGGCCAGAGATCCCTTCGACGGGGCTGGTGGAACGGAGGCTCCGCAAGGGGGTCAGAGCAAAAAAGTGCAGGGACAGACAAGCTGTCCACAAAACTTATTTTGGTCTGACCCCGGCTGGTGATGGCTGGTAGACCCCTCTACCAGTCACCACCAGCCGGGGACAGATCAGATCGCAAAAACTGCGAACGCGAAGCAGTTCCATGTTTTTGGCGACTGCCCTGTCCCCTGTTGCTAGCCTGTGTTCCTCCAGCCCGCAAACGAAGCCACAACAACCTTCCCCTGTTGCTAGCCTCCGTTCCTCCAGCCCCCAAACGAAGCCACAAAAGATTAAAAAGCGGGGATAAATCACCCGCCTACAAAAAACACAGCCTCCATACCACCGGCCCATAACAAAGCCCCTTACCAACCCAAAATACCAACTTAACTCCAAATAACCCCATAAGCCCCCGTTTTCACACATTACCATCTTACTTTTGAGCCCCTCAATACAATTTAATTTAAAACCAAACTGATTTGGGAACCCCCTTATCATGCGTGCGCTCTGCTCGATATGTTGCCATTACAACAGGTCGGATGACGGTCATCTATTGGGTAAAAAAGAGCCGATTGGTTGATCTTTGCGCCATAAGACGGCATAATCGGTTAACTCGTTGTTAACAAACTCTAGACAGAATTACCTTTTTGGTAACACTTTGGTACTGCTTAACCTGCACTTTTGCCAATGTATATTTATTCAAACCTGACGGTTAAAACCTGACAAAGCGGACTAACTAATGCCCAACACTCAAACGTTACAACAAGAGATTGACGAGTTAAAAAGGCTGAACAACTCCCTGTCTACAGAGTTGAAAAGTTCTTTTGATACTGCCCATGAATTGCGCATTGAGGCTTTTCATAATCAGATCATCGGCACGTTAATTAACGAACGCTTTCATTTGTCTAAAGGCAGCCAAGATTGTGCCATTCAGCAATCTCGGTTTTTACAGTCTTTTTCTAACTTGTGCGAATCTAAAAACATCAGTATTTACCAGCTTGACGTTAAAACGGGTTACTTTTGCCTAGAAAGCTATTATTCACGTGATGGCCACCGCCCCGAAAAAGAATTCGTTGCCGCCGATGCACCAGCCTATATCTCTAATCTACTCGACTCTTATTGTAACTTTGTCATCGCCCCAATGCGCTTTGCCGCAGGCATGAACGACATTCACTGGTATTATGAAAAAAGCAGCCACCGGGCTATTTTGGTGTCGCATGACCGCCAAAAACAAGATTTAGAAATGTTCGACAATCTCACCGCCAAAGTTTTGCGCACGGCATTGCAATTGTATGAAGACATTCAAGTTAAACAGACTTACGAAGATAAGCTGATTCATCAAGCCACCATAGACACCACAACCCAGCTCCCTAACCGAAACTTGGCTTTTGACCGGCTCAGTCAAGCGATGCTTAACCGCTCTAACGAGAAAAAACTGGTGTTTGCAATGATTGTCGACATTGCCCACTTTAAAGACATCAACGAAACTTTTGGTCATGATACCGGCGACAAAATTCTCGCCATTTTGGCCAATCGCATTCGTCAAGCCGTGCGCGAGAGCGATACCGTTGCCCGCTTGAGCGGCGATGAGTTTTTGATCATCTTAGAAAATGCCAACAAAACCAAAGCCGCCGAAGTAGTCGCCAAAAATGTTATTAATGCCATTTCAGAACCGCTGAGTTTTCAAGGCCGCGAATTACTGGTTTCTTCAAACATTGGTATTGCTGCGTATCCGTCAGACGGCGATGATGCCTCAGACTTAATTCAAAATGCCGATGCGGCCATGTTTCAATCAAAAAAACTTGGTCTAAACAAATTTCAGTTTTACACCCAAGCCATGAACGAAGAGGTCGCGCATCGCCTAGCACTTGAAACCGGTTTACAAAAAGCCCTGAAACAAGACGAATTTACCCTTAACTACCAACCCTTGGTCGAAATTTCTAGTGGTGACACGCTCGCGGTTGAAGCTTTGTTGCGTTGGCACAGCCCGGTTTTAGGTTTTGTCTCGCCAGAAGATTTTATTCCCATCGCCGAGGAAGACGGTTTCATCATTCCCATCGGTTACTGGGTTATTGAAGAGGTTTGCCGTCAACTTAACATCTGGCAACAAGATGGCATTAACAACCTGACTGTTGCCATCAACATCTCAGTACGCCAGTTACAAGACCCAGAGTTTGTCGATAACTTGATGAATATTCTACGAACCCACAATATATCAAGTAGAAAAATTGAGTTAGAGATAACCGAAGGTATTTTGATATCAGATGTGGCCGGTGCCGACAACGTATTAACCGTGTTACATGCGTTGGGTTTCAAATTGTCGTTAGACGATTTTGGTACAGGGTATTCAGCCTTGAGTTACCTCAACAAATACCATTTTGACTACCTCAAAATCGACCGTTCGTTTATCACCAACCTGATTAAAAACGAAAAAGACAAAGCACTTATCGACGCCATAGTTGCCATGGCACACAAGCTAAACCTTAAGGTAATAGCCGAAGGCGTTGAAAACATCGAAGAAATGGAATATTTGCAGTCGCAAAACTGCGACTACATTCAGGGCTTTTACTTTTCAAAGCCGGTGACAGGTGAGCAAATCACCAAACGTTTTTTCGAGGCAGCTGCTGCGTGAGGGCCTAGATTTAGTGGGTTTGGCAATCGTAGGGGCAATCCCCCGTGATTGCCCACAATAGAAATAAAAGCTCGCTCTTACTGGCAAACATAAACAACCGGGTCTTTAGAATCAATGCCCGGTAGTGTCACACCACCCTCACACAAAGTTTCAAAACGTTTACCAGTATCTGGTTGAAAGAATTGGTCAGTTATCCCCTGCGGCCTAGCATCAAGCAATGTTTGCGGGGGGATTATTTTGTATAACTCACTGAACAAACGCAGCGCACCTTGGCTGCCTGTTAATCCCACCGACGAATAATCGTCTTTACCGACCCAAAAAGTCGTCAGGTTGTTGGCGTCAAAACCAGTAAACCAACTATCTCTAAGCTCATCAGTTGTGCCTGTTTTACCTGCAAATACAACCCCCGGAAACACTTGTTTAAGCCGTCTTGCTGTGCCAGTGCTGGCGGCTTCTTTTAGCGCAACATTGGTCAGGTAGATAGCGGGTATAGAGAAATTGGCCCTCGCCGTCACTGCACGATTCCAAATGAGTTCACCTTGGGCCGTTGTTACCGCCCTTAGTGTCGACAGTTTTTTGTGTACGCCATTGTCGGCAATAGTGGCGTACATTTGACTGACTTGCAGTGGCGACAATTCTAATGCCCCTAGAAACAACGAAGGATATTGAGGAATTTTCGCATCCACGCCCAGCGCTCTTAAACCCTCACTGACCTCACTTACGCCCAATGCCATGCCCAAATTGACTGTAGGCACATTTTTAGAACGAGCCAACGCCTGTAATAACGGCACCTGACCCTCATGAGTTTTGCTGAAATTGGCAGGCGACCACTTTTTACCTTTACGGTTTAACAGCGTGATTGGTTCGTCTTTAAGAGGCGTTGCCAAATTGTAATCATCGGGGCTGGATAATGCTTGTAGGTAAATCGCCGGTTTAATCAACGAACCGATATTACGTTTCATATCAAGCGCCCGATTAAACCCCGAAAAGTTCACATCTCGTGCCCCCACCATAGCGGTTATTGCCGCTTCTGAATAATCGACCGATACCGACACGGCTTCGACTTTTTCGATTTTGTATTGAGCTTCCATCAGCGGCAATTGCTGAACAATAACCTGCTCACTAGCGCGTTGCAGGCGCGGTTCGAGATTGGTAAATACCCTAATGCCGTCAGAAAAAATATCACTGTCGCGAATGGTGCTTTTCAAATCTCGTTTAACTTGCGCCATATAAGCCGGGTAACGCAGCGGCAAAAACTGCTTTTTGGCACTCACGCCTAGCGGTTTGCCAACGGCAGTTTCGTATTCGTTTTTATCGAGTAGATGATGTTCAAACATCAAACGCAAAATCAAATCGCGGCGTTTTAAGGTGCGCTCGGGGTGACGATGTGGATTGTAATAACTCGGGCCTTTAATGATGGCCACCAACACCGCAAATTCTTGGGAATGTAATTCATTGATGGGTTTTGAGAAATAATAATAACTGGCCAAACCAAAACCATGAATAGCACGATTATGAAATTGCCCTAAAAAAACTTCGTTAACGTAGGCTTCGAGAATTTGATCTTTGCCGTAACGGTAATCTAGCAACAAGGCAATAAAAGCCTCGTTAATTTTGCGCACCAAATTACGGTCGTGATTAAGATAAAAGTTCTTTGCCAACTGCTGGGTTAATGTGCTGCCGCCCTGCACCGTACGTCCAGCCTTTAGGTTTTGCCACAACGCTCTGGCGGTGGCCGTGAGAGACACGCCAAAATGATGATAAAAATCGCGGTCTTCAACCAATAGCAAAGTATCTTTAAATTCTTCAGGAAAGGCATCGATAGGCAAAAACTCTCTGTCTTCTTGGTGCGGAGACAACAGTCGTTCAATCAACAAAGGCTCTAGACTGGCATTATTAAGTCGCTTTTGAGTTTTTCGGTCAATGACACTCGCAATTTTTTGATTCGCAAATTCTACAATCAAACCTTGTGCTGGTGCCGAACGGCCCGGAAAATCAAAGGGTCTTCTGACCAAAGACAAATGGTTTTTACTAACCAGATACTGCCCTGCACCAGAGAGCTTGGGGGCTTTTCGGTAGTTTAAAAACTCCAGCTCTTGAACCAGCTCTGCCTTAGTGATCTTTAAACCTTGTTGCAAAATTAGCGGTTTTGCATAAATTTGCGCAGGAATTTGCCATTTACGCCCTTCAAACTTGCTCGTGACCTTGGCATCAAGATAAATCAGGTAAATGACCAAACCCAATAACAAACCCAGTGTTAGCTTGGCAATCGATTTAACCAACCAAACGCCACTGGCTCTGATTCGCTGTCTGGGCGTAAGCTTTTGCTTAGCCGCCAATGCAGCAGCCTTCTCAGCCGCTTTTTCCTTTGCAGCTATATCAGCGGCTTTTTTGGCTTTTGTGGTTTTGGCAGATTTATTCGGTCTTTTATCTAGCGCTGTTTTTTCGCTCATCAACAATCATCAAAGGCTTTGCATTAATAAGGTGAATTATCACCGCTCTTGTGAGGTGGGTAAACCAATAAATGGGGTCGATGCGAAAAAAGAGTTGAAAAGTGCAGGGTTAGATTGGCAGTGGGTTTTCTACCACCAGCCGGGGACAGACCAGATTGCAAAAATTGTGAACGCGAAGCAGTTCCATATTTTTGGCAACTGCTCTGTCCCCTGTTGCCTAGCCTCCGTCCCTCCAGCCATCAACAAATAACCAACCAAAAAGCTTGTGGAATTGTTTATTTTACGCACCAAATGATAACAAACCACAGCCAATGTTATTTAAATGTTAAAAAAGTTGTTGCATTGCAATAAACATAATGTTCAAATAGCCCCATCACTTGGCCACAGAGCCAAGCATTTACAACAAACCTGAAGGTAGTGAATCACAAATGAACAAAACTAAAGCAATCTTAGCAAGCGCAGTATTAGCATTCACCATGGCGCCTGTATCAGCAGCCGTTAGCAAAAGCGTTGCAGTTGATGCACAACAGGGCGTAGCCCACGCATTTGGTTTAAGCGCAAACCACAGCTTTAAAGCACAAGACAAAGTTTTCTCAAGCAACACCACCACCGGCACTGTTAAAGTCAAAATGGACATGACTTACAAAAACATCCCAGTTTACGGCATGCACGCTGTAGGCACTTTAGATGCCAAAGGTGGCGTTAAAAAAGCACAAGGTAACATCGCTAGCTTCGCTGGTATCGCAACCAGCCCTAAAGTTTCAAAAGGCCACGCTGTTAAATTGCTTAAAGAGCAGTTCGGTATCAAAACTTTCGAAAACCTGAACATTGAATTGGTTATCGATGCCCAGTCTGGCAAATTAGTTTACAAACTCGACTTACTGTCTACTGACGGTGAGCCAAAACGTCCATTCGGTTTAGTTGATGCAATCAACGGCGACATGGTTAAATCATTTGACGCATTAAGCCATAAAGGCAAGCCAGGCGGAAACGGTGGCGGCGGTACTGCTGCACTAGCAACTGGCCCAGGCGGCAACCAAAAGACTGGCCAATACTACTACGGTAACAACTTTGGTTCTTTAGAAGTACTTGAAAGCAACGGTACTTGTACATTAGAAAACGACAACGTTAAAACTATCGACATGAACCACGGTACTCGTGTTTCACGTAAAACTGGCGCTTTCTCTTTCACTTGCCCTGAGAACTCTTACAAAGCAATTAACGGTGCTTACTCTCCATTGAATGATGCACATTACTTCGGTAACGTTATCTTCAACATGTTTGCCGACTGGTACAGCATCACACCTTTGAGCCAAAAGCTTGAAATGCGTGTTCATTACTCAAACAACTACCAGAATGCATTCTGGGACGGTACTGCAATGACTTTCGGTGACGGTGGCAGCACTTTCTACCCATTAGTTAGCCTTGACGTATCTGCTCACGAAGTTAGCCACGGTGTAACTGAACAGCGTTCAGGTCTACAATACAGCGGCGAGTCTGGCGGCATGAACGAAGCTTTCTCTGATATGGCTGGTGAAGCTGCTGAGAACTACATGCACGGTTCAAACGACTGGATGGTTGGCGCAGATATCTTTAAAGGTGCCGGCGCATTACGTTACATGGACCGTCCTTCTAAAGATGGCAGCTCAATCGACCACGCATCAGACATGACTTCTGGCATGGACGTACATTACAGCTCAGGCGTATACAACAAAGCATTCTACACACTGGCTCGCACAGCAGGTTGGAGCGTACAGTCTGCTTTTGAAGTAATGCTTCGTGCAAACGACCTTTACTGGACTGCAACTTCTACCTTCAACGCTGGCGCATGTGGTGTTGAATCAGCAGCTAGTGACTTAGGTTACGATGCATCTGACGTAACTTCTGCTTTTGCTGCGGTTGGTGTTAGCTGTCAGTAATTGCTAATCTGAAACATTAAAAAGCCTCGCTTCGCGAGGCTTTTTTTTGTTTCAAATTTGGTGAGGCTTCGTTAAGGGCTGGAGGAACGGAGGCTCCGCAACAGGGGTCAAAGCAAAACAAGTGCAGGGACAGGCAAGCTGTCCACAGAACTTGTTTTGCACTGACCCCAGCCGGTGGTGGTTTCCAGCTATCTCCAGCCACCCCTTTTCACCACCTTAAACGTAAAAACCACCCAAACCCACCATTTCTCACAATCAATTATTCACCACCGCATCCACCAAACTCCCCCCAAAACCACTCTTTGTTAACAAACCCACCCATCGCTCAAAATTAATCCAATTTATAAATTAGTTTTAAATCAAATACTTATGTTGTATTTGTGAATTAATATTAAACGAGGGGTTGCAATATGTTAACAGGGTTATATAATACGTTCAGATTTTAGCCAAAGAGCTAAACAAAAAACGAAAAAAGCTATATAAA
>CALKGI010000015.1 GCA_938085045.1 uncultured Alteromonadaceae bacterium
TGATCTTGGTTAACATTTGACTGAAGTCATTGAGATCTTTTTCAGTCTTTAGTGATTTTGCTGCCTCACGGGCAAACGCTTCTAATTCTTTTCTATTCATATTCTGCCTATCCTAGAGTCCCTAACAGGGTACTATAAATAAGCAGTTACACAATTTAATTTACAGGCTCCAAAAAAGCAAATTGGATCTTTTTTCTTTTCTCTGTGCTCTTTGCGCTCTCTCGACAACCGCTCCTGGCGTTGTTCTAATTACATACTTCCATATATTAATGTGGTGAAAGATCTTTTACAGAAAAAACGACCAGCTACTAGAATATCGCTCCCGTTTGGTAGACCACGTGAAATAGCAATAACCCTTAAGTCAACAGCATTGGCGCCCTACGGCGAACCACTTTTATAGCGTTCAGTGAGTTTCATAAACTCTTCTTTTAACGCCTTATTTTCAAATTGAACCATGTCCGGGGCCTGCATATTCACCAACGCATCAAACTGCTTTAAGCCAACTTTTATCATCGATACCACGCTATGGCTTAGTGACACGGTTTTATAGGTATTGGTTGCAACAAAAAGCTCGCCGTGCGCTTTTTCTCTGGCGACATGCACTTTTTTTGCCTGACTTTTGAGGATTTTGATGTACAAGCGTGCGGCTTTTTCGGTCAGTTTATTGGTTTTAATGTTATTTTCTAAAATCCCTCGGTCACCCAGTTTATTCTCAATACCTCTGTTGGCCTGTTTTATATTGTCCCGAGCTTCTGCTTGATATTTTTCCATGTGGGGAATGTAGTCGCCTTCAACTTTTTTAATGAAAGTCTCTTGCATATGCACAACCACTTTATACAGCACCACAAACATGCCGTAATACCTTTTGGCGGCAACCAAATCTTCACCGCTTTTTTGCGTCAGCCCCTGCAACTCAATAGCCATGGCTTTGATATTGTCGTAGACCACCCGCATATTTATTAAGTCGTCGCCCGATATACTGCCAAACCAAATTTCTAACTGATCGTCGGTTACCTTAATGCCAATTTCTTCAAGCGCCTTAGCAAAACGCTGCTTAACCTCGACTATCCGCTCGCCATACAGCACGATTAATGCTTCGGCGTCGACAATTTTCCTTTCATATCCGGTAACAGTCGTTCTAATCAGCGGGATGTTGTCCATGCCAAGCATTGATTCTTTAGGGGCCGTAATCATCTGGCGCCTATATTCGTTAATATTGGCCTTTTCATCGGCGATATTTGCCTCTAACTCATGAACTTCGTCTCGGTAGACATTAAGGTTCGACAGATGAAACATCTGTAACGCTTCATCAACCAAATCGTTAATGTCTTGGTCATTGTCTCCTTTATCTTCAGAGAAAAATGCCGAATCGGGCAAACTGTCATGCCTGTCCATCAGTGAGACGGTATCATCGAGCACCGGAAAAGCGTCTTTGAATAGTTCTTTGTAATCGGCAGTTGTCGCCAAAGCCACCGAGTTAAAGAAAACAACACTCGCCAAAATCAACCATTTAATCATCTTTGTTTCTCTTGTCATTTATGACAGTAAGTGCACAGTTTGCAAGGCTAAAAAGCATTAACCATACCCCCAAATTAAGTGTTGGTGAGGGTAACACAGATTTTACTTTTGGTAAATTTACCGCTTGTCTGTTCAAGCTTTTGCAGTGATCCACAAGTTTATTTCGCCTTTAACCACCACCACTCCCTCGGTGTCTAACGCCGTAACAGCCACTGCCATATTACCCGGTTGCCATTGCTCAGGTTTAACTTGCGCCACACAACGAATGTCGGTGCCCGCTTTTGCCGTATAGTCTAAATTCATGCCTTTGGGTATCCACCTTAAATGTTTGGGAATCGACGCTTCTGCCATCACCCCCATCGCCATTTCAAGACCATTAGCAATGGCGATAACATGCACCGTTTTAATGTGATTTTGCACACCACGATGCTTTTTGATAAAACACTCACAATAATGCGGCCTTAGCTCAAGAATGCGTGGGTTTACGGTCGCAAAATATGGGGCTTTACGGGCAACAACCATCGAGAAGATTTTTTGGCCAAAAGGCCACGCCATGAACTTTTGGTAAAGCGCCATGACTTTGTTAGTTGATGTTTGAGGCATAGGGTTAATACTCGTGAGCTATCTGGTCGGATGAGTATAACAGTTTTTGTAAGATGCGCTAACGACGTCGATAACCTTGCACGGTTATCTAAGCGAGGTGCTAACACTTTAAGTGATAGCAACTAATAGAAATATCGACACCTGTAACGTTATAGGTTACCATTTAGTGATCAGTATTATTTGAAGCATAGATTTGGAGGGTAACTTGGCCATAAAAAGCTTTAAACACAAAGGGCTTAAAAAATTCTATTATGATGATAATACAAGTGGTTTGAACGCGGCCCATGTAAAAAAAATTGGATTCATATTGGATGCAGTAGATGCATCTCACCACCCTGCCGATCTCAAGGCGATATATCGTAATCAGTTTGCAGAAAAAAAAGGCTCAGCAGTGGGTGTATCTAGGGCCTGTTAATCTTTGGAGTGGATTTTTGCAGCGAGTTGTTTGTTCTTTATACAAGGCAGAGGTGATGCAGTGTAGTTGTTCTACATAAATCAGCGATAACGCAGTAGAAAGGACAAACAAACGCTGCCCTTCGGGTTCGTTTCAAAGCGCTTTACTCTTTGTTGTCCGTTATTCACTTAGATGACTAGGCATCATAACGGCCGCCGCGATTAAAGCGCTTTGAATTCAAACAAAATTTCAACTCAAAAGATGAACAGGCCCTAGTATTCAAGTCAATGGTAACTGGCGTATCACATTTCAAATTGAAGAAGATGGTGCCGTTTTTCTCGATTACGCTGACTATCACGGCAAGCAAATAAAAGCTCGTTAGTTAAAAAAAATAACCCATGCTAATGGAAATCAATAATTGTAAATATCATCGCTCCTTAATGACCAGAGCGAGTTTCTTGGAGAGCCAACATGAAACAAATCAGAAAACCTTCGCATCCCGGTGAATTTTTCAAATTTACTATTTTAGATGAAAGAGGGATATCTATCACATCAGCAGCACAGCACTTAGGGGTAACTAGAAAGGCCCTCAGCGAATTCGTAAATGGCAAAGCAAAGTGCTCACACTTGATGGCCAGACGCTTAGCTGAATCTACAGGCACAGGCGTAGCCGTTTGGATTAACATGCAGGCTAAATTAGATACTTGGCACGCTGAAAATATGGATAGACCTGAGAATATAACCGAACTTCCTCAAACTGATGTTGCTTAATGGCAACGTAGGTGTATTTCACTAAGTCGTTTGATTTCGTCAGTTGCTTAAACATATAAAGGGAGCCACAGGCTCCCTCAAACTTCATAAACGTAAAACCTTATTTCACATACATATAGCTAATCGGTGGGTTAGCCCAGTTGCCGCCGCTTTCCCAGTCTGCGCCGCCCTGTTGAGTCATAATCTTGGTGGCAGACAAATCGTACATAGCCGTTGAATAGTTGGTCTGTGTGCTGCCAATCGTAGAATAATCAACACCACTGCTTGAGCAATCAGCTTCGACTTGTGCAATCGATGAATCTTCAAGATTGTCGGTCAATGGTATGCAGGTCGATGCCATAAGCTGAGCAACGTTATAAGTAGCCCATACATCAGTGCTGCCTTGAGTGTATATCTCGGTAGAGATGTCTCTTAACGCTGTCCATTTATCGGATGTTAATACCGCTTCAGTGATTGACAAGTCAGTTACGCTACTGGCCAAAGGCGCTGGAAATGAAGCCTTGTCTTTAATGGCCACCAGCGTCCAACCGCCGCCTAACGTTGTCATGTCACAGTGCGCGTTGAAGGCAGGCACGCTACCACTACCGTCTGGGTCAATAAGATAAATACCAGTCGCTGAACCGGCGTTATTGTCTAAAATATCTTTACAACTGGTGCCAGCGACTACCTCAGGTGTTGTTGGAGTTTCAGCTTCTACGAATGTTCCATAGTATTCTAACTCACCAATTTGCAAGTAAGAATTACCGTAGTTGCTGGTGATCATTAACCGGATATGTTGGGTTGTGGCTGCATTTGCCAAGGTAACATTGGCGTTTTGTTGAGTCAGAACAACCGTTTCATGGTCAAACCAATCCAAATTGTTATCAGACACCTGCACAATCACATCTTTGGGCGAACGAGCAGCATAACTGGTAATCACTTGAGTGCTAAAACCAGTGATATAAGCGGTTGTGCCAAAGTCTGTAGAAAGCCATCGAGGGGCTGCCATGTTCGAAATCCAAGTACCACCACCTTGTGGTGCACCTGCATCTGGATTGATTTTACTTTGGTAATAAACATGCCCATCAAATGCAGATGACGGCCCATAAACCGTTGCGTGACTATAATTGGCTGCGTAACTGGCTGCCACCAGACCATTGGTACCGACCATGGCAATATTGTCGTTAGGGCCAGAGGTTTCGGTTGGTAATGTCTCGTACGACGACGAATAACGCAATGACATAGCGTCACCGCCAAACAGACTATTGTCATGAGCAAAAATTTTGCCGTCGAGATCTACAATTCCCAACACTTCGTCATTATGGCTGGTTTCGCTGTCTGCCGATTTTTCTTCTTGCATGGTTAACATGCCAAGCCCCGCCACTACGCCTGCACTGCCAATGTTTTTCTTCGACAACAGAAAACGTTTGCCGTTGTCGGTTTTGCCTGATCCTGTTGAGCTGTATATAGCCACGTAACCTGTGACCTCAACGCCATGCGCACCACCTAGCTCCTGTTCAAACAATTTAGAACCAAAGGCGTGTGAACTAACACTAAAAGCACGGGTGGCATAGGTGTCGATTTCGTTTTGTGTTTGATTGGTTTGTAATACTACCGGTGTGCCGTCAAATGGCTGAGAAAAGAACAAATTATCTTGCCCCTGATCTTGGCTTTGTACGCCTGCTTCCCAAACGCTGCCATCATTCATGACATGACGACCTTTCTCGATGACCATGTAAGGAATTTTTTCGAGGTTGTGAACACCATCCTGATAAGTCCATTCTTTAAAGCGAATGTCAAAACTGGTGGCTGTAACATTAGACACACTGGCTGTGCCCGGTGAAATATCGTTGAAAGTAGGCACGCCGGCAATAACAACCGGGTTAGTGAAACCGCTGATATTAACGGTCTGTACACCATTACCGACCTCTATTAAACCAACCTCTACTGAGGTTGCTATAGCGGGTGCGGCGAATACTGATGTGCCAAGAATTAAACTGATGATTGCACTTAATTTTTTCATTACTACGTCTCCATTGATTACCATTGATGCATTCCAATGCTCTTTACCACTGAATGAGCGGTCAGATTGTGACCGAAGGAATACATGACAAAAGGTAACGTAATTCAATAAAAAAATTTCGTGTTATTTGTTCAAATTTGCGACAAAAAGCTCAATATTTGAGCCTCTAATGACTTTTGTTTTTTAAATTCAATGGGTTGTGATTTCTTTAAACAGCGCCCTGAGAATGAATAACAAGGGGTGGTAAAGGTGAACTTTCGAATAAACCACAAAATCTCGCGAACAAAATTTACCAGATTTTGGATATGCCGTAGGAGTGAGCTATTTACACCCTCTTGCAACTAAGCATTAAATCACGTTTTTTAAAATTTGAGAGCTAGCTCACAGTTTTAAACAACCTTGCGAGTATCCTTAACGCCCTACCAATACTGCACTAAGTAACACAACACCTGTGCCTACTTACTAACAGTAAAAGTACATTGTCATGGGTAAGTTGCTGTAAATAGAGCTTGCCTGTTAATAACAAAAAATCGTCGATAAAGCCAAACTTACCGTGAGGTAAGGACCCAAAACCACGGGACTTTTTTGATATTCAATAGAGTATGAATAAAGTTAGCCGGGCTACCGAAAAGAGCTATTCTACAATGGCTCAAATGGCTGTTTATTGACTAAATCAGGAATAAACGTCATGTCTATGAAGACAACCCACTATATAAAAACCCTAGAGTATTTACTTGCAAGCCTGTTGCTATTTAGCAGCTCGATTTGGGCATTTTCGATTAATAACGATGAATTAACCACTGAACAAAACACGCCAATTGTGTTTTCAGCCGCGCAGCTATTAGCTAACGATGTTGTATCTGAAGAGCAAACACTTAACATTACCTATGTTGATGATTGGGAAAATGGTCAACTGAGTTTTGATTTATCCGCAGGCAGCTTTACTTTTACACCCAACCCCGAATTTGTTGGCCAAGCGGGCTTTATCTATGGCACTAAAACTCCAGATAGCGAAATGGGTTATGCCAAAGTCAACATCACGGTGCTTGCCAGTCATAGCCAAAGTACGCCGCTTGCAATCCCTAATGGCGCTGATGTTGGCAAGCTTTTTTTCTTAGGCAATATGAGTGCATTACCTTATTCAATGCAGTCGATGTTAAGTAACATTAGCCAAGATGCTGGTTATCAAGCCGAGTACGACTATCAACTGGGCGGTTTTTTATTTGGCCTTTGGGGTGACGAAATATCACCTGACGGGGGCTTTCGAGCAAGTGCTAAAGCTGGCCACGCCCAACACAATGGGGTTGTTTATAGCAGTACTGAAGGTTTTCAATCAGGTGATTATTCAACGTTAATTTTAACTGATGGTGGCAATGCCATACCACATATGTGGGGCAATACCAGTCAGTACCTTTCGCGCTTTGCTAATGCTTTACATGAGGGCAATCCGAATTCACAGACCTATTTTCTGCAAAGCTGGCCGTTTATTAAAGATGGCAATTTGAATAACTGGCGTGAACAAATCGACAGCTTGCTACCTCGATGGAAAAAAGTAATTAACACAGTTAATGGCAATATTGACGCCAGCACAGAAAATGGCAGCCTTTATTATGTGCCTGAGGATGAACAGCTAGCGCAACAGGCCAATCGATTAAGGCTAATACCTGCTGCTTTGTCTTTGTCTCGTGTCTATGACCAATATCAACAAGATAACCGACCAAACGGTGCCCGAGACTTTACCAGCGAAATGTTTAAATCTCCTGATTATTCAATTAATCCTGCGGATAATGGCCAACACCGTATCGGCCATTTAAGCCCCGAGGGCGAATATCTGGTTGCTTTGGTGATTCATACCGCCGTTTATGGTCGCAACCCTTTACTGTCGACCAATAATATTGGCTTTAACCACCGAGGTTGGAGTGGTTATAGCGATAGTTTATTTCCGCAAACCCCATTCCCTGAATCTGGTGAGCTAATACCTGCCAAAGCACAATATTATCAACAGGTTGCACTAGATGTTGTAAGTGAATTTTATGGTTGGGATAAAGCAGCACTACCAGCCAAACAAGATAGCGATAACGATGGTGTACTTGACCATATTGACGCTTTTCCAAATGATGCCAGCGAAACCACCGACACTGACGGCGATGGCGTAGGCGATAATGCAGATGTATTCCCTAATGACGCCAGCGAAACCACCGATACCGATGGTGACGGTATTGGTGATAACGCCGACACCAGCCCAAATGGCGAAACCGACCCAACTACGCCTTCAACACCTACAACACCTACAACACCTACAACACCAACTACACCACAAATAAAACTAACCTCCATTAGCTTTGTGAATATTGAACCAAGCGACACCAGCACTCATGTCTATTGGAGCAGTGGTAACGCAATCCGCTTTAGGGTTTTATTGATGAGTCATAACAGGACACCACGAGTATTCACCACCACAGCAACGGAATATACATTTACAGATTTATCGGTTTTTGATGGCATAACCAGCCTAATGATTGAAGGCTATGACTCGCTCGGCAACAGCATTTTTAGCGGTGCCGTCAATGTGGAGGGTTTATAATGGAACATTTTCTTATGCGCTTTACCAAAGTAACCGCCAAAACACTGGTTTTGTCGTTGTCGAGCTTATGCTTGGGCAGCAGCGCTTTTGCTGCCGATTACCCGCAAAATAGAGATTACGGCACTCAAGGCGAATTTATTACCAAACGAGGTGTTGAGTTTGGCCGTACTGCCGACTTATTGCCGATAGGCCCGGTGTTAATAAATCTACCCGAAGCCCCCGGCAGTAGCCCAACAAATCTAGGGCCTGATGGCATTCGCTTTGAAGACACCGCCTGGGACCTGTCTGATTTAACCAACCCTACCCTCATTCGTTCGCTAACCTGCGATACCTGTTTTGCCAGTATGCCAATTGGCGCACATGCAACAGTGATAAGGTTTGACGATGTGCTGGGGCCTTTGCTTTATGCCGGTAACTCAGGCGATTTGAGTTTTGACGCCAGTGGCGCAACAGCCAACGATCAACTCGTCGTGAACAACTTTCATGGCTGGGGTTTTAACCCCGGTGGTTATATCAATTTAACGGCGCCTTACCACGTTCGCACCTATTGGGATTATGGTTTTCAGCCAGCGGGCACTTTTGCCATTCGCGACCAAAGCAGACATATGCAGTCAGGCCCCGATCAACCATGGTCTTTAGAGGGCACGCAATGGGAAGAGATTTTTGGCCCGTCAGAATTAGGTGTTTGGTTGGGCGAACCTTTGGTTTACTGGAATCACTTATCGTTAACCGGTGTCACTGGGTTTTCTTCTTGGTTGGGCAATTTATTGGTTGTTGCCTCTGACCAGCAGTCAACCGGGCTTGCCATTTATGATGTAGAAGGATTTAAAGAGGGCCGCATTCCGAGCCTATTAAGTGTTTATCAGCCAGAACTCACCGAGCCCAATGGCCACAAAGTCGGCATTGGCGGTTATTGGGTTGAGTCTTACGGCACCAATAAAATGGTATTTGCGGCGCGCCAGCGAGATGGTGTAACGCCAAGACGAGACTACCCTGCCCTGTATATTGTTGATTTTACCAACCCAAGTGAACCAGCATTAACGTGCGAACTTTATTTTGACCAAAGCCCTATTGACCCTGCTGATGGCGATGGTTCAAGCGACCCGATGTACATCAACTTTCAAGACAATTATGTGTATGTTGATCACTTTAAAGTCGACATCACGGCTTGTGAGTCAGCCTATGCCGACCAAAGTATTTCGTCAGCAGAATTTGCCGACATTGTTTATAAATTCGAAGATATTGCCAATCAATGTGATGCCAGTCAGTACTTCAGACCCTTAGGCCAAGTCGGTGTATTTGGTGGTTATGACTGGTGGCGAACGCCAGATGTGAACGAACAAGGCATGTGTTTCTTTGTCACCGATGATGCGCCCGACACACGAGCACCATATATTGCGGGCCATAGGCCTACGGCCAATCAAACTGACTACCCTGTTGACGGGTTTATTCATTTGCATATTCCCGAAACCTTGCGCTCAGAGACCGTGCATAACTCAGTAACCGTGACCAATTTAACCACCAATGAACCAATTGATTTTAAACACCAATTATCGCATACCGGCATTATGTCTATTTGGCCTGAAGCGTATTTGGCGGCGAACACTCGTTATAGAATGACTGTTGTTGGTATTCAAGATTACATCGGCAATACCATGGATGATTACAGCTTTGTATTCACCACCGATGATGGCGTATTAACTGGGCCTGACGGCGATGATGGGTCTGCCAATGGTGACATTGTGCCCTCTTATAGCGAAACGCCTTATTACGCCAACAAATCAAGTCAATTGAGTTGTGACGCCCCTACCGAAAATGCCGATATTTGGGTGGTCAATCCTGACAACGACAGCGTGTCTATTATCAGTCAAAATGAGAATCCGGTTACCTATGGGGTATCGCCAGAACTGCGCCGAGAAATCAAACTGGGCTATCAACACCCAACATCGGTTAGTCACATATTCCATCGATGGTTTCATTTATATGCGGTAACTTATCGCGATGATGACAAGGTGATATTTCACAATAGTGATGGCAACCCGCGGTTTTCTATTGATACCGGCCATGGTACTCAACCGATTGCCTCTGTTGTTAATGGCGATTCTCTGTATGTGGCGCTGTACGGCAGTGGCGAAGTAATCGAAATAGATATAGAAACGCGAGAAATTATCAACCGTGTTTATGTTGGCCCTACGCCCAAGGCAATGGCTGTAACAGGCAATAGATTACTCGTTACTCGATTCATTTCGACCATGGCGCAAGGTCAGGTTTATGACTTGAATATTTCCGACGGACTGGCTTTGAGTCGCATCATTAACATCAACAAAGTCTTAGTGCCCGATGATATTGACCATGGTATGGGTGTGCCAAATTACCTATCGAGTATCGTCATTAACCAAGACGGCACAGCGGCCTATGTTAGTGCGTCTAAAGCCAATGTTGGCCGGGGTTTACAGCAAAATGGTTTGCCATTAGATGGCGACAATACAGTACGGCCGATGATTGCCACTATCGATTTGGTTAATAACCGAGATGCCAATGTTGACCCAACAACCAGAGCGGGCACCAGTGATTTAGACAATGGTGCCGACCCATCAGCGGTGACGTTTTTGGCCAATCCCAATATTCGTGTTCATGCATTACAGGGCAACAACATTGTTGTGGCCAATAACTTAAGCGAAAACACCAGTGCACAGTTCAATACTGGCATGGCACCGCAAGATATGTGCACCACTTTAAGAACCTTATACGTTAAGAACTTCACCGACAGGAGCGTAAGCGCAATTGATGTTGCGGGCTTTTTACATGATGGTCGCTTAAGCCAAAACGTAGTAACACTGAGCACTGTCACAGAAGAAGTATTACCTGAGCAAGAGCTTGAAGGTTTAAAGCTATTTTATCATTCACGTATGCCACAAATGGGATTAGAAGGTTACATGACCTGTGCAACCTGTCATGCAGGCGGCGGCCATGACGGAATGACTTGGGACATCACCAGTATGGGCGAAGGGTTACGTAATACCTTGTCGCTTAATGGCGCAAGCGGCACTCGATTTGGCAATTTACATTGGTCGGGTAACTTTGATGAAGTACAAGATTTTGAGGTTCAAATGGAACAGCTCAATGGTGGTGAGGGGTTAATACCAGGCAGAACCTTTACCAACACAACATCGCCGCTTAACCATGTAAGCACAGGTCTAAACAGCGAACTCGATGCTCTGGCCGCTTACGTTAACGGGTTAGGAAAAGACACAGTTAAACGCTCGCCACATCGAACCTATACCGGTGCTTTTAGCGAAGCGGCCTTACGAGGTAAAACCGTTTTCGATAATCAAAATTGCGGTGAATGTCATACCGGTAATGCCTATCGCGATGGCTTAACCCATGATGTTGGCACTATTACCTCAGCATCGGGTAATCGCTTGGGCGGTACCTTATCTTCAATTAGAACACCCAGCTTAATTGAGTTGTGGGATAGTGCGCCCTACTTTCATGATGGCAGTGCACTTACCTTAAGTGACGTGTTTACCAAAGGCACTCACCAAAGAGCCTTTGCACAGGGCGAACAAGCTGATTTGATTGAATATTTGCTCAGTATCGATAGAGAAGTTTATATTGATGATGACTAAATTGTTAAAGGTGTATATCGTATATATAAGCGATATACACCCTATTATGAGCAGAGCCATTCATGAATTACGAACAATTTAACCAGTTTTGCAGGGCTTTACCCGCAACAACCTATGTTATGCAGTGGGGCAACTCACATGTATGGAAAGTCGGTGGCAAAGTGTTTGCCATCGGCGGGTGGTCAGACGATAAACAACCAGCTTATATCTTTAAAACATCAGAGCAAAATTTTGGTTTTTTAAGTGAAGTTGAAGGTTATAAACCCGCGCCTTATTTTGCCAACCGAGGCATGAAGTGGATACAACTGTTTGATAGCAAGCCAGATAATGACCAAGACCTACAATATTACCTAACAGAATCTCATCGTTTGGTTTCATCGGGTTTAACCAAGGTGAAGCAAAAAGCACTTGGATTGAACCAGTAGATAGCAATCGTCAAATCGCTGTCGATTGCTTTACTTTACTTTGTTATATTCATCAAATAAAGGGCACATCATTTTTGAGTTCTATCATCATTTTGTGGCAACTTTCACCGAGCATTTCATAAGGTGAAAAAATATCGTTACCTGAGTATTTTAAGTTTATCTTTTTAATCAATTTAGATTCTGGCACATACCCCATAGACCAAGCATCAAATTCACGAGCTGCAATTTCTTTGTATTCCAAAAGCACAATATTAAAATGGCGTGGATCTTTTAATATCTCTTGATAGATTTTATTTACCTCTGATCGTGCTCCTTCAAGACATTGCAAAAAATAATGATTATGAAAACACAACATACCCGTAACACCCAATTTGTCATTGTTCTTTCGCGCTGCTGCTAGAATTTGCTGAACATCACTTTCATCAAATGCATTGACCACTTCACTTACGTAAATCAAACGAACCAAAAACATAATATGCCCCTAATCAAGAATAGATAACTGCCTAGTTAGCATTAATCGTAGGTCAATATCTTGTTAATATCAAAGAAAACATTCTATCACTAAACTTCAACGTTCTTGTCGTACTCATTTTTGTTGTTTTTCATTCATATAGCACCATCATACGTTAATCACATATAATTAAAACAGTAAAAAATTAACAGAAAAACCTTATAATTCAACATATTAAAACCATACACTTTATTTTACGAACAATATTTTTGAAATTAGTGATCTTTTTATTGTTTACATACGTAGTAGTAATAGACCCATTACTCACATTGCAAATGACCTATTTATTGCGATGCTTTTGAGCTGCTACTTGTTAACAAAAAGTAGCAATAATTAAACACGAAAAATAGTAATAATAACCATGTAATTAGCCGAAAAAAAACAATAGAAAATATATTGAGATGATTTAAATATTGATGATAGTGACGAAATAGCACTATCTGCCAAATATCAATTGGACGATTAAAACTTTTTGTGAACGTTCGCAAATACAGCAACGCATTGAAACGTACCACTAATCAGTGGTCCTGTGATGCCTCAAACGACTAAATAATAAGGTTATATAATGACGTTTTCAGCTATGTCCATTCGTAAGAAGTTATTCCTTGGTAATAGTATTTCAGTGACGGTGTTAATTATTCTGTCTGGCATTGTTTTTAATTCAATTAATACGCTTAATTCAACAGCGAAGATGATTGAACATACCTACAAAGTCATTGGCGACTCCAATGGTTTAATAAATGCGATGGTTGATCAGGAAACCGGATTGAGAGGTTTTGCAGTGGGTGCACAAGAAGATTATCTAGAACCCTATTTTGCAGGGCAAATAAAGTTCGACCAGTTAATTTTATCAGTTAAACAACTGACCAGTGATAATCCAGCACAACAAAAACGCTTCGACAAAGTCGCCAAAGATGCAGCACAATGGCGAGTTTATGCTGAGAATATGATTGAGTTACGAAAAAACGTTCGAGCTGGAGAAGTGATTAACAACCAACTTTTTGAACTGAATCACTCAACCGTTGGCGAACAAAACATGAACAAGATACGTAACGCCTTAGCCAACGGTCAGTTTAACGATGACGGCAGCCAAATTCTCACGACAATAATCAAAATGGAAGCCGATTTACTGGGTTTTATGCTCAATCGTGATGAATCGTTTTTGCAAACCTATAACGAAGATAAAGATAAAATGCTCGACCTGTTGTCTGACATACAAGGCGCTGAACTACAAACCAGCGTACAAAACTGGATCAACGCTTATGCCAAACCCGCCATAGTCTTGGTAAGTGAGACCAATAGATTTAAAAATGTAGAAGTACTTAACAAAGAGTTTGCCAAGAAACAAGGTAAAGGTTACATGGACGGACTCAGAAGCAAAGTTAAAGCCATTGTTGATGAAGAGCAAAGATTGATGAGGATCCGTCAAGAAGACGCCGCTGCCGCTTCTTCTTTGGCTATTGTGGTGATTTTTGGTGGGGGGTTACTGGCGATACTGATTTCAGGTATTTCCGGACTGTTAATTTCAAACAGCATAACTAAACCGATACGAACTGCCGTTGGTGTGGCTAAAAGCCTCTCAGAGGGTAACTTACTTGTAAAGGTTGAAAAAGTAGCACCAGGTAAAAATGAGATAAATATGCTCTTGAGTGCGCTACAAACCACAGCCTCAGACCTTAAAGATATCATTGGTAATATGACACAAGCCAGTTCAGGCCTTAATGAATCAGCTAAAGCGTTACGTGGCGTTACAGCCAATTCCAGTGAAGGTGCCCACGAACAATTGCTGATGACCGATGAGGTTGCCGTGGCAATGAATCAAATGACAGCCACAGTCATTGAAATTGCACAAAGCGCAGCAAATGCGGCTGAATTTGCCAGCGAGGCCAGTAATGAAGCACAAACCGGTAGTTTGGTTGTGCAACGTACAATCGGCTCCATTAATAAACTTGAAGATGTCATTACCAATACCTCAACCAGCTTAACTGACCTTGCTCAAGAGGCAGACAACATTGGTGGTATTTTGGATGTCATTAGAGAAATTGCTGATCAAACCAACTTATTGGCATTAAATGCAGCCATAGAAGCGGCCAGAGCGGGTGAGCAAGGACGAGGATTTTCGGTGGTTGCCGATGAAGTTCGCAACCTTGCAAGACGCACCCAAGAATCCATTGAGCAAATTCAAACACTGATAGCGCGTTTACAAAAAGGCACGCATGATGCTGTGGCTGCAATGGATCAGAGCCGTGTTTTTGTTGATTCGAGCATGACCGAAGCGGCAAGCTCCGGCAAAGCGCTGGACAAAATATCTGAGACCGTTGCCAGAATCAATGACATGAATACCCAAATTGCCAGCGCCTCAGAAGAACAAAGCACCACGGCGGAACAAATCAACCAAAATGTGGTGGCAGTTAATCAGATTTCGAAAAAAAGCGCTCATAATGCCGAAACAGCTGTAGAATCAACGCAAGCACTTGCCCGTTTAGCCCAAACGCTGGGTGACGCCGTTGCTCACTTTAAAATGTAAGCAAAAAGACTTGATGCAAAGCCACAATTGGCGGTGAAAATGAGAATAAAAAACCATGATTTAAAGCCTGATATTGCTGTTTTTAAACAACATGATCTGGCCCATTGCTCAGTATTTGTTCCATTTAAATCAAGTGTTTACCAAATCAAAAAACAACCATTGAACAACGCTGTACGAGCGTTGCTATAAAAAGCGAAATGACCTAAACTTTTTAGTATTAAACCTATCAATTGATAGGAAATTAAATTGAGGAGCGTGTCTTTTGCTACCTGCAAATCTTCCAGTTAACCTTGAGCTATTGACCCTCTTATTCAAGGATTTAAGAGATGGCGTTGCTATTGCTGATGCTACTGAAAAAGGCTTTCCACTAATCTATATCAACAAATCGTTCGAATCGATAACAGGGTATTCGTTTGATCAAGTGCAGGGCAAAAATTGTCGATTTTTGCAAGGTGAAGATACTGAGCAGGCGCATGTTGAAGAAATTCGACAAGCACTGACAGGTAATACACCACTATTAATAACCCTTAAAAATTATCGTAAAAATGGCGAACCCTTTTGGAATGAATTGAGTTTATCACCCATAATTCAAGACGACAAACCGTTGTTTTTTATCAGCATTCAAAAAGATGTGACTGAAAAAATTCTCTTTGAACAAAGAATCATCAATGAAATGCACGCGCTACGCTCAACCAATAAAGTGCTAGAAAGAAAAGCTGACACCGATGGTTTAACCGGATTAAAGAACAGGCATTATTTCGACATGGAATGCCCAGTCAGATTACGCATTGCCCAGCGATACGGCCTGACGGTGTCGGTATATATGATCGACGTCGATCATTTTAAACTGTATAACGACCATTATGGACACCTTGCAGGTGATACTTGCTTGGTGAATATCGCAAAAGCGATGCTTAGCTGTTTTTCTCGTGCAACAGATATTTGTGCCAGATTTGGCGGAGAAGAATTTATTGTGTTTTCAACCGATAGCAGTCGTCAAGAATCTATTAACCATGGTCAAAGACTGGTTGATATGGTCGGTGATTTAACTATCTCGCATGAAGAAAGCCAGCTCAAAAAGGTGACCGTTAGCGTTGGCATTTTACATTTAGAAGGCAAGTTAAAATCAAACAGTAAAACGCTGATTGATATAGCCGACAAAGCCTTGTATCAAGCCAAATCAAATGGTCGCAATCAGGTTATTCAAACCATAGTTTAAAAAACAGACCAAGTTTTGAGTGGAATCAATAGTTTACGTTTTCCAAATTACCATCAGCAATTGATTTGACCAGATTTTTGCACTGACCCCAATAGCTGCTACTATCAATTCGCTGCCTAGGCAGTAAGTAATTGATATAAATCTAAAAAATTAATAATAATGAATACCATAGGAATTTAAAAATGAAAAATAAGAAACTTAAAAACGCTTTACTGGTCATGGGATTGGGTTTGGGTCTGAGTCTTAGTGGTAACGCCAGCGCACTTGATGATTTGTGTGTCCACTTTACCTATAAGTGCAATCAGGGTTATAACTTTGCTTGTGACTTAATGAGAACTTACTGTTAATTGGCAAACCTCGTGGTAATACACGATTAAAATTTGAATCGTCTAATCTGTACGTTCAAATATAAAGGGGTCTACCATCGACTTATTCAATGATAGCCCCCACAAACTCACCGAATACCTAGCTGCTGGCAATAGGCCTTTGTGGCGATACTACATTTCAACAAGCCCTAGCTGATAATGATACATGCAGCAATAATAGCGTCTAAATCATCTGTTTTCTTTTTTGTTGACGCCTTCAAGTTGGAAGGTTGTTTACTATAATATTTTTCTACTTTATGCGTCGCCCCACAAAAAGGACAAACGATGGTGCTTTTTGATGCTGAAAAGGGCAAGTCATTACTGCATTTTGTACATTTTTCTAGTTTCATGGGCTGGGTCATCCTTTTAAAACAATTGAATCAATTAATACACTACAGGATTACCCCAACACACTCAATAACCTACCGCTAACGCAAACAAAGCCAAAGCACAAAATGGGCACAAGCATAATATAAAGCAGAAAAATATTGACAATTATTAAATCACTCTATATCTTTGCGGCCACTTTTAGTACAAACGGACGATATAAACATGAAGTATTTAACATTATCTTTACTTTTAGCATTACCAACTCCCAATGCCTTGGCAACTAACCTTTTACCTTCAGATGTTGACCAGCAGCAAATACCCGTGCTGAACAATGACATTCGAACCGTCGACAACAACGTTCAGTCGCTACACAGCTACACTCAATCGCAAAGTGGTAACACTCAATCGATAGTTGGTGCACCTGCAACACCTACTGCTTACCCAGGCCTGTATGGTTCGAGTTACAAACCCGTCGGTTTGCCTTACGCGATTACCTATAACAGCGTGTCGGGTGCCACTTATTACGAACTCTATGAAAGTACTACCGACTCAAACTATAGTCAGGTCCAATCTGGCAGCCAGTTGTCGGCCAGTTTCACGCATTACGACTACGGCTATCGTTATTACAAGTACAAAGCCTGTAATAGCGCGGGTTGTAGTAGTTTGAGTCCATGGCGCCGGGTTTACGTCTACACCGCGCCGAGCAACCCGAATAACTTAAGTGTTTCGCCATTAGATGTCAGCGCAGGCACCTCATACAATGTATCTTGGACCCCATCTGGTGGTGCGGTTGATGGCACTGTTTACTCAGTTTACCAAAGCTTAAATGGTGGTAGCGAATCACTGGTAGCAACCAGAACCCGCCAGCATTGGAGTGAGACCAGCTATTCTTTTGTGACCAGTCAGTCAACTGCGGGTAACTACAACTACCGCGTTCAGGCTTGTAGCCCATCTGCCGGTTGCAGCGGTTCAGTGTCTGCTATTCAAACCGTAACGCCAGCGGCAAATACTGCACCTACGGCGATATCGCAGACTATAACCGTCAACAAATGCAAAACCACACAGTTTCCGTGGGGCCAATTTGCTGTAGATGCTGAGGGTGGACCACTAAAAATAGAAATTTTAGAAAAAGACGCTCGTCTTTTTGCATTTGTCATCGAAGATACTTTATGGACAATGCCTTTTTTCGGAAAATGTTTATTTGGCAATCATAAATTTACATTCAGAGCAGTTGATAGTGAAGGATTAAAATCTTCAATAGCCACTGTAACGCTTAATCTCCAATAGAAATCTAAAGGGGTCAGTTTCTGGCCCCATCCTCACAATTTTGCAAGTTCATAGCACGCCTGAAAGTCTCAATTAAAATGCCATTTCATCTTCGTTAATATCCGTGGAGAAGACAACCATCAGTTTGTCTTTATTCTCCAATGATGATTCTGGCCTCAAGCGCAACGTAATTGGCGTTAACATGGAACGACAACGCAAACTCAAAAATCAGATTTAAGGTCACATCGTAAAAAATACCAAATTGGTTATCACTTTAATATGGACTTCCAGAAAAAAGACAATATGTTCAAATTAGTGCCACATGACGTCGGCATCTTAACAAAAATGATAGGAATGACTTATCAGGGGATCAAGGCAGGAAAAGACGCATATAAAGGTTTTGTTGCCGAAGTATTTGTCTTGAATGAGGTTGTAAGTAGTATGGCATTTCCTGAAGAAGAAAATGAACTCTTTAGTTTCAAGCGGGCTGTTTCATTAACTAACTTTGTAGAAAAATACAAACCGCATAGCGCTTTTAAGTTTACCTTTAATAATGTTGAGAATAATCCCCAAAGAGTTGTACAGCACCTGCCAATTTATAAAATCAGAGCCATTTATGCTAAGTATTTTAAGGATGGATAATCATAATGAAACAAAGCAAAGCAGCGGGAAACTCAACTGAATAGATGTCGAAATTTTAACCATAGGCGAGGCTCCAGTCTCGCTAGAATCGATTAAAAGCGACACCCAAGTGTCGCCTACGACAATAACATCAGCCTTAACTGCCTAACTTTCAGCCGTAACCTGAGCCAACTCATCAAAGTCACTTGCCTCGTGCCGTTCAGGCAATTGTTCATGAGCTTCACCCCAAGTTTTATTGACCATTGCGCCACGTTGTACCGCTGTTCGTTCACTCACTTGTTGCGCCCAACGGTTAAGGTGTTTATAGCTAGATGCATCGAGAAATTCAGTGGCGCCATCATATAGTTTGCCAAGCACTAGCGCGCCATACCACGCCCAAATGGCGATGTCGGCAATACTGTATTGCGGCCCACTGAAATATTCGTTGTTGGCCAAATGACGGTCGAGCACATCCATTTGGCGTTTGGTTTCCATGGTAAAACGGTCAATGGCATATTCAATTTTTGTTGGCGCATAAGCGTAAAAATGGCCAAAACCACCACCTAAATAAGGCGCACTACCCATTTGCCAAAACAACCATGACATACACTCTGCCCGTAACGCGGGTTCTTCGGGGATAAGCGCCGAGAATTTTTCAGCCAAATATAACAGAATCGCGCCTGACTCAAATACTCTAACAGGCTCGCCTGTGCTGCGGTCCATCAATGCCGGAATTTTCGAATTAGGGTTAATATCAACAAAACCACTGCCAAACTGGTCACCATCGCCAATTTTTATTAAATGGGCATCATATTCTGCCCCTTCAAACCCTAACGCCAACAACTCTTCGAGCATAACGGTCACTTTAACGCCGTTTGGTGTGCCCATTGAATAAAGTTGCAACGGATGACGCCCCACAGGCAACTCTTTTTGCGCGGTAGCGCCAGCAATTGGTCTGTTAATCCCAGCCCAAGCACCGCCACTTTCACTCTCCCACTTCCAAACTTTTGGAGGCGTATATAAAGATTGATTATCCATGATTATGTTACCTGTTTAAGTTGTTAAATTGGTTCGCCAGTTATTCGTAACGATAAATCTATACCAAACTCGCTAGCATTTCTTCTGAATAATCGACCAAGTCAGCACCTGATTTTACTTTGCTGACATAATCAGGGTTAGCAATAAAAGGTCGGCCTATGGCAATCAAATCGAATTTGTCTTGTGCAATCGCCGTGCTGGCATTCTGCGCCGAGTAACCCCCATTACCGACTAGCGTTTTACTGTAGTTGGCGCGTACATAGTCCGACACACGGCCGCCCAAATAGTCAAACTCCATGCTGTCATCAAAAATACCGATGTGTACGTAAGCCAAGTTTCGTCGCTCTAACTCGGCAAAATAATGGTCGAACACTCCACGGTCGCGGTTGTCTGGCGCGATATTAAAATAAGCACCCGGGCTCACTCGCAGTGCGGTCCGTTCTTGTCCAATTCTTGCAATTACAGCATCGACAACGGCCAATGGAAAACGAACCATATTCTCTGGGCTGCCGCCATATTCGTCAGTTCTTTGGTTACTATCATGATGCAAAAACTGGTCGATTAAATAGCCATTGGCACCGTGCAGTTCTACACCGTCAAAACCTGCCAATATCGCATTTTCGGCAGCTATAGCGAAATCATTAACCAGCCCTTCAATATCTTCATGACTTGCCGCTTTTGGCACTTGATAAGTCAATTCGCGCATTCTTGGTACACTGCCCTCAACCCCTACTGCCGATGGTGCCAATACATCACCACCTCCATAAAAGTGAGGATGAGCAACCCTGCCGGTATGCCATAACTGGGCAAATATTTTGCCGCCATTGTCGTGAACAGCCTGAGTCACTTTGCGCCAACCTTCGATTTGCGCCAATGAAAAAAGTCCCGGTACATTCGGGTAACCTTGTGCATCGGGTCGAATAATTGTCGCCTCGCTAATGATCAAACCCGCTTGGGCACGACGACCATAGTATTCAGCCATCGCCTGAGTTGGCACCAAATCATCATCTGCCATGCAGCGAGTTAACGGGGCCATTAATACTCGGTTGGTCAAATTAAGTTTATCGTTAAGCGCAAAAGATTGAAAAAGGTTATCGGTCATTGGGGTGCTTCCTATCTTGAATGTTCATTCAAGATACACCTACTTGAACGAGCGTTCAAGTATTATTTTGAATGAACGTTCAAATAAGGTTATAATCAGCGCCAAGTAACCCCGAAAAAGACAGTGTTATTATGCGAAGTGCCGAGTTTGATTGCGAAAAAGTATTAAGAGCTGCCATGACAGCCTTTATGGACAAAGGTTATGGCAAAACCAGTATGCAAGATTTAAAAAAAGCAACTGGATTGCACCCGGGGTCAATCTATTGTGCATTTGAGAGTAAACGGGGTTTGCTGTTGGCCGCATTGGAGCAATATAAAAAAGACCGCAACGCCGAGTTCAACGATTCTTTCCCGGGTAAAGCGGCTGTTTTAACTGAGCTGAAAGACTATTTAGACAATATCGTGCAAGAATGCCTGAGTTGCGATGCCTCAAAAGCGTGCTTGTTAATTAAAGCATTAAACGAATTGGCAGAGCAAGATGATGAAGTACAACAGATTATCACCAGCAATTTGGCGCTCTGGCAACAATCAATAACCGATTTATTTGAACAGGCCAAAGTCAAAGGCGAGTTAAACGCACAAAGTGACAGTGAACACCTTGCCCGTTATTTTGTAATGGGCGTGTATGGCCTTCGCACCATAGCCCAAACCCACCCTCAAGCAAACGTTTTACAACAACTGGCAGACCAGCTTTATCATGATGTTTGTGTTCAAGGTAAACATTAATAGACTTCAAACCATTTTGTAGTCGATAAGTTCGCGCATAGAACACACGCCTTTATCCCTTTATTTGTGCAATTTGACTCAATTGAATTGTAACAACACAGCGCTCATATATTATCCGCAGGTGTTAACAAATTGAGGAAGTTAGTATGAAGATAAATTCAGGATTAATGTTGTTGTGCACCAGCCTGATGGTTCACTCAATAGTGGCAACTGCGCAAAACCAAACAGCTAATAACAACACCACTCAAGATAAAGCGGATGCAATAATAAATAAGGTGGTCGCTGCCTACGGTGGCGACAAACTGCTGTCATTAAAGGGTTTTAAGCTAATCGACAAACGCAAAGCGTTTCGCCACGGCCAAAATCATAGCCCAAATGAAACCGATATATTTCACCGCCACGCCAGTGTCACGGTGGATTTAGTTAAACAACGCAAAGACTATCGTTTAATACGTGGTACTCAAACATCAGGGCAAATTTTCGACGGTAAACATGGTTATTCTATCGACCCTACCGCACAAACACTGTCAAAAAGTACCAAAATGACCTTTGCTACTGCCGACAACAAACGTCTGCTCCATCTCGATACGGCGTTGGTGCTGATGTTAAAAGATGCCCACAAAAGTGCCGAATATATTGGTGAGCAAGCGATTCGTGGTCTTGTGCATGATGTGCTCAAGTTCCAACCTGCACAATCGCCCGAGCTAACACTTTTTATCAATCAGCAAACAGGCCAAATAGCACAAATGCAAAGGCCTTATCGAAAGAACACCTATTACAACACCCATTTCTCAGAATTTACACAAAACCAAGGCATCACTTACGCAGCTTCGACCTACCAAACGAAGGGAGGTAAATCTCTAAATATTACAATCACTCGAAAGTTAGAGATTAGCCCCGACTTTACGCAGGCATTCAAACTCCCCAAGGGTTATTCAACCCCCAAACAAGGCATTGATTTTTCAACCATGAAGGCAACAAAGCTCACCGATAACGTCTATCAGGCCGGCCGATATGGTGGGTTTTCTGTCTTCTATGACGCGGGTGAATATTTTATTGCAGCGGGTGGTTATTACGAATTGACCAAACGCTTCGAAAAGGTCAAAGAACTTAGCAAACTAGATAAACCGCTTAAGTATCTGGTGGTTAGCCACCATCACGACGACCATTTAAGCGGCATGAAAGAAGCAGCAGATTTAGGCGTGAACTTCATCACTGTTAAAGACAATATCGACAGTATTCGCGAATCGGCAAAAGTAGCATTGGCTGATGATCGTTTTACCCTTGTTGACAATCAAGGCGAGTTTGCAAATGGCGAGGTGAAGGTACTCGACTTTGAAAATGAACATGCCAAGCACAACCTGATGACCTATTTTTCGTCAGCAAAAATACTCTTTACCGCCGACATGTACTTTTCACGCGATGTTTTAGGCGTGCCTAGAGGTGAACAAACACACAAAGACTTGAAGCAAAAATTAAAACAAGCAGGCTTTGATGTCGCACAATTTGCTGCGGCCCATAGCAGCAAGTTGCTAACTATGGACAACCTTGATGAGAGCATTGCAAACACAGTGCCTGTGGCATGTCCTGCGCATTGGGAGATATGTGTGAAATGAGTCGTTAGACGAGGGTTAAGTATTTTGGGCGCTTAACGCCCAAGAATTCACCCAACAGGCAATTGATGTAGTAGATAGTCACCGATATTGCGAGTACTCTGATCAAACTCGACACCCAGCAACACTATCGCTTTATCACTTCTTAGATATTTTTGTGCGTATTTCTTGTCTTGAATTTGCTGCAATGCAGCTTCTTTTGTGCCGTTTAGCTTAAATTCGACGATATAGATGGTATCAGCTGTTTGCATCACACAATCTATGCGGCCTTCATTAGTGCTCACCTCAGCTTCAACGCTTAAACCAACCATGGTAATAATGGCGTAGAACAAAGATTGGTAATATTTTTCTCTGTCAACGGCCAGTTCGTACGGAATATTGGCGAAGAAAGTTTTCAGCGTTTTAAAGAAATCATCCAAATTTCCGGCGTTTAGGTGATCAACCAAATCATAAATATAAACATCCCCAACCCCTCTCTCTAAACCGCTATAGCGAGTTGCGACTGAATCAAAGAACGACCTTTTCACCTCGTAATTGGGAAAATCTAAAGTATAACGAGAATTTCGATAACCTTTAATGGTGAGATAACCCGTTTGCACAAACAAAGACAAAACATCCATATCTTCCGGTTCTGTGCTGGTAAAGGCACTTTCTGTCACTTCCATTTGCGCCATAGTGCTTAAATCATATTGCTTGTCTTGCAACAAATCTAACAAGAACGTTGGGGTCGCGGTGCTATACCAATAGTTTTTGAATTCTTCAAATTCAAACAGCGACAGCAATGAAAACGGATTATATACACCCACAGCACGAGGATGAAATTGATACCCATTATACCAACGCTTGATTTCACTGAGCAGCTGCGGTTTAGTTATGCCTTCTTCTGCTGCAAGCTGTGTTATCGAGAAATCAAAATAGTGTTCCAACTCTTGCTCGGTGACTCCGCAAAGCGTGGCATACCGCTTGTGCACAGTAAGGTCTGTTAAACTATTCATGCCTGAAAAAATTGATACCTTGGCAAATTTTGACACACCCGTGATAAAGACAAATCGAATATATTCATCCATCGATTTAATCGCCCCATAAAAAGCCCCCATCACCTGTTTAATTTCACTCAGTACCGATTCATTTTTAAGATTATTTAAAATGGGCTTGTCATATTCATCAATTAATATCACCACCTTTTTACCTGTTTTCTCATATAGCTTGCCCAACAACTCATCAAACCGTTGATTGTATGTTTCTTCTATGAGTTCAATGTTATAGCGCCTGGCCATACGATTAATGGTATTGGAAATATAACTACGCAGGTTATGCGCAGTATTAAATTCATCTTTTGCAAATTCGAGTTTCATCACCGGATAAGTAACAAAGTCATAATCAGTATCGGCAATAGCCAACCCTTTAAACAATTCTTTTCGACCACAAAACAATGCATCAAGAGTGGAAATTAAAAGAGATTTACCAAAACGGCGAGGTCTTGAGAGAAAGTAAACTTTGCCGGAGTAAACCAGATCATGAATCAAAGCGGTTTTATCCACGTACAGCAATTTGTTTTCAATAATCTCTGAAAATGTTTGTATTCCAAGCGGGTATCTCATGATCAATCCAATTGCAATTTAAATCGTGGTATCAGTAATAATTGCCAGTATAACGGATATAGAAATCGGTCACTACACTACGGCTGATTTAATCGATATGACAATCGTAGGGGCAATCCCCCGTGATTGCCCGTGTATGGCTTTATCCTATGATTTAACAGGCTATCCAATCAAGGGCAGACACAGGGGTCTTCCCTACATAGCCCTTTTTAGATTAAATCTCCAACCATCTGCATGGCGTCCCCTACCCTTAAAATCGCCGAACAGCTCGCTAACTGACAAAACTCATCATTAAGACTCGCCAAATGAACCGCGTGTATTTGTTCAGCTGTGTAGTGAATGCCATCAAGTTCGCGCTCGAAAGTTGCAGTAGCGTCTGACACCAGCGTGACCTCAAAGCCCAAATTCGCCGCCATTCGCACTGACGTAGAAATACAATGATCGGTAGTTAACCCCACAACAACCAGCTTTTCGATTTTATTCGTACGCAGGTATTGCTCTAGCTCAGTGCCAATAAAGGCGCTGTTAACCAGCTTTTTGAATACCGGTTCACCGGGCAACGGTTGTCCTTCTTTTGTGGCCTCATGGCCCACTTTGTCAGTGTGAAACCTTGACGTAGTAACATTAGCACTATGATGAACATGAATAACAGTGCGCTTTTTAGCACGCCAAAATTCTAGTAAATTTGCAATGTTCGTTTCAAAACCTGGGTTATTCCTTTGCCCCCAAGCCGGGTCGTCGAAAGCTTTTTGTACGTCGATCACTAAAAGTGCGGCATTTTGCATCGTTTTATCCTGCTCAATTGTTTGTAAATAGAAGAGGCAAAGTTTACTATTAACGCGGTTGGCATAAATGACATTAATGTGATGATTTATGCCAAAACTCATTCAATAAGCCCAAGGAGCATAATGCAACCCATCAAAAAAATGGCTTTTATCTGCTTCCCCAAATTCCAAGCACTAGATTTGGTCGGGCCAATGGAAGTGTTTTCTATGGCTGTTGAGGCAGACAAACCCAGTTACGAATGCCACTTATTGTCTGAACACGGTGGCTTGGTCACCAGTAATTCAGGCATCACCCTTGCGACACAAAAACTGATGTCGCTTACAGGTTTTGACAGCCTGATTGTGATTGGTGGCGAAGATGTTAAACAACAGGGTCACCACCAACATCTAATACGATATATTCAAGCGCAACACTCGAATGTAAAACGTATTATTTCGATTTGCACTGGTGCGTTTTTATTGGCAGATGCCGGGTTATTGAATAATAGAAAAATCACCACTCATTGGAGTTGTATTGAGGCACTAAAAGCACGGGTGCCCAGTGCCGAGGTTGTAGCAGACGCCATTTATATCAAAAGTGGCAACCTCTATACCTCAGCAGGCATCAGCGCCGGTATGGATTTAGCTTTGTCGATTATTGAAGAAGACCACAATAAAGTACTCAGCTTAGCCGTTGCCCGCGAGTTGGTGATTTTTTATCACAGGCCCGGTGGGCAAAAACAATTTTCAGACCTACTACTAGCACAAAGTCTGTCGAATGACAGCATCAAACAAGCCTGTTTAATCATTAATGAAAATTTAGCCCTAGATTTAACCGTGACCTTCTTGGCCGAACGGGTCAATATGAGCCCACGTAACTTTTCGCGCCAATTCACCGAGCAACTGAACCTATCGCCCGGTAAATATGTGCAAAAAGCTCGGGTAGAGCGGGCCAAAATGCTTTTAGAACAAGGACAACTGTCGGTCGCTCAGGTGGCCGATAAAGTCGGTATTAAAAGCATTGCCGTATTGAGCCGGCTCTTTAAAAAATATCTGGCGATTAGTCCCAGTGACTACAAACAACGGTTTTATAAAGCGCCATGAAGGTGTTTAAACAACATTAATTTAAGTAAATCAGTAATATTTAAAAAGGAATATCATGAAGATTTTTAGTCGCACAATTTTGTTAAGTCTTGGTCTATCACTGGCCATTCCCTGCGCTGCTTTGGCAGAAGAAATAGGGAGCGTGACAACCAAATTTAAGCTCATTGGCGCCAATCATAAAATAGTGATTGAAGCGTTTGACGACCCAATTGTTAAAGGCGTGAGTTGCCATTTGAGCCGAGCGAAAAAAGGTGGCGTAAAAGGCGCAATGGGCATGGCAGAAGATACCTCAGATGCTTCAATTGCTTGTCGGCAAATTGGCCCAATTTCTTTTACCCGAGATTTAAAAGAAGGTGAAAAAGTGTTTACCAAACGCACATCTTTGGTGTTCAAAACCATGCAAGTGGTGCGGTTTCACGATACTAAAAGAAATGTACTGGTTTACCTTGTTTACAGCGACAAAATCGTCGACGGCAGTCCAAAAAATTCAATTTCGACAGTGCCCATATTAAAGTGGCAGTAAAGCTGGCGTAGGGGCAGACCCCTGTGTCTGCCCTTGATTACGCAACACATTGAAAAGAGGGTAGACACGGGGGTCTACCCCTACGGCCTCATTTTCGATTAATTAAATCCCGCACGTCATTAAGCGAACTAACCGAAAAACCACGGTCGTAAAAGTACATCACTTTACCCTGATTATTCACCAGCATAACGCGGGCATTATTGCCATTTTCGTTGCCAGTAAAGGCCTGCATTGCATCGCCATCAGCATATAGGGTTATCACGCCTTTCCACAGTTCTTTGGGAATTCCACGGCGCATGCCATCGTTTATTTGGGTGCTAAACATTCGTGGAAACATCCCTTGAATGGCAGGCACTTCAAACACGCTAACCTCGGTTTTGGTCATATCTAAACCAATCAACCAGCGGTCAATATCAAATTGGCTGTCTTGCTTGTAACCAATCAGCAGCAAGGTTAAAGGGTCGCTAAACATGGTTGGCATTTCAACCGTTTGTTTTTCTAATGTTTCGCCCATCATCACTGGTAGCGTGTTGCCAACCACACTTTGGTTTTGATGGCTGGTGCTACATGCGCTGATAAAAAGTGTGATGGCCAATAGGGTTAATAATCGCATTTAAGATTTCCTCATAACAACGTGAACAGTACTGGTTGAACGCTCTAAAAAGGCACCTTCACAATAAGCCAAATAATATAACCACAGGCGTTTGAAGTGTTCATCGTAACCAAATGTCTTTAATTGGTGCCACGCAGCTAAAAAGTTATCTCGCCAGTGTGCTAGGGTTTTTGCGTAATCTAAACCAATGTCATGCAATGACTCAACCACCATATCGGTATGTGCGGTGGTGCGTTTGGTGATCTCTGTTATCGAGGGTAAAAAACCGCCCGGGAAGACAAACCGCTGAATAAAATCGACATTGTTACGATAGTGTTCAAAACGCTGATCGGCAATAGTAATAGACTGCAACAACATTTTACCGCCGGGTTTAAGTCGTTGATTACATTGAGTGAAAAAGCTCTCTAGATAGTCATAACCCACCGCTTCTATCATTTCAATAGAGACCAATTTGTCATATTCGCCTGTTAGTTCTCTATAGTCTTTTTTAAGCAGTGTAATTTGCTCTGTTAAACCCAGTTTTTCGATAAGGTCGGCCACATATTTGTGCTGTTCTTGCGATATGGTTGTGGTGGTCACTTTGCAGCCATAGTGCTGGGCTGCATAAATCGCCAAACCACCCCAGCCGGTGCCAATTTCGAGCAAATGATCGGTTGATGTAAGTGCTAATCGCTGGCAAATCGTGTCTAATTTGTGTGTTTGCGCTTGCTCAAGCGTGGCATTTTCATCTGGATATATCGCCGCTGAATACATCATTTTTGGGTCAAGAAAACGCGTATAAAGTTCGTTACCCAAGTCGTAATGGGCGGCAATGTTATTTTTCGAGCCATTAATCGAGTTTTTATTGGCCCGATGCGCCAAGGCGTTTTGAATGCGGCTAACCCAAGAATTGCTGCTTTCTATCTTGTCGGTTAACTGCTGGGCTTTGGCGAAAATGCGTATGACGGCGGTTAAGTCGGTCGAAGACCATTTTTGCGCAATATAAGCTTGCGCAAAACCAATGCTACCGCCCAGCACTAGGTCTTTATAAAGGCTGACATCATGAACAACAAATTGTGCCACCAATTGACGCTGAGTATCATGAGCATTGGCGCCATTCAAAGGCTCGCCAAAATGATTGACTTCATTACCTTCGACAATAAGTAAAGTACCTTGTTGCAGCGCGTTTAAGGTTTTAAAAACCATCTCGCGGCAGCGTTTATCAAACCAACTCATGTCGGCACGTAATTCAATTGCTGAAAGACTTTCCAATGTTATATCTCCCCAGATGGATTAGTGGGTTTATTCGATTTTTGATAAGACACAAACGGTATTCGTTTAATAAAGAGCTTTAAGGCTTGCCAATAAATTCCGCCGACAATTTTCAGTGTCATCACTGGCATTTTTAGCCACAGGGCCGTGAAACTTGCCGGCGTTATTGCGGTTCTTTTCAACATTAAATGCACATCAAAAAGTTTTTTTGCCTTATGCTCGCCATTTACATTCGTTTTATTGTCTATCTGTATCATTAACTTATCGTGACGCTTACTCGGCGGCTGAACTGCCCAATGATAATTCATCGCTAAACTCATAAAGGGCGATACATGAAAGCACTTTTCGGTGATTTTTTCGGTTGTCGCCAGCAAATCAATCAAGTAATAATGACGCTGGTTCCATGGCGTATTACTCACCTCAGCCAACATAGTGTCGCAAATGCCGTCACTGTTATAACAAAAGTAAAAATTTGCCGGACTAAAATAAAAACCGAAACACCTTATCTGTACTAGCATGGTGATTTTACTCACCTCACCTTGATGCCCTAAAGCGTTTAACTTATTTTCAATACGTGTTCGCAGCGCTAACGGATCACCTTTTAAGTAATCTTTTTGACAAAAACGCAAAGGATAAAACCACGAATAACCAAAAGGCCCTTGGGCTTGAAGTCCGCCTTGCCCATTGGATGCGACTTCGTCTACATCTAGCGCCAGCATATGCAATTGGTAGGTAAATTGATGATCTTGCGGGGTGAAGCGCCTATGCCTTATCTGACCTTGATAAATAGCGCTTTGCAATTGGTCGTCGTCAATATCAGGCATGTTGAGGCTTTTCGGCTTGTTGCATTAAATAACAACCAAATCGTTTGGCCACATCAACCGCACTGCGCACGCCGTCTTCATGAAAGCCGTTATACCAGTAGGCTCCGGCAAAGTGGGTATGTTGCTTGCCACAAATGGTCATTCTTTGTTGTTGCGCGTTTAAAGAACCCTTGGTGTAAACCGGATGATGGTAAACAAACTCGCGTAGAATTTTGTTTTTATCGATAAGCTCAGTTTGATTTAAGGTCACGCAAACGGTGCCTTTGCAGCTAAGCCCTTGTAAAATATTCATGTTGTAAGTTACACACGCGGGTTTGTCATCATTGCCAGTTAATTGATAATTCCAACTCGCCCAAGCTTTTTGCCTAACTGGCAGCAATGATTTGTCGGTATGTAAAACCACTTTATTTTCGCTGTAAGGTATAGCGCCGAGTATCGCTTTTTCATCATCACTGGCATCTGTCAACAGCGCTTTGGCTTGGTCTGAATGACAGGCGATCACTACCTCATCAAATTCTTGCATCAGTTGATTGCCAAAGTATATTTGCACTGCGTCATTTTCACGGGTGATTTTGGTGATGTTGCAATTAACCTCAATGTTGTTTGCAAAGCCCTTAGTCAGCGGTGCCAAATAGCTGCGTGAACCACCAGGAATAACATACCATTGCGGCCTATCAACAATATTGAGCAATCCGTGATTATGAAAAAACTTAATGAAAAACGTTAACGGAAAAGCCGTCATATCGGTCAAAGATGTCGACCAAATAGCCGCGCCCATGGGCAGAATATAATGCTCAGCAAAATAATGGTTGAACCGCTCGCGAGTTAAAAAATCGCCCAATGTCTCGTCTTGTTTATACTCATCACTTTGATACAAGGCTTTACATAACTTGTTGAATCGTAATATTTCTTTTATCAAATACCAAAATTTTGGGTTAACAATATTGCGCCGTTGGGCGAATAAAGAATCAACAGTATGACCGTTGTATTCTAGCTTTGACGCCAAGCTTTTCACCGAAAAACTCATTTGCGTGGCTTGTTTATTAATGCCCAACTCATCAAGCAAGGCCAAAAAATTAGGGTAAGTTTTGTCGTTAAAAACAATAAACCCGGTATCAACTGCCACTTGTTCACCACCGAGTTCAACATCAACCGTTGCTGTGTGCCCGCCTATTACAGCGGCTTTTTCGAAAACACTCACTCGGTGCTTTTGTGACAAAAGATAAGCGCTGGTTAACCCCGCAATACCGCTGCCGATAATGGCTATATTTTTCATGCTGATACTCGCTTTTTTAACCACCGAATAATGCCGCCAAGCACAGGTATGTGCTCGTATAACATTTGCCCAACATCAAGGTAATCTCGGTGATAAATCACTTTGTTACCCTGACCTTTTAATAACGAATGCCCTTGAACCACAATGCTTTTTCCGCCGTTCAATTGTTTGTGTCTATAGGTCATGGTCCAGTATATGGCGGCGTTATCATCTTTGTGCATCACCTGATTGACCACAAAGCGGCAACTCGAAACGTTTTGGTATAACTCGGTAAAGTAGTCTGCAAGACTGTCAAAACCCGAAAGCTTATGTAGCGGGTCTTGAAACTCAACATCACTATGATAAACCGTATTAAGACAAGACAAATTATCAACCGATAGCTGTTGATAGGCATCGATGAAGTTGGCTAACCAAAACGGTGTGGCGCCTTCGGGTCGGTTTTTAACCGTTGGTTCTGATTGGGTTGTTGTCGCGTTGTTTAATAACACAGATATCTACCTCTTTAGGTCAAACCTGTTTGAAACAGGCCAAAGCGCGTGCTCTGGCGGCTTTATGGTCGACTATTGCAGGCCAATAGCCTTTACTATTTTGTTGCGCTAAATACTGATGAGGAAAATGAATATGTTTGTTTGGCACATCTTTTAGCTCTGGTAAGTACATACGAATGAAAACGCCATTGGGATCAAATCTTTCGCTTTGTCTTATCGGATTAAATATTCGAAAGTACGGCTGGGCATCGCAACCTGTGCTGGCAGCCCATTGCCAACCCCCATTATTGGCCGCTAAGTCGCCATCTATTAACTGGCTGATAAAGTAGCTTTCGCCCCAGCGCCAATCAATTAACAGGTGTTTGGTTAAAAAGCTCGCCACTATCATTCTTAGCCGGTTATGCATCCAACCGGTTTGATTGAGTTGGCGCATCGCAGCATCCACAATAGGGTATCCGGTTTGACCTTTACACCATGCGTCAAAGTGCTGATTGTTGTTCAACCACACCAA
Source organism: uncultured Alteromonadaceae bacterium (assembly GCA_938085045.1). Taxonomy (GTDB): domain Bacteria; phylum Pseudomonadota; class Gammaproteobacteria; order Enterobacterales; family Alteromonadaceae; genus JABSOG01. Next base: position 32,199 of record CALKGI010000015.1, read on the forward strand.
AGAATCATATTTTTTATTGAAGTTACGCCCTTTGGCCAAGCTTGGAAAATGATGTAAAAGGTGGCGGTAAAACTCCCGCCAAATCAGCTCGTTAAGCCACACAAATACGTTAGCATCGCTGGCAGATAATATATCAGGGTGTTGTTGCTGAAGCTGCCTAAGTAAATAACGAACACTCAGCGCGCCAATGGCCAAATAAGGTGATAAACCTGACGTACCTTTGCAGCCTGGAATATCTCTGTGCTGGGCATAATCGGCCAGTTTGTCACTCAAAAAATCGGGGATGACTTGCTGTTCAACCACATCAACTAAGGGCCAAGACGAAGAACAGTTGTCTTGTTCAATGGTGACAGTTTTATTGGGCGCATCAGCAATGTAATAAGGCAACAAATCTTGTTTTGAAATGTAGTCGAAACCGTAATTTTGCACGTAACCTAACCATGCTTTTTTAAACGGTGTAAACACCTTGAACATAGCGTGTTGCTTGTTGAGGACTTTACCCTTAGGCACAATCACATCAGACTCAAAAGCCACCAGCTTAACGCCACGAGCAATAAGCTGTTGGTCGCGTTGCCGCTCGTTGAATTCTAACTCTTCGTTGACCACCACCGAACAACTGGGGTTTTGTTTACTGTAGTTTGCTAGGTATTCAATTTGCGCTGCAAAATCATCACATTCAACCACTTCTAACTGAATGCCAAATTTATTTAGCTGGCCACTAAGCCACTGAACATGCCTGAGTATGAGGTCTATTTTAATGGCAGACATTTGATGCATCTGCCATTGTTTTTTAGTGATAAAAAACAAGGCAGTACACTCAAGTTGGTCGGGGGTTGTATGCGCTAAATAGTGAAGTAATGCAGGGTTGTCATGCACTCTTAAGTCGTTTCTAAACCAAAGCAGCACGGGTCACCATTTGACAATTATTAATAGCCATATCTAAGCCTCAACTGTTCTGGGTAGGGGTTTAAGTAGGCCTGCTGCGCCAAATACTTTTTAGGGTGAAGAATTAAATAATGTTTAATCAAAGTCAGCGGAACCACTAAAGGTACCAGCCCTTTTCGATAATCGTCTACTTGCTTACACAACTCTTGGCGTTGGGGGGCCAACAAGTGCTTAGAAAAATAGCCCTGAATATGCTGCAAGGTATTGGCATGGTTTTTACGGGTCGCGGTTATTTTTAGCGCCGCCATCAGCCCTGCAATATACTCAGGTGCAATTTCATCCACTGTTAACGCACCATTACCCAGCAAACGCCCCAAGGTTTTATAAGCAACCAAATCGTGACTCATCAACATGTATTTATATTGGCCATGAAACGTCATCAGTTTATGTTTGCTCAGGCCACCGGCCACCAATTGTTGCCAGTTGTTATAAACAAATACTCGGGCAACAAAATTTTCACGAAGAATCGCATCATTTAAACGACCGTTTTCTTCACAAGGTAATAAGGGGTTGGCTTTCATGACTTCGTTAGCAAAAACACCTATACCGTCGTTGGCTAGCGGGTTGCCCTTTTCGTTGTAAACTTTAACTCTTTCCATGCCGCAGGTCGGGCTTTTGGCACAAAACACAAAACCGCTAAAATCCTTGGCAAGTTCAGCAACTTTTTTACCGTAAGCCTGCAATGCTTCGGTGACATCGCCGCTACCGTCAGGCCGTGCCACATGCAACACGTCTTGTTTTCTAATTTGCCTGATGGTGGGTCTTGGCGCCGGTAAACCTACTGCCATCTCGGGGCAAAAAGGTTTATAGCTAACATGTTGACCGAGTTCATCAACGCAAAAATGAGATTTTTTACCGCTGCCATCATAGCGAACATTTTCGCCCATCAGGCAAGCACTGGTGCCAATAACAATATTTTTAGTCATAACGTTTTGCTCCTAATAGATGAAAGGTCCGATTGGGTTTAGTAGCCTATTGAGCCCTTGGGTGAATTTCAAAGGTTCATTGACAACGGTAAAACATAAACAGCCATGTTCTGAGCGCGGCTGATGCGTACGCGTGCCATCGAGCATAATAAAATCACCCGCGACGTAATGACCTTCATCATCGTCAAACTCGCCGTCTAGCAACAACGTCAACTCATATCCTTTATGAGTGTGTTCAGGTACTTCACCACCGGGCTGAATATGTAAAAGGCTGGTGTGTATTTTGCCTTCTCCAAGCTGTAATCGCGCCCGTGTCAACTTACCTAAGTGACTTAGGCTCCCCAACTCAACAATCTCGATTGCTTGAGGTAGAACATAGTCTTTGTCGCCCATAGTGACTGTTTTAGGCTGCCTTATAGGAATAGATGCAACGGCTTCATCGGCGACGATAGCACCAATCATGTCATCAAAATCGAATGAACTGGTAACTGCCATGGCGCTTTGTTCATCAACACTATCTGGGTGCATATCAAGTTCTTCAAAGCTTTGGCTGGCTTGAGCATCCATCATTTGAGCCGTTTTTTTTGCACACGATGGGCACATGTCGTTATGCATAGCAATGGCAGCCGATAGCGATGCCGGTAATTCACCAGTGACAAAACCTTGTAATAAATCTTGGGTAGGGTGATGTTTAATCATGATGCTCTCCCAGCTGAACCTTGAGTTTTTCTATGGCTAAACGTAATCGCGATTTAACCGTGCCAAGCGGTAAACCAAGGTGCTCGGCAAGTTGTTCTTGTGACATATCTTGAAAATAAAAACCCTTCACCACCATTTTTTGGTTTTCGGGGAGTGTATCTAAAGAAGCCAATATGTGGTTTTTGGCCAGATGGTCGTCATAAACCTCTGTTTTGGCTTGTGACTCATCAACCATCGGCCAAATGTCGTCACTAAGATTATCTTCTTTATTGGTTTGAACCTTACGCAACATGTCAAAGGTCACATTGCGCATAATGGTATAAACCCAAGTGCTCGCTTGACCTTTATTGACATCAAAAAAATGCGCTTTGCGCCAAACATTGCTCATGGTTTCTTGCAACACTTCGTTGGCTTGGTCGGGGTTTGAGAATTTACGTCTTGAAATATTGACAATTTTTGGTGCAAAAAAACCAAACAGCGTTGTAAAGGCTTGCTTGTCTCTTTTTGTGGCAATGTTGCTAAGCAATTGAGCTAGCTGGGTATTATCTATTTGTGCAGGCATAGTCATAGGTTTAAAGCATTCTGTATCGCTTTGCAATGCTTGATTGAATACTTGCATAAATAACTCCCGGTAATGATTAGATAACCATTCATACGGTAGCCCGATAAATTTGGATCACATTTATTTTAATTATTTTCTTGCAGCAATAAATCACTGAGCAACCCTAGCGCTTGCTGGTCAGAATTGGCGGTTAAAAAATACAGTTTGTCTTCGGTTTTAAGCGGCAATAGCTCTAACCAACGACACATCACCCAATTGGGCGTATCAACAAATTCACCATGGTATAAGCTAGCCAGTTGTTTATTTTTACCAAAGTATGACTGCAACAATTGGCTAAAAGATTTAGTCGACCGGTTATGCGTCAATACTTGCCAATGAGTCAATGGCTTATAACTGGCCCACAGTAAGTCATGCTCATCTTTATACGAAGACTCTAATGAGACTAACGCAGTGCACTTTACATCAACAATTAAAATACCCTGTTCATTGGTATCGAAATTAACAATTTTCACCCAGCTGGCGGTCATCTTTGGCTGACCAATAAACTCATTAAGCACCAGAGCAAAACCATTTTCTTTAGCCCCAATGCTAATCATACGAAGATAACGCGGCTCAAAAACCTTTAGCCGCGTAACCCCCTTAGGGAGTAAAAATACAGGCAGTGGAAAAACAGGTATATTCATTTTCGTAGCCCCTATCAAACGCTCAACTGGGGTGATTGAACCACCGCAGCGACTGTAGCATTACAACTTCGCAGTGGCCGTTGTTTGTCAAAAAACAATGTGATATCTGCCACAATAACGCCAAATTTCTTCATTTGGGTTTTGTTAAAAACACGGTACTTATCAACCTGATACATCCAATCATCAAGGGTAAATTGATAGTCAGCACCATCAACATTCACCGCCAGAACATATTGCCATTGAAATGCGAAACCGCTTTGACTGCCCTTAGCCACCCCAATAACATCATCAGCAGTGCCTGTGTATTGATTTTTTTGAGTACGGGTAAGCTGCCAGTTTCGATACGATTTTTCACCATCATCAAAATAAAAGGTTTCTTTTAATTCACCCTTATTACCTTGCCAGCTGCCAACCAATTCGACACAAAACCGTCTGGTCACCTTGTCGTTATAGTTTTGCACCATGCCCCACGCAATCAACGGACCATCGAAGTAGGTTTTAATATCGAACGTAGGGGTAGAACCTTGATAGTCACTAACTCGTGCCGTGCAGCTAGTCATCAAAACACTGGTGCCTAGCACCAAAGACGCTAGAGCGATTTTTTTAAAGGCATTCATTATTTATCACCCTTCTTTTCACCTAATAGTTGCAATCTAAGTTTGGGTTGACTGGTTTGTGGTGAAAGCCAAATATCTAAAAACAAACCCGCAAACCATTTATCTTCAATTTGGCCAATATATTTATCATTCATGTAAAACACGCTGTTATTCTTGCCCACTTGCAACGCCAATTTATCGCCTTTGGTTATGTCGGGCCATAAAGTGCCCAGCTGTGACACAAATCGTTGATAATCACTTTCTTTCACACCAAGGTGCAGCCATTGCTCGACGGTGCGCTCTATCAAGTCTTTTTTAGTAATGTCTTTTTGGTAAGTGATTTCGAACAAGACCTCAGGTTTGACGCCGTCAAATTGACCAGAAGGCGTATATAAACGACTGGCATAAATATCCCAAAACAGCACGCTAAACTGTGCCTGCCCAACCAACTTAAGTTGGCTTTTAGTTAACTCGACGGGCGCGTTTTTTGCGGTAACCATATTGGCTTGCGCTGTTATGCTAAGGCAAAAGGCCAACACAATATAAAAACTGAATTTAAGTTTGTTGTACATGATACTTGGCTCTAATAAGTTGATTTAAATAATAAATACTGGGCAAAAGCATGGTCCACAACACACTCAAAATGACAAAAGTGACTGGCGTAGAATAACCAAACTCAACTGCACCAAACGAACTGCCAGCAATGTAACTTAAAGGTGCCAACACCATGCCAGCGACCATTTGTAACCTGATTGAAGAGCGCAAAAATGCCAAACAGCCATTAATGGTTAACGCAAAACTCAGCCAAATAGCCACCAACCACAAGGGGATAAACAAAGAGTCGCTTTGAAAAACAAACACCCCAAAATAGATTAAAGCGCTGTCGAGCACACTACCTGCGACCATCACCAATAAAACAAATAGGCCCTCGGCGCTGCGTGATGCGCAGCTACGCAAATGAAGTACTAACCAAATCAACACCACTGGCACAAAAGCATTGCCCATTAAGACGCAGCCAAACCAAACAACATTGAACGCTATGGCATTGATAAGTAATCGATTCGCTTGCACTTAATGCCCCGTATTAATTTGAATAATGTTTACTTATTGGTTCAATACGTATCATCTGGCATGAAGGATCAGTTGCTTGAATAATTTGTTGCGTGGGTTTGAGACCGATTTAGGTCACCTTAATATCATCCGCTGCCAAAGCGATGAAGGTAATAGAGAAAACAATTTAAGTAGCCCTGTTAAGCGCTTAGGAAAATGAAGGTATGCCTTACGTTTTGCAATACCAGCGACCATACGAGTTGCAGCATCTTCACTGCTGATCATAAATGGCATAGCAAAATCGTTCTTGTTTGTTAATGGCGTGCGAACAAATCCGGGGTGTACCAAAGTCACATCTATATCGTGTTTACGCAAATCTAAACGTAAGCTACGGGCTAAGTAATCTACTCCGGCTTTAGATGCACCATATGCCTCGCTGCGAGGAAAAGGGATTATGGTTGCGCTAGAACTGACAAATACCACTTGCCCGCCCCGCTTCACCTTTGGTAAAAAATGCTCTAATAAGCTCCCTAAAGCGGTTAAGTTAGTAGTAATAACATCAGCAAAAGCTTTACTGTCAAAATCAATCGGGTCATTTATATATTGGCAATCTCCTGCATTTAAAATCAAGATATCTAACCCCTGACAATGCTCAGCAGCATATTTAACCGAGGGTTCATCGGTGATATCAAACAAACAGCTTTGAAACACTTTATTTTCAATTGCAGCCATTTTTTGTGTGCTACGCCCACAAGCAATCACTTGCTCACCTAACGCCACATACTTTTCGACCAAAGCGAGGCCAATGCCAGATGTGGCTCCTGTGATTAACACCGTTTTTGCTGACATGCAATTAAACCCTCGTTGACTAATTTACTCACTGATAATGCAATACGATGCTACAAGCAAAAAGATCAGTTTTTGCTAACTTTAAATCGACAAAAAAAAGCCTCCAGAAGGAGGCAAAAGGTGCTGGGAGAATGATTAAATTCGAATTAATCTAAAATAACAGTATCAATGACATGAATAACCCCATTACTGGTTTGAATATTGGTGATAACCACTTTTGCTGAGCCAATCATCAACATACCCGACATCGTATCAACACTTACCATGACATCTTTACCAGAGGCAGTAGACAAACTTTTACCATGGGCAGCGTATGCATCTAAAGCAGACAATTGTGCCCCACCTACAACATGTGAAAGCAAAACAGTGGTTAACGCTTGTGTATCGGCCAGTAAAGCGGTGAGTGCATCTGCTGGAATTTTCTCAAAAGCCGCATTGGTCGGTGCAAATACCGTAAAAGTGGCATTATCATCAGCTAACGTGGTGACTAAGTCGGCAGCAGATAAAGCAGCAACTAAGGTCGAGAAGTTATCAGGGTCGGCCACTGCGACATCAACAATAGATTGTGACGACATATCTACTGTACTAGGCGGCAAAATCACGGTATCAACTACATGAATCACCCCGTTACCAGCCATCACATCAGCACCGCTGACTTTGGCACCATTAACAAACAAAGTAGAATCAACAAATGATAAGGCCACATTGCTACCATTAGCGGTTGCCGTTCTATTTTCGTTTGATTGAGCTAGAGTGATTGCGCCATCTGACATCACCTTACCTGATAGAACATGGTACAAAAGAATATTTGACAACTGATCTGACGTCAAACCCTCTAAGGTGCCCGCTGGCAACTTAGCAAATGCAGCATCTGATGGAGCAAAAACAGTAAACTCGCTATTTAAGTCACCCAGAACCATATCTAACCCAGTGGCTTGTAGTGCCCCCACCAAAGTATTGAAGTTGCCGTTATCAATTGCCACGTCAACCACGCTCATCGGTGCCGCTGGAATAACCACATCCCCCACCACAACAGCGTCAATCACATGAATAATGCCATTGGTGGTATGGATATCTTTTACAGTAATATTGGCTCCACCAAAAGTCAGAGTATCTGTCATAGTATTAATAGATAAACCGATATTGGCTGCCGAGGCAGTTTCGACCATGGCACCATTTAGCGAGTAAGCCGTAACAGAGTCAACCGCACTGCCAACGACAACATGCTGTAGCAAAATACTTGATAATACATCGGTATTCTCTAGCAAGACTGCCATGGTTTTTTGGTCGATAAGCGCAAATGCGGCATCGGTTGGTGCAAAAACAGTAAAGTTTGTATTAGCATCAGCTAAAACGGCATCTAAACCGGTTGCTTGTAAGGCGGTGACCAAAGTATTGAACTGGCCACTTGCGACGGCAGTTTCAACAATATTGGCCATAGGCTCTGTCATCTCTTCAGGTGGTAATAGCACCGCATCAATCACATGAATAATACCGTTATCTGTTTGAATATCAGCAGTGATAACAGTTGCGGTATTTACCAATAAACTATCGCCACTGAGAGACAACCCAACCTCATCGCCGTTTACCATTAACGCTTTACTGCCAGCTAAACTAATCGCCGTTGTGGCATCTACTTCGCCACTGATCACATGATAAGTAAGAATGTCTGACAGGGTGTTGGTGTCGGCCAGAAGTGCATCAATGGTGTCTTGACCCAACAACGCAAAGGCATCGTCTGTTGGTGCAAAAACCGTAAAGCGGCTTTGCGGATCAGACAAGGTTGCATCTAAACCAGTTGCTTGTAGTGCAGCAACTAAGGTAGTAAAACTCCCGTTATTTACAGCAACATCAACAATGGTTGTTGGTGCTGGTGTTTCTTCTACAACAGGTGTTGGGACTGATACAGTGATATCGTCATCACCACAGGCTTGTAAGAAAACCATACTGAATATTGCCACACTTAAAACTTTGAAATATTTCACTTTGATACCCTCTATATTTTTTTAACAGTGTTGAGAACAGTGAAAATTACGGCAGTACTAATCAAAAGGATCACAAAAAACGTCAATTAAAAAATATACTTTTCATAGTGAACTTATCTGAAATTCAAACGTATTTATTTGGTTGGTGTAACGCAAGAGATGGGAGAATTAAGCCAAATTCGAGGTGTTGATGCGTGAAACGATACAATTCTTAAGAGAAAATTCGCCTTAGCGAATCTAACCAATATAGGTATTAGATTTACGATTTATTTGGCCAATATGAACTGTTCAATGCTGTTTTGGCTGAATAACACTCAAAATTGGCCGCAGAGTTATCATTTTCCGAATTCAAATTGCTAAAGTAAGCCTCACTCATAAAGCACTGAATTCAATAGAATAATGCTGATTGAAAACACCTTTATCAATAACGAAGCTTAGTAAACAGGAAGATAAATGAAAACTTTACAAACTCTAGTCGTCGCAGCAGGCATCATGTTAACCGCGACAGTACAAGCGGGTCCAACAAAGCCAACACCAGGCCCTTTACCCGGCCCAATCTACACCGAAGCTCAGTGTAACGACCTAAGCCGAAGAATTGACCTTGCGTATAGCGCTTACCTACACAGTGTTTCTATCAGCGATGCAACCCAAGGCATGTTGGACTACGAAGCTTACCTTCAATTGAACAACGAATATGACCTTAACTGCATAGGTATTAATCACACTTATTAATCAGTTGCTTATGTCGGGCTTCGCTTTCGCTTAATTTTGGCGACAGAGTTGCCCGTTTTAATCACTACCACCAAACTCGCCCAACCAGTATTCTTAACATCTTTTCCAAGTCATCAGCGCCACGACTTGCCACCAAAATTTGAATCGGTGTTGCAGTCACATATGCTGCATGTGCATCCACAAAAAAATCCTATTAAAAGAACAAAGTTAAAGTGTAGTTGTATGACAGTCGATACTGGCAAAGAACTATGAGGTTTTGCTAAAAGCTTAGTTGAAATCGACAATTACAAAAACGAATAGCTACTTGACCGTGATGGTTTGCGCTTGTTGCAAGAAAAACAGGTAGCGTCCAAGCTCAAAACACTGCGTAAACTTATTGATGAAGGTGCATATGGCGATGAGGCGGTTGATTGAGATGTTAATGCGTTTTTAGGCGGTTGAAATGGAAAAGACCAAACAGTATCTTGCGAGCGATTATAACAACCTCGACAACTTTTAATTTCCTTGATGCATCGAGTTGCACTGAGTTTGAATATTAACACACTACTTCTTCCTATCCTTTTGCCATCGTTCGAATGCCCTTATTAGTTCCAATAGCTTACAATTAGTCAAATAACATTTGTGTCAAAACCAACGTAAATTACCTTTTCAGCAGACTTAATCAATGCTATTGTTAATTTCACTTATAAGGTTTTATCTTACAAAAAAACAAAAAAATTACAGGATATTAACATTGACATTAAACAATAAAACTCAGACTAGTCCTCGAAGCCCTGCAAATTTTCATAAGTGCATAGACACGTTTAATGAAAGATTAACCTTCAAAGCCACAGCACTCGAAAATATACGTTACATGCATCTAGAAGAGGGGATTAATGACAGTACATTCTCTTTTGAAAGTTTGGCAAGGTATTATCCTGACTGTTCAAAAATACTCAGTGTTTTAAATTTGTTAAACTCTAAAATCAGATTTGACCAGTCTTCGAATCACTGGGAGCGATATTATGTTTTGCCCCAAAAAAACGATATTGACAAATTTATTCAAACGTTTGAAGAGCATAACGAAAGCGATTCTGTGAGAGAACACCTAATTAACAAAGATAAGAAATCAATCAAAGATTGGGTTCGCTCAATGTGCATTAACTCTAGCGTCAATTTTGGTTCAATAAGCTATGTATTAGGCTCGCCGGGCTCAGGCAAGTCGAGCTGTATAAAATACTCGATGGTAAAACATAATTCTATTTATTACGAAAATAATGTAATTCCAACTAGAGTGGAATACAGTAAAATTAAAGATGTTTTAAGTTCAAACAACCTTTTACACAGAGTAAGGGAAGGGAATTTCACATCAGACCTACAAAAGGCGATATGTTCTTTAATCACCACGCATATGCTAAGAGATTTATTGGTCTATATTAGAGACAAAGAACTCGAATCAACGAAGTTCACTGTCGTAGAGACATTTATTCAATCTTTATTTTCTCCTGACAACAAAGTAGATCTAAATTTTACTCGGGATGAAGCAAGATTTAATGCACAAATAGAATCTGTTAGAAAGTCAATGACTAACAGTAGCGGTATTATTTCGATACATAGTGAATTAAAAGCAAAACTTTTCGATTTCGCGACAAAAAAAGGAATTTCATTTTCAATTGTATTTGATGGTTTTGATGTAATTTCACCGCAAGACATAATTGTCAGCTCCTATAACAGGAATATCCTAGAACTTCTAAAGACACTCATTGAAACCAAATGGTTGAGGAAGTATTCGATATCCTATGAGATGCCATTAAGGGTAAACTATATCGTAGTTTTAAGGAGCAATACGTTTAAATTCCTCGATTTAAATAAATTATTGGTTCAAACTGCAAGACCGATTTGGTATGTCGTACCGCCAAATATAAAGCAGTTAGTTCGAAAACGACTGGCTATGGCTATGGATTCAATAGCAGAATTAAGTGGCAGTACGATCGAAACAGGAGAGAAAAACAGGCTCGTCAGCAAGTTGTGTGAAAGTGTTCATAATACTTTCCAAGAAGAGAAGAAAAATAGAATTAATACTTCACCTAAAACTTTAATCGAAATAGTGAACGGTGATTGTAGGGCTTTTCTTAGATACGTAAAGGATATGATGATATATGCGTTATATTGGTCTAGATCAGAAGCTGAAGGTGTCAAAAATAACTCTCTAATCGAACATATTTTTGAAGTATTATTTACTTTACAAGAAAGGCACAGATGGATATATAAATTTATATTAATATCAGGGCTTGCTTCACACTTTAAATGCTATTTTAGAATGAACCCAGAGTCCCGCACAATGTATTCCTCCGACTCGATTGAGATATTCAGTTCTGTTAGAGACAAAAATGGTGACAAAGTAAATGAAGCGTCGAACTCACTAAAATTTATTTTCGAGAATGTTGAAGAGTCCCCTCCTTTCGATAATATTTTCAACTACATTCCACTTGAATCACTAGATGGCAATAATTTTCCAAGTATATTACTTAAATACCATATTTTAATGTTCGTAAATAATCAAAGCTATAACAAAGCCTCTGTTTCTGAAATAAAATCATGTCTTAATGATTTTGGTTATAAAATAGAGAAATTCGAACTAAAATCGGTACTGGCAATATTGTTATTTTCTCAAGATCTAATATGGCAGAGAAACGGCACTTATAAATCAACAGACAAGTCTGTTTATACTCTTAATCAATTGATTACAAGTTTTGACTATATTAGTGAGGTTTGCTATTTCACCAATATTCCACATCTAATTGGAAGCCAATTCAAAAAATTCTATAAAAAAAGAAATCTCAGAGTCCCCGTCCCCGACATGGCTAAGATATGTACGATGTATTTTTTTATTGAGTATATATGCTACGTGGAATCCAAATTCTTTGAAAATAAAATTGATAATAGATATTTAGTTGCCAAATCAATAAAAACAAGATTTGTTAAAGTTTTAGAAAACAAATTATCAAAGTGGGGAACTGGAAGTTTGATCGATTTGAATACGATAGTCAGTAAAGTAAAGGTCGCGGTTGCAGAATAGCTTTTCTAAATAGAATAGTTTTCGAAAGATTTTGGTTCAAAGTTTCATAGTACATACAACTGGTAATATTAGACAAACATTCGTTTAATCCATACTATTATTTCAATTAACATTATCTACTTTGGCACAACGAATTTACACATTACTAAGACACAAATAATAGCAGACACGCCAATGCAACTACAGAATCTGACTAGTTAATTTGGCTATTGTCGCCTATTGAAGTTTGGATAGGAAAATAAACGAGCTATATATTGATTTGATTGTAAGCGTCCAATAGAGCCCACCTTCCCACACTAAAAATCCACTGTTAAGGTTTCCACTAACTTTAACATTGGGAAAATAATATGAGCCGACAAACGCGTGAACAATGGCAATTAACGATTGATGAGCAGAAAAGCAGTGG
>CALKGI010000016.1 GCA_938085045.1 uncultured Alteromonadaceae bacterium
AACCGCAGGTGAAAAGAACTTGAGTATCACTCGTGTTGGTCAAAACAGGGCTTATTTTGATGCCCCAGTGGTGACCGCTACTAACACCGATTACGGCTTTAAATTAACGGCTACTGACAGTAATGGCCTATCTACCTCACAAGATATTGCACTGACGGTTAATCTGGTTGAGTCATTGTTCACGCGCAGTACCGAAGTATTTTCTTTGGCAGGCAGCGGCGATTCAATGAGTCGTTTTGAAGTCAAAGACATAAACAATGACGGTATTTCTGATATTGTTGCGTTAAGAAAGAGTGGTTGGTATTGGTACGAAAACAAAGATGATTTTGAGCGGGATTCTAACGCACACGAATTAGTGGCATTGGACAACAGCCTCGCTTGGTCGGCGGCTGATTTTATTTATCTGCAAGATATTAATGGCGATGGCGCGCCAGACAAACTGCATGTCGACAATGCTACCCATCCAGCAACACTGTATTTTGCGCAAAATAATGGTACTGGTGAATTTGGCACGCCTCAAGCGCTGTTTGAATACCAAGGCCTTGGCAAAAACGCCAAGTTTACCTCAAATGAAGTTAAAGTTGTTGCGTTAGCGTCGGTAGAATCATCCAATGATACGCTGGCGGTTTTCTATGGTGAAGGACTCACCAATAAGCTTGACCTATTAGTGTTTGGCGAGAACGGTTACGAGTTGGTAAACAGGCTCGATTTATCATCGCAATCGCTCAAAATGAACATTGCACAACAGTGTTATGCCACGTCAGACAGGCAATCAACACTGTTTTATCAAGTCGCAGAACGACCAGAATTAACACAACCCACGATTTGGCATACCTACAGCCTTAGTGAAAACGATAATTATCAAACACCGACTTTGGTCAATAGTTCGGCTCAAACGCAGTCGATTTTATCGTGTTTGGAAAAAAGTCGATTATTCAACACCATTGATGGCGATAGTAATAGCGCTCAACTGAATGAAATTAAACACAATGTTAGCAGTAAAAGCGGTACTGCGTTAGGGATTCAGGCAGTAGATGTGTTGAATGATGTTTATGCAACCGGTGGGGAACTGGTTGCTTTGATTATAGGACCAGGTTATAGCAAGCAATATAAGGTGCTTTCGTATCAGGATGACAAGCTTGTTGTTAATGATGAATTAATTTTTAGTGCGGCGCCAATCTTTGCTGACATGAACCGAGATAACATTCCTGACGTTGTTTATGTTTATGATAATGCTGATACAAGAAGTAGTTTTGCCGCGGTGCGCTATCGAACAGAAAATGGTTTTAGTGAAGAAAAAGTTTTGTTAGAAATCGTTGCGCCGGAACACCATACGCCCAGTTCAGCGAGGCTAGTTGACGTTAAGGATGTGACTAATGACGGTTATCCCGATGTTTCAATCTATATGGCAGATACTGGTAGCGAAGGTCCGGTGGGTTGGTTTAAGTACAATCCCATTAATGATTCTTATGAAGCCGAACCTGAGTTGTTCACATATGCGGGGTGGTACTATAACCCCCTTTATCTAGGTGATATGAACAATGATGGCTTAACCGATGTTATTCAGGTGACCGATAGAGGATTAACGTGCTATGGCGGACCAATTGTCTGTGGCAAATTACAATATAAACTTAAACAATCACAGGATAGCTTCAGTTATAGTTTCAGTGGCAGCTACAGTGACTGGCAAATGTTTGATGACACCGAATATTCAATTGAGGGTATGGGTTATGTCGATATAGACCTCAACGGCCGAACAGAGGTGTTTGTAAATCTATACGAGAGCCGCACTAGTCAAAGCGGCCTTTGGTTTAAATTCGATGCTCAAGGTGAGCCGGTTAAACACACAACGCCCTATTCGCTACAGAACTACGCCGACATTTTCGCCGATGGCACACCGTATTTTATCGACTTTAACTTGCCCGGTTACCTTAGGCAGCTGACATATAGTTATTTGCGAGGGGTTCCTGTGGTTGGTGAAGTACAAACAATGCCAACCCTGTTTGAATCAGGTAAACGTCTGATGTTTGATGTAGATAAAGACGGCGACGATGATTTAGTTCAGTTTGATAAGGCCAGCATTTATTTGATTAAAAATAATCATTAGTTTGTTTTGGTAGGGTGCCCGTGCGTAGCACGGTCCGAGGTTACGAGGCGCTATGCGCACCTTTGAACAAGTCGAAGGTGAATGGCGCCTTACCACCCATCCATGGGTGGTAAAGCACCGTGATTGCCCTTGATTTCACGGCTGCTCAGTCAAAAGTGCCAACTCACCAATTTGCACCAACCTGCCATTGTCACCACCAATACCATCACCTTGCTGGGCATTATCAAACACAAACCGGTAGTAATTAAAAGCAGTAAGATTATCTACTACATCAAAGTGATAAGTGGTTAATCGCTCGGGTGCCTGTGGGTAGCCGTTTTCACCAAGCTGCGTCCAGTTCAGTCCATCTTGTGAGCCAGATACCGTCCAAGTTGTTGGGTCTCGGTGAGGATTATCGTTGCCTGTCGACACGCTGTATTTGTGCAGTACCTGCGCTTGTGGCAATGCGACATCGACAGAAACCGCATCCACTTCGTTGATTGGCATTAGGTCTGGGGCATACTCGGGTATCCACCATGGTATCTCAATTACCGCGTTGAATTTTATGGTGACGTTGTTGTCAATCAGCTGGTCTACGCCTTCGCCCCAAATGCCGATATCGGTCGCATCGGTAGAGATTGATACGCCCTCGTCGATGGCAAAGTTGCGATAACCCAATACCGGCGTTGGGAAGGGCGGTGTTAAGCCCAAAACGTTTTGCAGGTAATTCACCTGATATTCATTCCACAACACTTCAATGCCACGGTCTTGACCAAGAATCGCTTTGAACGCCGCGTCATAACTCCAGCTTTGTAGTGTTTTGGCTTGCTGAATAAACTGCTTGATAAAGTCGATGGACTTGTAGCTGTTGTCTACCCACTCAAGAAAAAACGAGGTTTGGTTGTAAGCGTCATCATTCCAAGTGTTAACCCACTTTACACCAGCACGTTTATGTTCGTTGTAACCGGCTTTAATACGAACAAAATCAGCGACAGACTCAAGAAAAGTATGATACTCGTCACCTGCGGCATATTGTCCGGTTTGAGGCGCACCTGAATATCCATGAGTTAACTCGTGCCATAACATGCCAAGCACTTCGGCCCGCAATGCATCTGCACCATTGCCCGCAACATTGTTGATGTGCTCTAGGTCCATGTATAACAACATGTCGGTTTCGGTGCCGCTTTTGGCTGCCGGAAAGTCGTAATGTCCGGTTTCAAATGTCACAGTTTTAAACTGCGGTATTTCGGTTACATCTTGATAGAGCATTT
>CALKGI010000017.1 GCA_938085045.1 uncultured Alteromonadaceae bacterium
CATTTTTTCAATAATTTAAGGTAAGATCACAATGATCCTAGCCAATGATAACCGCTTAACCCAATTACAACAGTGGTTAGGGGAACAATTCAACCGAACTGACATTAGCCTGTCGATGGTTTCAGGCGATGCCAGTTTTCGCCGTTATGTTCGTTTTGAACATGAAGGCGTCAGTTATATCGGCGTTGATGCGCCGCCAGACAAAGAAGACAGCCAGCCCTTTGTCGATGTATCACTCGCTTATGCTGAGCAAGGGCTAGATGTACCAAAGGTTATTCACGAGAACATGACTTTAGGGTTCATGTGCCTGAGTGATTTGGGTGACGATTTATTGTTACCCAGACTCAATAATGACACCGTTGATGACTATTATGCAAAAGCATTGGTAATGTTGAACAAGGTGGCAAAGGCCACCCACACCAGTGCAGGCCAATTGCCTATGTATGACGATGCGCTGTTACTCGATGAAATGGTTATGTTTACCGACTGGTTTTTGCCCAAACACCTGCAACTTGAGCCCAGCGAAGCCGAGCAAAAAATAATGGCCAAAACGTTTGCTGTGTTGGTCGATAATGCTCTAGCCCAAACGCAAGTTGGTGTTCATCGTGATTACCATTCTCGCAACTTGATGATTAAAGCCAATAACGAACTGGCCACCTTCGACTACCAAGACGCCGTTATTGGCGGTATTACCTATGATGCCGTGTCGTTATTGCGCGATTGTTATATCACTTGGCCAGATGAGTTAGTGTATCGCCATTTATTGGCCTTCAAACAAAACATGACCGAAGATTATCCAGCACTTGAAGACGTCACCGACGAAACTTTTAAACGTTGGTTTGACTTAATGGGTTTGCAGCGTCATATCAAAGTGTGTGGTGTATTTTCTCGCTTGTGTTATCGCGATGGTAAAGAAGGGTATTTAGCTGATATTCCGCGAACGCTCAATTATGTGATTGACGTGGCCAGCAAATATCCTGAATTTAGCGATTTTGTGACGTTTTTAACTGATAAAGTAAAACGTGCCTTATTAGATAAAGCTAACTGATGAAAGCCATGATACTGGCAGCAGGGCGAGGGGAGCGAATGCGACCTTTAACCGATAGTTGCCCTAAACCCCTGCTTAAAGCTGCTGGCAAACCGTTGATGGTTTATCACATAGAAAAACTAGTCGCTATGGGCATTACCGACATTGTTATTAATCACGCTTGGTTAGGTGAGCAAATTGAACAGCAAATTGG
This sequence comes from uncultured Alteromonadaceae bacterium, assembly GCA_938085045.1. Lineage (GTDB taxonomy): Bacteria > Pseudomonadota > Gammaproteobacteria > Enterobacterales > Alteromonadaceae > JABSOG01. The sequence goes on from CALKGI010000017.1 coordinate 1,242, forward strand.
TGACGGTTCAAAGTGGGGTGCTCGGGTGAGCTTTTCAGCCGAGCGAGAAGGTGGGCTAGAAACTGCTGGTGGTATCATCAAAGCCTTACCATTGCTGGGTGATGCGCCTTTTATGGTGGTTAACGGCGATATTTGGACTGATTACGATTTTGCCCAATTGCCGCAAGACCTAAAAGGTAAGCTGGGGCATTTGGTGTTGGTGAACAACCCTGAACATAATCCTAACGGCGATTTTGGTTTGCAAACTGTTACACAAAGCGCCAATGAACAAGCGATGCAAACGGTTGTTAACGGGGCCAGCAGAAACTACACTTTTTCAGGCATTGCGGTGTACCACCCAGACCTTTTTAAAGGGATTGAGGCAGGAAAATTGCCTATAGCGCCGATTTTGCGTGAAAATATCACGGCTGGGTTTATTAGTGGTGAACATCATAACGGTTGCTGGACTGACGTTGGCACAGTAGCACGATTAGCAAAACTAGAATCAGAGCTTACATAAGCGTTTAATAAGAATTGAATGAGCATTTGGAGTAACACATAAATGTGGGGAAAAGTACTAGGCACCTTTTTTGGCTTTTTGTTTGGCCGATTCATTGGTGCGATTTTTGGCTTATACGTTGGCCATTTATTTGACCGCAGTATGCGTTCAGACTTCGAGCAAAAAGGCGGTTTCAGCCGGTTTTTTGCTGGCGGCAGCGCATCAGACAGACAAGCGATATTTTTTCACGCCACCTTCTCAGTGATGGGCCACATCGCCAAATCCAACGGCCGAGTCACCGAAGTACATATACAAGCCGCTAACATGTTGATGGAACACATGGGGCTAAAAGACAATCAAAAAAAAGAAGCCCAAGAAGCTTTTCGCGAAGGCAAGCTGGCCGGATTCAACTTTGAAAGCACCCTAAAAGACTTTAAACGCAGCGTATTTGGCAGACGCGAAATACTGCAAATGTTCGTCGAAATTCAAATTCAAGCCGCCTACAGCGATGGCGTGATACAACCCCAAGAGCGAAAATTACTGGGCGCCGTGGGTAAAACCCTAGGATTTAGCGATGCTGACATGAAAGCCCTGTTCAAACGCTGGGAAGCCGAATTTCGTTTTCATCAGCAAAAACAGCAGGGTAACGGCCACAGTCGCAGCCAGCCAGCCAGCAAAGAAGCGCTCGAAGATGCCTACAAAGTGTTGGGCGTAAGCAGCGACACACCTGAGGCCGAAGTGAAAAAAGCCTACAAAAAACAAATGAATCAACACCACCCCGACAAACTAGTGTCTAAAGGTCTACCGCCAGAAATGATGGAGCTAGCCAAGGGCAAAGCTCAGGATATTCAGGCCGCTTATGACATGATTCGGCAGAAGGTTAGTTGATGGATAACTGAGGTAGGCTAAAATATCCGATTGCCACAAGCCTTAAATAACGGTATTATTGAGGTGTTGACACAGACCGGAACTTCTTATTTGAAGGGTGCCAATGTCGGAGGAGACTCCCTTAGCCTGTGAGCGAGATTATCTAATTAAAAGACAAGGCCGGATTTTGTATACGAAAAAAGCACCTATTGGTGCTTTTTTTGTTTTTTCTCTTTGAAATAGGTTGTACCTTTGAGTCGTAGACTCATGATGTAACTTGTTTTCACGGGGTTACCTTTTGGTAAACTTCCCCATGTGTCGATCAAATAGGATGAGATTATTTTCAATCTTAATTCATTGTTTGTGTTTGGTGGCTTTCTGACATCAAAGAAAATTTTATAATCGTTGGCTTCGGTATAATAATAAGTTTCGTTCTTCTTCCTGTTGTTGTAAGCAATCGCGTAGGCCGCTATAAAATTGTCTTCAATCATTCGAGGTAAATTGAGGCTCTCTTCCCACCGTTCCCGGCTAAAATATCGACCTTCTTTTTTGAATAGGCAGGGGCCATTGTTCTTTTCGTCTGTGAAAACATGGTTGCCGAATGAAACGAGCACCTGTATTTGTTGACCATCAACCACCATTACCGTTTTAAAGGGTTGTAGATGGGCCATGGAATACACTTTTCCGTAGATGTTGAGATCTTTCCAATGCATAAAGGTTGGTATTTACGCCAGTTGTTTATGAAGTGGGAAATATTATACATGGATATTTATACAAGTGAACGTGTATTTTGGGTAAATTCATAAACTACCAACATCTCCTTTTGAAACCGCATGTGCCATGTTACGGTATTACCTGATTAATTAACTGGAAAAGGTCGATAAGCATGGGAACAATAAGAATCATTGGTGCGCCAGAAGATGCACAAGCAAAAAGCAAAGGGATATTTACGACTGTCGCAACGCAAACGGTCAGTGAGGTTGGTTCAAAAGAGCTGCAAAAAAACCTCAATGAGCTAGTGACAGAACTGGGAGGCGTGCTTGATGGCCTCAATAATCGGCAGGGTGATGGGTTTAAACTTAAACAGTTTACCGTAGGGGTGGATATATCTGCCAAAGGCGGCGTGAGTCTTGTTGGTAAACTGGAAATAGGTGGGAAAGCTGCTGTATCATTGGTTTTCGAAAGGGATTAACCATGGCTTGCAAAGCGTTGTTATCGGGCGCTTATTGACCTCGATATTGAATTTCTGTTTTCGTCGATACTAAATCGTCATTAAGTCTACGTTAAGGTCGTAAAACGAGGTCTTTAACGTAGACTTAATTGGCTTAGCCCTTAGCCACATACAATACCCTCAAGCCTTATCAATGCTAGAATAACGCACGATATTTTTAGACCTCAGGTTTATCTTTAATGTACGTATTGCTGTGAAGCGAGGCGGTTTAACTTGCCTTACAGCAAATAAACCGAGTTAATTTAGATGCAACTTCATCAACCCGGCGCATCAGAAGATCGCCGTATTTGGGTAGCACCTCATGTGCCTATCAGTTTGTCATCAAAGCAATATTTTGCAGGGCAAGACCCAGTTATGGATGCAGTACTGGCCATTATTGGCAAGCGGCCATATTAGTGACCGTTGGCGCTTTAACTGACGCCATTTTCTTCAGTCCAAATAAAACCCGCATGGTATTAAAAGGGCGTATCAAGTAGTGATAGGTCAAAAGCGTAGGCACAGCGGTGCCAAAGGCGATGATGGCGTATTTGCTCCATAGACCAATGTCCATTTGAATGGCGTAATAAGCAAAGGCCACGGTAAATGTCTGGTGCAGAATGTAAAACGGATAAACCGCTTCGTTACAATACTTTAAAAAACCATTGCTGAAGTTAAGGTACTTTTTGGCATATCCCATGAAGGTAAAGATAAGTGCAAACATACCTGTGGTTCCTGCTAATGCAAATGCCCAGCTAGGGAAGATGATGTTTGGCTCCCAAATCATGTAACGGTTGATGGCACCTGCACTAATGGCAATGATCAGTGACAACATTCGTTGGTCTGCAATGGCTTGCCATACGCTAGGGCGCGAGACAACTAAAAAGCCCACCAATACAAAGTAGATTTGCGGCAATATTTGGGTGAAATCTCCGGGGTGACCAAACAAGTCCCAGCTTAATAGTTGCGCCGCTATCAATGGCAATATCAGCGTATAAATCATGCCGGGTTTACTTAGAAGCTTGGTGATTTTGTCGATTAGCTTGCTGCCTTTAGATGACTTCATGTAGATAAATAAGGGCGTTAACAGCAAACTAATTACAAACAATGAAGCGATATACCACAGATGATTGGGGGTGAAGTTACCGCCAGATAAAATGGAACCTTCAAAAAAATGTGGGTAAAAGTTGATGTAGCTGCCGTAATCGGTGCCTTGCTGCAACAATCTAAAATAGGTTTGTGGTGGCACTATCAGTAAAATGCCAAACACCAGCGGTAATAATAATCGAATGCTGCGCTCTTTCATAAAAGCTCCGCCGCTGCGCTGTCCAAAGGCATACCAAATACCGCAGCCAGAAATAATGAATAATAATGGCATTCTCCAATCATGAATAAATCCGACAATCATTTGCATCAACTCACTTTTTTCTGGGTTGTGCACCGGAAACATGCCACCGGCAAACGGAATAGCCGAGTGAAAGAAGATAAGGATGAAAAAGGCCAGAATACGTAACCAGTCCAGCCCGTAATTTCGATTTGATTGTGTAGCCATGTCGTAACCCCGTTTGTCTGTTTGAGTGAGTGAGGTGTTGACTGTAACCCCACCAAAGGGGCTTGCCAATGGGGTCAGGGATGAGCCGGGTCAGGGTTGTGGCGAGTCGGATTTTTGGAGGTTTTTGGGTCAAAGTCAAAGTCGAAACCCTCACACGGAGACGCGGGGACACGGAGGTTCACGGAGGAAAGACAAAACAAACATTAAGAAAATAAAAGCGGGAAAAGAACCCTTAATCTTTTCCTCCGTGAACCTCTGCGTCTCCGTGCCTCCGTGTGAAGCACTTGACCTTAGCTCCCCTTGAAAATAGCAAAAAACGCCTCGGCGTAACTGCGCGAAAGTCGCAATTCAACTGCATTACCCAGTACAACTTGGTGGTCGCCCTTCGATAGAGGCACCAGCTTTTCAATCCGTTCAATATTCACCAAGTGCGAACGGTGAATGCGAATAAAGCACTCAGGGTCGAGTTGGCTGAGCAGGTTAACCAGCGTGATGCGGGCGATGAAGGCGGTTTTTGTTGTGCATACTTTTACGTAGTTGCCGCTGGTTTCGGCCCATTCTAAGTCAACAGCATTTACCAGTTGTATGCCCTGTTCTGTTTTGAACATTAGCTGTTTGGGATATTGCTGGTGGCTACGATACTGTTCAATTAGCCCGGGCAGTTTTTGTTGTATTGCAATCGTTTCGCCGTTGCTTTGGCTGCGAATGCGATCAAGGGTTTTATGCAGGCGTTGGCGGTTATAGGGTTTTAACAGGTAATCTACAGCATTGAGTTCAAATGCTTGTATGGCGTATTCATTAAACCCGGTGACAAACACCACTTTGGTATTGCTGCTGGCACACAAGTTACTGGCAACCGCCAAACCGTCGAGTTCGGGCATTTGTATATCTAAAAACACTATGTCGGGTTGTAGCTGCTCTGTGATTTGTAATGCACTGATGCCATCGCCCGCTTCGCCAATAATGTTGATATCGGTTTCGCTTTGTAATAACCGCCTTAGTTTTGCCAGTGCTGGGGGTTCGTCGTCGACAATCACTACTGTGTACTGACTGGTTTTTTCCGGGTTTATTACAGCCTCAAGAGTCATGATTGTTCTCCAGCCAGCTTATCTGCCGGAATAACAATCTCTACGCTGGTAAAGCCATTGTTATTGAGCCGTAGCTCGATTTGGGCTTGGTCTTGATAGAGGTAGTCGAGTCGGCGGCGGGTATTTTTAAGACCAATACCAAACGATTCTTGGGTTGAATTTACACCCGGGTCAGAATTGATGATGGTGATCACTATTTTGTCTACGTCTGGTTTGGCGCCAATCTCAATCGAACCGGGTTTTGTTGTTGGTTCAATGCCATGCTTTACTGCGTTCTCTAGAAGGGGCTGCAACAACATGCTGGGTACCATAGTGTCTTTGATTTTATCGTCGACTTTGATGTCTATTGACACTCGCTCGCCAAATCGCAGTTTAACGATATTTAAAAAGGTTTGGCTTATGGTTAATTCTTGTTGCAGCGTGATAAAAGGCTGGTCTGTGGTCGTCAGGCTGTAACGCAGTAAGTCGGCAAGTTCGGTTATTACATCATCGGCTTTATCAAGGTCTTGGTACATGGTGCTTGAGATAAGATTAAGGGTATTGAACAAAAAATGGGGTTGCAGCTGGTTTTGCAGATTTTCAAGGCGAGCCTGCGCTAATTCAACCGCCAAGCGGCTAGACTGTGCCTGTTCTTGTTGCACCCGGTCAAAGGCGATATAGGCATAAGTGACAAACGCCACCAAAAAATAACCAATCATGGGTTTGAAAAACTCATAAAGGTAGTTTGGTCCGTTGTCGTAGTTTTCGCCCACACAAAAATAAATCAACTCTCTTGCTGCGTACATTAAACTGGTATGAACGGGCGCAAAAACAAGGTAACTGAGGGCGAGTTTGAATAGGGTTTGATTTTTTTGCCCCTCGTCCATAGGCCAGCGATAACAGAAAAAGACAACAACAGGTGCCAGCAAAGCGATACTGTAAAGTGCGGTAAACACCCAAACCCAAGGCTCCCACAGTTGGCCATTAAAACCGCCATCAAATGCATCCCTGATCTCAACATAAGAAAACGTAAGCGCCAGTAAGGTCCAGCCTAAAAACCAATAGCCGTATTTTTTTGGTTCAAAACTGTAGATTTCGCGAAGTGTCACTCAGAAGTTTTATCTTAAACAAACAATAGGGTCACAGTAACAGAAAGGTTTTTTAACATCCATTAGGACGGTTAATTAATGGATTTGGTATAACTGCAGGGGATTTTATTGCGATGAGCGCCAGCGCGATTTCATTTTCACCGAAAACGAAAAAAGCGACACTGAAGTGCCGCCTACGTTAATTTTTAAAACGTATTCAAAGTCTTACCACTCACCTGGCAACATTCTAATGCCCGGGTGCAACAAACCGCTGCAAGAGTAAATGATTTCAATTGAGTAATCGTTGGCACCAGTGCCATTGTTACCGTCAATTGCTGAAACAGGGCGTACAGCATATTGCTGAACTGTATGCCAGTATGGGTCACCGTATTGGGTCATTCCGCCGACGTTTTTAATCGCTTCACAACGGCCTTTGGCAAATGCTTCGATATTGCCTTGGTTGATGCACGTTGCCAATGATGCGCTGCCACAATCGATTGTTGCAATGGTACCTATAGCATAAGTGTATTGGGTGTCGTTGTGGTTGCCGTGGTTGTATTCTTGAGCGATTGCGCTCAACGAAGTTACGCCTAAAACAGCAATTGCCAAAATAGATTTTCTTAACGTCATATCAAATACCTTCTCTTCTTTTATTATCGTTTGATGTAGGGTTGTGCCACCGCTTTATGTTTTTATTATTGATGCTTGGTGACGTCTTTCGCCTGTTATTGTTGTTATAGCGTTAGTGTTTTTTTCTATATTTTTCTGCAATGCTCTGTCTGTTATTCTTTTTATTTTGCGATTGTTATTATTTTTATTTTCGTTGTTATTATTGTTATCAATGCGTTAACAAAGCTGCGGTCATGTTATAGATTGCAGGGGACAAATGTTATGGCAAAC
>CALKGI010000018.1 GCA_938085045.1 uncultured Alteromonadaceae bacterium
TGGTTGCCGCGCTTGCTATGGAGCATGCTGGGTATGTTAACAATACTACCACCCCTAACGGTAAAATGATCCGCGACAGTATGCGGGCGGTAATGAATCCGCCGGGTAAATCTTTGGGGCCATCAGATATTGGTTTATTGCTTGAAATGATAGCAAAGGGAGAAGCGGTTGATTATGTGGGCGCTTATTCGTCTGTTGATTTTGATGAGCATGGCGACTTGGGCGGTACCCTTGTTTATGATGTTCACGAGTACGAGCCCGTTAGTGGCAAATTGAAGGTATTGGAACAACGCTTTATAGAGGTACCTGTCGATTAAAATTTGTCCGGGTTTGGTACTGTCTTTGCTCAGATAACAAAAATAGCAGGGGCAGGGGCTAATTCCTCTCGCAATTTCGCTAGAAGTCAGCTTTAATTGAATGAGTCTATGATAAATAACAACAGTTAAACAAAGAGTTGGAGGAACAATTATGTCCTTGATGACAGTGGCACAAGTAGCCGAATTTTTAGGTGTACAGGTTGTAAGAGTTGAAAGATTAGAACGCGAAAGTCTATTGATCGCAAAAGATAAGGGGGAAGATGGTGGTGCCTTATTTGATGAGGATGATGTAAAGCGTTATAAAGAACTGGCTGCACGATTGGGCGGGATCTAAAGGGCTACGCTCTTGCTTTTTCTGATATTGACATTTTTGTCAATATCAGAAAAAGATAACTCTATACCTACATAAATGACCTGCATAAATAGCCTACATAAACGACCTTCGCAAAACCTAACCGCACCAAATCTTAGAATAAACACTTCACTCAAGTTGCTGTATCTGATGCCATAATCGGCATATCAATCGATAAGCCATTTTCATTAATTTAAGCTTCTCATCTATCTCAAACGCTGTTGTGTCAATCTTTTGGTGGGAAAAATAAGCCTGTAAAAAAATAGCGGCTTTATCTCCTGCCAAATGATGTTCAACTATAAACCCGGCCAAATCAAAAAACACATCGCCTATGCAGGCAAATTCCCAATCAACCAAATATTGTTTGCCCCCGCGAGAAATAATGTTTTGCGGGTTTAAATCGTTGTGACACAGGCCCAATGTCTGGTGGTTGGGTGATAACTGTTGTAGTCCTTTTATCACATCAATACAGCACTTTTGGTCAACGTTGTTTAAAACCAACAGATTACGATATTGGATTATGTGCTGAATCAAATCGAGTGTTGGTAGCGCCTCAGTTGGTTTGAGCTGATGAACAACGGCCAATTGCTGGGCAAACTGTTTGAGTTCACTCTGGGGCCATTGATGGGCGCTGGTATGCAATCCATCGATATACTCGATAATGGCCATTTGTTGATTGTATTCAAGGATTTTTGGTGTGTCGCCAAGCTTGGCAATGGCTTTTTGTAGGGTTATTTCGGTTTGGTTGGTCGGTCTAGTTGGGTGTAAGCGGGCGATGAAAACCCCTTTGGCAGTGGTCACCTGGTACACCGAATGATTTAACCCCCGGTTGAGCAACTTGACGCTGTTGATTATGGTTTCGCTGAAAAATGGGTGATTAACTATTGCCTTCATAATACCTTCATAGACAGCACCTTCATAGACAGTACCTTCATGCCGTTGCCGACTGACGCTGGACAACGGTTAATGATTGACGCCATTGCAAGTAACCCCATACCGACATCAGCGTATAAAACACAAATAATACCGTGGTGGGATAAAAGCCTTTTTCAATATACAAATAAACAGCAACAGCATCGATTACCAGCCAGTAAAGCCAATTTTCAAGCACTTTTTTGGCCACAAGATACGTGCTCACCACGCTGAAGCAACTGGTTAACGAATCAAGATAAGCAAAGTCGGCGTGGGTGTAGTTGTCCATGACATAGCCAATTACCATAGAGACAATAAAAGTGACACCGATAATACGGCTATGAAGCGATAATGACCATGATTGGATAGGCAACTCTTGTTGTGTTTTAACTTCATCTTTGTGATTACGCCAGCTATACCATCCGTAAAAAGCCATTGCCATATAAAATACATTAAGCGCCGAATCCATCAGTAGCGAGCCGTTGAAAAACAACAAAGTGTAAATGAAAGTGCTAATAAACGCCGCCGGCCAGCACCATAGACTTTCGAGCATCGCCAACCATAAATAGGCCATCGACAAAAATACCGCTAAATATTCCCAGTAAGACATGGCCTGAAAGCCTGCTAGTATCTGAGTTATTAACTCCCCCATCTGCGCTTAAAACCCCTTGGTGGGTGAGTTGGGGTCTAGGTCGGCATTGATAAACTTACAGACAAAAATCAATTTGCCGTACCTTTGGAAAGAGGTTCTCATTTCAGCCGTTAAAATCGGCATTAAAATATCATATTCGCCAAATATTTGAGTGCTCATGGTATTGGTGAGTACAGTTAAATCGGGGTGACGGTTGAGCCGGTCGATAAAATCTTTGATAGGCGGGATATATTCCTCTGCCAAAGGGTAATTGCTGATTTCAACGGATAAATGCATGGGTGGCTCCTGTTGTTTCGTTATTTGTTGATTTTGTCGTAGGGGCAGACCCCTGTGTCTGCCCTTTTACGAATTATCGATATAATTCGGTGGGATACCATAATAAAGGGCAATCACGGGGGATAGCCCCTACGTAAACCATTTCTATAACCTAAAAATTATAGCTGAAAGTTGCCCCAAAACGGGCAGGTTCACCTAGTTGGGTATACGTCGTCGCTTCGTAGCCGTTACGTGGGTCGTTGCCGAAGAAAAAACCACGAACGCCGTAGTCTTCATCAAATACGTTGCGTCCCCACACGGTAATATCCCAATCATTACCCTGATAGCCCACAGCCATGTTAACCAAGTCAATCGATTCAGATTTAGAGTCGTGGCTCATTGAGTAATAAAACTCGTCTTTGCCTTCGGCGTTAATGCGTACAAACCACTGTTCATCAAAGGTGTAAACGCCGCCGATATTGTATTGATACTCAGGGGCATGGGCTTGATTACGACCGCTTTTATCGGTGCCATCTTGGGCCACAAAATCTTTAACTTCTGATTTCAATACACCGAAACTGGCAAACAGTTGCAAAGCGCTGTTTACATCATAACTGAGTTCGGTCTCTAAACCATAATTGTTGCCACTGGCACCGTTCTCAATATAACCAGTAAAGATAGGCGTGCTGCCATCAGTGCTAGTTTCAGTGACATGACCTTTGAGTTGAATATCTTCACGATGAGAGTAGAACAAGCTCATACGAACAACAAGGTTGCCCTCATCATTAGCGCCTTTCACACCAAACTCAATATTATGCAAAACCTCTGGAGAAAACGATTTTCTTTTAGTCAAAAAATCACTTGTTGCATCTTGACCATCAACAATGGCTTTGCCAATGGCTTCACCGTTAACACCACCGGCTTTGTAACCGCGAGAAAGCGTGGAATAAAGCATGGTTTGGTCATTGACTTGATAACTAACATCAAACTTGCCGCCCCACATTGTGTCGGTTATAGAATCTACTGTATCGACACTGTCAAGGTAGTCAGAGGTGCGCTGTTCTGCTCGCAAACCAGCGGTAATGGTGACTTGGTCATCCACTTGCCAGTCTCGTTGGCCATAGAAGGCAACATTTACCGTGTCTAAAGTGCTGTCGAACAAAGGTGTAAAGCCATAAACTGCCATACGTTCTAATGCAACTTTCTTATCTTGTCGATAAAAGCCTGCGACCCAGTTAGATTCGTTACCGGGTTTTGCCGTTGCTCTTAAGTCCACAGTGTTAGCGTTATGGTCGCGAAAGTAATGGTCAGTTGAAGTATATCCCCAATCGTGAAAGCCCTCAAAGGCCCAATCTTCATCGTAACCATAAGCCATATTCGAGCTGTTGACGCTGGTTTGTAAGCTTACATCTGCGCTAACAAAGGCGGTGTAATGTCCGGTGACACTTAAGGCTTTGGTTCTTTGAGTGTCAAAACCCGGTTGGTCTGACAGGGTTTCGCGAGTATTGTCTAAAGAAAAGGCATCATAACCGTTGTCGGCGTCAAAAAAGTGGGTGGCAACATCGACTGTTAAATCTTCTGTTGCAGTCCAGTTCAAATTCAAACGACCACCAAACTCTTCGATATTGTTGGTATCATCGCGGTTCAAGTGGGTATTTCGAATATAACCATCGCTCGATAGTTTTTGCACGGCCATACGGTAATTTAAATTGTCGGTAATGGCCATACCATGCGCCACGCCAACTTGGCGGCTGTTGTAATTGCCGTACGACAACTGAACCTTGCCACTTTGCTCGCCGTTTGCTTGCGCGCCTCTTAAATTGACCATGCCAGCCATGGCGTTAGCGCCAAAACGAGTGCCTTGTGGTCCACGAAAAATCTCAACCTGACTGATATCAAACAAAGTCGCCGCAGTGCCAATGCCGCTGTAGTCAATACCATCAATGGCGATACCAACTGAAGGGTTAACAGCATCAACAAACTCACTACGCTCACCTATACCGCGCACCTGAAAATGCCGAGCGCGTGAAGCACCCGATGAAAAGTTGACATTAACCGAAGTATTTAACACATCTTCAAGATGCTGAGCATTGCGTTGACGCATTACGTCGCTGGTGATCACCGCGACACTTGCTGGTGTTTTTTGTAGGTTTTGTTGCTTGAAATCGCCAGAAACCGTAATGACTTCAATGGCTTCATTTTTGCTGGTTGTGTCAATTGTGTCAATTGCGGCAATTGTGTCATCGGCATGTACAGGCGCAATGGCACTTAAAATAGACAGGGTTAACAGAGATAATTTGGTGTTCATCGGGCGTCCGTTGGATAACGTTAATAACAATCCAGATAGTGGGGCAATAGAAAAAGTAACAACGCAGTGAATACGAATTTACCATTCCTACGCCGGTATTATCCGGATCAGGTTTTAGGGTTCGGCGATAGCGCCATCTCAGCCAATAATTCAGCACCCCTTGGAATGGGTGAATAGTATAGTAGATTGGTGGTGAATGAAACTGCTGTAAAAGCATGATTTGATATTACATAGTACGAAATGCCGATAGACCTACCCAAACACAAAATATATTGCCATCACCCCCAATTCAGTAATACACTGCCCGCCACTTGTCGGAGTGCCTAACTTGTTATCAAGAAAGGCTGAGACCGCTTTATGCGGGATCCGTGGAACCTGACCAGGTTAAAACCTGCGTAGGAAACAAGCTATCGAAAAAAGGCACCTGTAAAATAGGTGTACTTGTCGCTTCTCGTTCCACACCTCTCCTGCAAGCTCTCTGTATCACATACAATTATTGCATCAGGAGCAAATAGATGACTTCAAGAAGAGCCAACAGAGCAGCTGCACAGGACTATATTCATAACCTTGGTGGCCAGACTTACCCCAATTCAACCAAAGTGTACATTGAGGGAGAGTTACCCGGTGTACGCGTGGCAATGCGCGAAATCGCCGTGTCAGACAGTTTGGTCAGCGGCGGTAAAGACAATCCCGTATTTGAGAAAAACGACCCCGTACTGGTCTACGACACCTCTGGTGCATTCACCGACCCAGATGTCAGCATTAACGTGCGCGTGGGGTTACCCAAGTACAAACTGCAATGGGTCGAAGCTCGTCAAGACACCGAAGAGTTACCATCTTTAACCTCGCGATTCAGCCAAGAACGTATGGCCGATGAAGGCCTAGACCACCTGCGCTTTGAACATTTACCCCAAGCTCGCCGAGCACTCGAAGGTAAAAACGTTACCCAGTTGTATTATGCCAAACAAGGCATTATCACCCCTGAAATGGAATACATCGCCATTCGTGAAAATATGGGCCGCAGTGAACAAAATGACGAATTGCTCAAAACTCAACATGCAGGTCAGTCGTTTGGTGCCAACCTGCCCAAATACATCACGCCTGAATTTGTGCGCGATGAAGTTGCCGCAGGTCGTGCGGTAATTCCCAGTAATATCAATCACCCAGAAGCTGAGCCGATGATCATTGGGCGCAACTTTTTAGTTAAAGTTAACGCCAACATTGGCAATTCGTCGGTAGGATCGTCTATCGAAGAAGAAGTCGAAAAACTGGTGTGGTCTGCCCGTTGGGGTGCCGACACCATTATGGATTTGTCGACGGGTCGTTACATACACGAAACTCGCGAATGGATAATACGCAACTCGCCAATACCCGTGGGCACAGTGCCAATCTATCAAGCGCTTGAAAAAGTTAATGGCGTTGCCGAAGATCTAACGTGGGAAATTTTTCGCGATACCCTGATTGAACAGGCAGAGCAGGGTGTTTCTTACTTCACCATTCACGCTGGCGTATTATTGCGTTACGTGCCGATGACTGCCAAACGTGTTACTGGCATCGTATCGCGTGGTGGCTCTATCATGGCCAAATGGTGTTTGTCTCATCATAAAGAAAACTTCCTCTACACTCATTTCGAAGATATTTGTCAGATCATGAAAGCATATGACGTGACCTTTTCGTTGGGCGATGGTTTGCGTCCGGGCAGCATTGCAGACGCTAACGATGAAGCACAATTTTGTGAGCTAGAAACCTTGGGTGAACTGACTAAAATCGCTTGGAAACATGATGTACAAGTATTCATCGAAGGCCCGGGCCATGTGCCAATGCACATGATCAAAGCCAATATGGACAAACAACTTGAATGTTGCCATGAAGCCCCATTCTATACCCTCGGTCCGCTAACGACTGATATTGCCCCGGGATACGATCACATCACCTCTGGTATCGGTGCGGCAATGATTGGCTGGTATGGCTGTGCGATGTTGTGTTATGTCACGCCAAAAGAACATTTGGGTTTGCCCAATAAAGAAGATGTGAAAGAGGGCATGATCACCTACAAAATTGCAGCCCACGCTGCCGATTTGGCCAAAGGCCACCCGGGTGCTCAAATTCGTGATGATGCCTTGTCAAAAGCGCGTTTTGAATTCCGTTGGGTTGACCAATTCAACCTTGGACTCGACCCAGAGCGTGCCCGCGAATATCACGATGAAGCCATGCCTCAAGAATCTGGAAAAATCGCGCATTTTTGCTCTATGTGTGGGCCAAAATTCTGCTCAATGAAGATTTCGCAAGAAGTTAGAGACTACGCCAAAGACCTACAGCGCATTGAAGTGAAATTGTCAGATGAAGCTGAATCGGGCATGGCCGAAAAGTCTCGTGAGTTTCGAAAAAAAGGCAGCGAACTTTACCACATGGCGGATTAACTCATGAAGAACGTGGCTGTTGTCGGCGCGGGATTGATGGGCAGGCTCAGTGCATTGAGTCTGCATCGCAAAGGATTGAACGTAACCTTGTTCGACAAAGACGACAAAAAGGGAGAACTCAGTGCGGCGCGAGCAGCTGGTGGTTTGCTCACGCCGCTTGGCGAATCGCTAACGAGCGAGTCATGGATAGTCGAAATGGGATTTGCCTCGTTGTCGATGTGGCCTGAGTTTTTGCAAACACTCGATGACTGGGTTTTCTTTGAACAAACCGGCGCAGTTGTGGTGGCGCACACCCAAGACAGCGGCGATATGCACAGGTTTAATCGTCACCTTTTGACTCATTGGCCGCAATATCCCGGGCAGGTGCTTAACCGCGAGCAGTTGCAACAGCTCGAACCTCAATTGAGCCGTAGCTTTCAACAAGGTTTGTATTTGCCCCAAGAAGGCCAAATTGGCAATCGGCAGTTGTTTAAAGCTCTGCAACATCAACTTGAAAAAGAAGGTGTTCAATGGCACTGCCAGCATCCGGTTGATGATGTTCATCAACTTCAGCAAAGCTTTGATTTAGTGATTGATTGTAGGGGAGTAGGGGCAAGCAAGCAGATTAAAGACTTGCGAGGTGTTCGCGGTGAGTTGTTTCAGTTGCTTGCACCTGAGGTAAAACTCAGCCGGCCAATTCGCTTGATGCACCCGCGTTATCAACTCTATATCGCGCCCAAGCCCAACCATCATTATGTGGTTGGTGCCACCGAAATAGAAAGCGACGACAACTCGCCAATGACCGTGCGCTCGGCGCTTGAGTTATTGTCGGCGGCGTACAGCGTTCACGCCGGATTCGCCGAGGCGACCATTCGTGAACACGTCAGCCAATGTCGCCCATCGTTTAACGACAACAATCCACAAATTCGCGTGGCTGATTCGCTCATTCAAGTCAACGGTTTATATCGACACGGCTTTTTACTTGCCCCAATGATACTTGACCATTTGATGCAAGTGGTTGACCGGATGGCTGGCGCCCCCGGCGTTAGTGATAGCAATTACCTCAACCATTTTAGTGAGGGGCTGACATTTGCCCAACTGATAGCAGGAGTAAAGTCATGAGACTCACAGTAAATAATCAACCAATAGAAATTGGCGACAACAGTACTTTGTCGTGCGTGATAACCCAGTTTGGCGCAGGCGGTCAATTTGCTGTGGCGCTAAACGGCGAGTTTGTCAGTAAACAAAACTACCAACAAACGCCAGTGTCAGCAAACGACAAAATCGAAATACTTTCGCCAATACAGGGGGGCTAAACATGAGTACATTAAACATTTATGGCACTGAATTATCTAGCCGCTTGCTAATTGGCAGTGCGTTGTATCCATCGCCACAGGTGATGAAAGACGCGGTTAAGGCCAGTGGGTCAGAGGTCGTGACATTGTCGCTTCGCCGCCAAAATCCGCATGAACAAAGTGGCAAAAAAATCTGGCAGTATATTCAACAAATGGGTTGTCATTTACTGCCCAATACCGCCGGATGTAAAACGGCCGACGAAGCTTACACGCTGGCACAAATGAGCCGCGAGATATTTAACACCGACTGGATTAAACTCGAAGTTATTGGCGATGATTACAATTTACAGCCCGATCCGATTGAGCTGTTAAAGGCCGCAGATAGCTTGATTAGAGCCGGGTTTAAAGTTTTGCCCTATTGCACCGACGACTTAGTGCTGTGCCAGCGTCTCTATGATCTGGGCTGCGAAGTAATAATGCCATGGGGATCGCCAATTGGCACTGGATTAGGACTGATGAATGCGTATAATCTAGAAACTATTAGAGTACGATTACCACAAGCCACCTTGATTGTTGACGCTGGAATAGGACGACCGTCTGATGCCTGCCAAGCGATGGAGATGGGTTATGATGGTATATTACTTAATAGCGCTGTGGCATTGGCCGACAACCCTGTATTAATGGCAGGTGCTTTTGCCCGTAGTATAGACGCTGGTACGCAGGCTTATTTGGCTGGTGTGATGCCGCAAAGACAAACCGCTAACCCGAGTACGCCCACATTGGGCACACCGTTTTGGCATCAGGAGAGAAGCACATGACAAAACCGATTGTCTGGACTATTGCAGGTTCAGATTGTGGCGGTGGCGCAGGCATACAGGCCGACATTCAGGCCATAACCGGATTGGGGGGATACGCGTGCAGCGTTATCACCGCTAATACCGCGCAAAACTCCCAAGATGTAGAGGCCGTTAACCCGGTGTCCGATGCTGTTTTGGCGTCACAATTAGACAGCTTGGCCGAAGACATGCCCGCCAGCGTGATAAAAATCGGCTTGTTGGTCAATCAGGCTCAGGTTGAGCTGGTGGCTGACAAAATCCGCCAATACAAAGACCAATGGCAACAAAACCCAATCGTAATATACGATCCGGTTTCAGTCGCCTCCACCGGTCAAGTGTTAACTGAGCAAGACATTGTCGAAACGGTTCAGACAAAACTCTTCCCACTGGTTGATGTGCTAACCCCAAATACCCTTGAAGTACAAACACTCACCGGCATTTATTTGCTAGGGGCAGAGTCTGTCAAACAGGCTGCCACCAAGCTCATGTCGATGGGGGTGGGGTCTGTTGTCATCAAAGGCGGACATTGGAATTATCCCGCAGGTTATTGTGTTGATTATTGTTTCACCCAAAAAGGGGCGGCCATGCAGCACTATTGGTTGGCCACAAAAACCATTAATTCGCCGCATACCCACGGCACAGGCTGCGCATTCTCATCGGCAATGGCCACTGTTATCGCGCTAGAATATCCTATTCGTGATGCTTTTACTGTTGCCAAAGCCTATGTTAATCAAGGGCTTAAAGCAGCTTTTAGAGTCGGCGAGGGCATAGGCCCTGTAAGTCACTTGGGCTGGCCGACAAAACTCGAAGACTTCCCGCAAGTTGTTGAGTTAGGTTCAACCATTGCCGAAGCGCTAGAATTAAATACCAACGACCAAAAACAACTCACCGTGGGTTTTAACGGTTGCAACGAGCCACAGTTGGGTTTGTATCCGGTAGTTGATTCGTATCAATGGATAGAAAAATTACTGTTGCTGGGCGTTAAAACCATTCAGTTACGGGTTAAGAAAAAGCACCATACTCCCGCATATATTGAGCAACAAATAATCGAAGCCATTAACTTAGGTCGTCGCTTCAAAGCCAAAGTCTTTATCAACGATCACTGGGAATTGGCCATAAAGCACGGTGCTTATGGTGTTCATTTGGGTCAACGAGACCTAAACGAAGCCGACTTAAATGTGATTAAGGCCGCAGGCTCTCGGCTTGGTATCAGCACTCATGGTTATTACGAAATGCTGCGTGCCCGTGAGTATCAACCCAGTTATCTTGCTTTTGGCGCTATTTTTTCAACCAAAACCAAAGATATGTCGGGTATGATCCAAGGTGTTGACAGGTTAGAGAAATACGTTAGCCTATTCGCCGATTACACCACTGTGGCGATTGGCGGTATTACCGTCGAACGTGCAGCTGATGTGGCCAAAACGGGCGTAGACAGCATAGCCGTTGTTACCGCAATTACTGAAGCTGCTAATGTTACCGATGCGGTTGAACAGTTGCAGAGCCACTTTAAGTAACTCCTTAGAGCAATAATAGAATTTGATTGAATTAAATAGATGTTAAACGACAAAGAACTCACCCGTTACAGTCGCCATTTGCTGCTTAAAGAAATTGGCGAGCAAGGACAAGAAAAACTCAAAGCCGCCACAGTGCTTATCATCGGCCTTGGTGGGCTGGGATGCCCAGCCGCATTGTACTTGGGCGCGGCAGGCGTTGGTAAATTGGTGCTGGTAGACGGCGATAAAGTCGAAACCTCTAACTTGCAACGTCAAATCATGTACAAAGCCAACCATGTAGGCACAGGCAAATCGGCCAGTGCGCAAAAGTCGTTGTATGGTCTTAACTCATTGGTTGAAGTTGAGGCGATAAACGCCAATGTTGATGACTCAAACATCACAAAACTGGTGCAAAGTGCCGATGTGGTACTCGATTGCACCGACAATTTCGCCACGCGTCATCTCATCAACAAAACCTGTTTTGAGCAATCAAAAACCCTAATTAGCGGCGCCGCCATTAGAGGCGAAGGCCAGTTTATGGTGTTTGATTTTGCTCGGGATGCTGGTTGCCCCTGCTATAACTGCTTATTCCCCCAAAGCTCAGAAGAACCTACATTAAACTGCCAAAATAGCGGCGTATTCGGCCCTGTGCTCGGCATTATCGGCAGCATGCAAGCGCTTGAAACCATCAAATGGATCATTGGCAAACCACTGCCTAGTGCGGGCAAACTTAAAGTCTTTGATGGCATGAACTTGTCTTGGATGGAGTTTAAGATGAGTAAGAATGAGTGTTGTGAGGTTTGTTGCAATTAGAGGAGTGGGGTAACAGTATGAAAAAAATATCGCTGCGAGGATTTGGGCTTTTCGGCATTGTGTTATTTTTACCCTTATTTATTCTGACATTTGCCGATGCCAATTTGATAGAACGCTCTGCCAACACTTTTATTACGTGGAAGCTTCAATCTGAGACAGACAAGAAAATCGATTCAGTTCAATTGCCCGCTGCTAGCAAGTTTGAGCGTCTATTGGGTGACAAAGCCAAAAAGCTACGCCAACAAGCCGAACAAAAACTGATACTCATAAAGCAGCAGCTCAAAGCTGATGCACCTTCTATTCTTGCTGCTCAGCTAACCAAATTGAGCAAAAAGGATTGCGAATGCCGGAAGAAGTGGGCACAAAGGTTAAGACACTTAAAAGAAATGGAGCTGGCCAGCCTACAAAAGGCCAAAGCCAAACTCATCGATTTCAGTCATGCAAAGTATATGGAGATCACCCAAAAACTCACCTTAGACGTGCGAATATTCCTTGGCACCAATTCAGTTATATTTGTTTTACTATTGTTCATTTCTTTTATGAAACCGGCAGCGATATCACACCTGTTTTTACCGGGCGGATTGCTGTTGATTTCAACACTGGTTTCCTCTTACTTCTATCTTTTCGAACAAAACTGGTTCTACACCATACTTTATAATGACTATACCGGTTATAGCTTTATCGGTTATCTACTGTTGGTTTTTGCCATTCTCTGTGACATTGTTTTTAACAAAGCAAGAGTCACGACTGAGGTTATTAATGCCTGTTTACAACTTGTCGGGCAGGCAGCTAGTTTGGTGTCTTGTTGATTTGTTGATTTGTTGATGCACTCGATTGCCAAGGCAAAGCTTTTGAATCTACCTTTTTAGAACAATAAGCGGGTAATCTATTGGTTTTAGAAGCAATATTATTGTCGTAACTCGCTACGGGCATTTGGCGAGTTAGATTTTAGGTTTATTTTACGCTTCAAACCAAACTTTTTATTATCCAAACTTTTTGTTGGTGACTACATAAAAAAACTGGTTAATAAATGAGCTCCATGAACTATCGTGCCACTTCCTTCCTCTTATACCTGCAAAGCATTTAACCTGTTGTTTTAGATTATTTTATTCTCAATGGATTGTGCAATAAACAACCAGTGCAACTATTATTTACTATACTTATGTACAGTGGTTTATTAATAGATATGACGTCAAGGAGAATAGAATGATTACAAATGATAATTACTTATTTGATAGCGCCAATGATGATTACAAGTACGACAGTGATGCTGAACTTGGCGACAAAATTACTGAGCTGTCTGGGCGTATTAATGCTGCTGCGTACTGCTTTTTAAAGATGGTGGCTGCTTTTGATTGTCGTAAAGGCTGGTGCGATGGCTGCATTAAATCTTGCTCACACTGGTTAAACTGGAAATGCGGCATGACTTTTACCACGGCTCGCGAAAAACTTCGGGTCGCCCATTGCCTTGAAAACCTACCCCACATTAATAAAGCATTTGAATCTGGTTTGGTCAGTTATTCCAAAGTGCGTGCTATGACTAGAATTGCTACGGACGATAACGAAGAGATTTTGTTAAGCGTTGCCATGGGCGGCACCGCAAACGACATGGATAAACTGATTCGTAGGTACCAACGGGTAGATGAAAATCAAAACCCCATTGAACAAGAGGATGAGTATCAACAGCGAAAGTTGAACTACTATCAGGATAATGAAGGCATGTGGGTGCTACGTACCAGATTACCCCAAGTTGAAGGTGGCTTGCTGATAAAAGCCATAGAAGAAATTATGAGGCAAGAGGATAGAAATGCTTCAGCGGAAGCACCAAAGAAGGGACGGCTCGATGTACCAGCCGTTGAAAAAGCCAGTTACAGCCAAAGACGGGCAGATGCTATGTCTGTGTTGGTCGAACATTTCATCGCTACGGCAACTGTTGATGATGAAAATGGTGGTGCTCAGCCATTGGCTGGTCATGAACGCTGTCAGGTGGTTTTACATTTGAACGTTGATACTTTAAAAGCAGAACATGAACACCAGCATGAGCTAGACCATGAGCACGGTGAAAGTTGCAGCTGTAATCACGATTCTCCGGCGAATATGGACTATCAGTGGATTTCTATGGCTAATGCCAAACGATTTAGTAGCGATGCCAGTTTGTATACGGTTTTGGAAGATAAATACGGTAACGTTTTGAATTTAAGTCGAAAAACCAGAACCATTACCACAGCACTTGGGCGAGCGTTACACATACGTGATGAAACCTGCCGCTTTCCCGGCTGCTGTGCAAACAAGTATGTTGATTTTCATCACATCCAGCACTGGGGCAATGGTGGAAAGACAGAGCCGGATAATCTGATTAAACTTTGCCGCTTTCACCATAGCCAGCTACATAAAGGGCACTTCACAATACTTTTACAACGGCAAACCTACAAGAACTATGGTCAGAAGTGGATATTCAAAAACGCCGAAGGTGAAGTCATCGAACCTTGTCCCTTACTGGCAGCACCACGTTCAAGAACGGGGATCAAGGACTTTATGGAAGCACAATGGCCACAGATAAACAGCCAAACCGGGGTTTCTCATTGGCAGGGTAAGCCACTGAATTATTCAAAGGCAATTGGCGATTTAATTCGATGTAAACATCGTCACAGACTTAATTAAATAATGATGTAAAAAGGAGCTGATTTTAGGCTTTTTTAGGGGAGCTACGCTCTGGCAAGTCACTAATTTTACTGTCTGCAAAAATGCTTTGCCCACAATGCAATAGAATAATTGGCAGTCTGTGTAGCGGGACTTCCTTGTGTGACGTGCTCAAATTCTGTTAAAATCCGCCTGAAAATCAAGCTGAGTCAACTGACGCAGCGAAGCGAGTATTTATCTAATTATGCAGACAATGATAGGTAGGTGCTTAAATTTAGTATGTACGGAGTTATAAGACAATAATGAATATATTGAAAACGGTAGGATTATTATTACTATTGGTGAGCAGTAATAGCTTTGCTGGTGAGTTGGTGAAAAATGCGGAAATTGATTCAATAGGCTCCTCATCTGATGGATTAACCGATAATTTTTATATTAGGATAAAAGGCGGTGAAGGCGTTTGCGCAAATTCAAACATTTTCTTTAAAAGAACAGCCACCATGTCGCCTGAGTTTTTTAATCGGTTATATTCAACAGCTTTGGCGGCTTATACCACTAATGCTAAAAATGTTAGGGTTTATAATCCTGCTAATGATCAGTGTAATACGGCCACTTTTATTCAAATGACAAAGTAATAATAAAGCCTTACGGCGGATGTCCTCTTGAATTAGGTGTTATAAGATGTCCGCTGTAAGGGGTGTAACAATCCTACCAAAGTAAGAACTACCATCCTGCGTTACCTCTCCTTTAAATTAAACATTCTATTTGGATATAACTATGTCTATATAGATATAAATATATCAAAATGACAAATCGAAAGATCTCATCTAAAACCTCAAAAATAAAATAAACCTAAATAAAATCAATGTTATAAAAATAAATCTCACCACTGGTCAAACTCTGGCACCCAACTTGATATACCCCATACGTGTTTGATTGATATGGCTGAGTGTTTTACTACTCACCGGTGCGTCAGGTTTTACCGCAACGTATACCTCAATGTTAAAAACACCTACTTGAATGCCAATTTACGGCACTGATATAGGGTATCAGCTTTGCAAGCTCAACACTTGCTCAAGTAACTACTTTGCTAGTAGCTCAACGGTAGAGCAGTGGACGAATAATCCATTTGTTGTGGGTTCGATTCCCACCAGCAAACCATAAATAACCGGGAAACCGGATAGGCAATAAACAGCTAGGACCAATGTTTCAATGTCGCTGCAACTGCCATTAGCTTCGCAAGCGGGAATGCTCCCGAAGCAAATGCCACAGCAAGCCATGAAGATAACAAGTCTGAACCTTTACTGCCGTAACTAAATTAAATGAGGAAAAGAAGATGATTGGAGTAAACGCAAGACTTATCACAACCGGCAGCAACAGAGTATTTGTTAACGGCAGACCATTATTTGATGAGTTCGGTCAACTGAACAAAGTTGATTACCACAGTGGTTTTACGCTGAGATTTGGCAACAAAGTTGTTGATTATAGTGATAGCGCTAACGACAGCAATTTCGCCTGCAATGCCGACACCGACCAATTATCTTAAAGGAAAGAACATGTTTGGATTATCACAAAATATCGTTGTAGCAGAAAATCAACGCGCCTTTTTATACCGCGACCAGCAGTTTGAGCAGTTGTTAAAACCTGGCAAACACAAAATCTGGTGCGGGTTAGATGAAGTCACTCATAAAATCTTTGAGCTTAATGACATGTACTTCACTGAACAGCTTGGTCATCGCATGGTGGTAGAGCATCAACAAATTGCCGACCAAATTCATGACTGGCTGATTGCCACCAACGAGGTTGGGGTTTTGTATCTTAACGAGCGTATTCATCGGCTGGTTGCCCCCGGTGAGCGCTTTTTGGTTTGGCGAGATGTCGGTGATGTCCGATTAGAGCGTTTGGATATCAATCAAGATATCAATGTCGACAGCGAGTTACTCAATGCGATGAACCGGCGGGGACTGAACAAAGCCAGTCGTCTGTTGGTGGGTAAGTCATCAAACGCCATTGCACCTGTCGCTGAGGTTTTGGTACCACACGAACAACTGGGGTTACTGTACGTAGACGGTGAGTTTGTGAAAACCCTGTCACCGGGTAAATACGGTTTTTGGCAGCTCAATAAAAAAATCGAGTGCCGGCTCTACGACTTAAAAAGTCAGACTATGGAGATCAGCGGGCAAGAAATTTTGACCAAAGACCGCGTGAGCTTGCGACTGAATTTGTCGGCCAATATTCGCTTAACCGATGTAAAACTGGCAGCAGACTCGGTAGATGACGTTAAAGATTATATCTACAAAAGTATGCAACTGGCTTTGCGTGAGGCTGTTGGCACCAAAACTTTAGATGATTTGTTGGTAGACAAACTGTATATCAACGAAACGGTTAAAGAAGTGGTGATTGAAGACTTAGCCCGTGTTGGGGTGACGCTTGAAAGGGTAGGGCTTAAAGATATTATCTTGCCCGGTGAGATGAAAACCATTCTCAACCAAGTGGTCGAGGCACAAAAAACCGCTGAAGCGAATGTTATTCGGCGCAGGGAAGAAACATCGGCAACACGCAGTTTGCACAATACTGCAAAGTTAATGGAAAACAACCCTACGTTACTGCGCTTAAAAGAGTTGGAGTCGCTCGAAAAAGTGGCTGAACAGGTGAATCAAATCAACGTTTACGGGGGTTTAGAGAACCTGATGAATGGCACGGTGAAGTTGGTTTGATGTTTGGCAGGCAAACCTGCCAAACATTTAAAGCGCAAAAAAACGGTCGGCAACGCTTTGCCAATCACCCAATTCATCGCAACCGGGCACCTGCTGTAATACGTAGGCCATTTCTCCGGTATGACGCAGTAACGCCAATGCCATTAGGTGTTGTGCAAACTGTTTTTTATCTTCTATTTTAAACTTATAGCCATCAAATAACGCCTGATTGACCACTTTGTTGCCAAGGCCCATCAAAATAGACGAGGTGGCATATTCGAAATATCGGTCGTTGCCGATAAACGCATCGCCAAAGTCTATAACGCCAGATAAATGCCATTGACCATCAATCTTTTCAGCCAATAAATTGCCCGGATGCAAGTCGGTATGAACCAAACATGGGCGGTTGTACACTGGCTGATAATCAACTCTTTCGACAAAGTCTAAAATGTCGTCGAGCAACGGCCCAGTTAACCCCTGTTTTTTACGTTTTTCAACGCAGTTTTCTTTTTGTTCTTTTAAAAATGCTGGCCAGTCGAGACACAATGAAGAGTCTTCAGGCACTGCAATAGCATGTAACTGATTGGCAAACTCAGCGACTTGCCTAACGATGATACATTGATTCTCTTCATCTAAATCAGTCCAAATCTCGTGCAAGTTAGTGCCCGGTAATTTGTCTATTATTACGTACAACCAACCGTTAACCTCGCCATCAGCAAACAATTTTGGAATGGCTGCTGGTAGTGAACAGCCTGCCAAAAGCGTTAATGAAGCCAACTCTCGTTCGCCTTGCGAGGCCCAGTTGGGTGGTACTATTTTGACAATGTACTGACCATCAAGGTCAAAAATACCGTTGGTCCAGCCGTTGATTTTCTTTATGCTGTTAAAGCTTATGCCGTGCAACTGACAAATGTGTTCGACATGTGGTCGCCAAAATTCAACATCGTCGCCATCAATTAGCTCACAAGCTAAGTCATATTCGGGATTTAGGGGCAAAGTCATGATTTAGTCAAAGCCTCCCTTACCATAGAGATATGTGGAATATCGTCTTCAAGATAAACATCACCTATGGTCTTGAAGTCGTGCTGGTGGTAATAGTTTTGTAGGTGTTCTTGAGCAGACATATGAATGTTGTTATCTGGCCATGCTTGTTCACAGGCTTTAATGCCTTGTTGAATTAAATCATGCCCCAAACTGCGCCCTCTGGCTTGCGGGGCAATGATCACCCGGCCAATGGCTGACTCGTTGTCATACACCACGCCCGGTGCAAGACAGCGCAAATAAGCGATGATCTCGTCGTTTTCGAATGCGTAAATATGCAGGGTGTCGTCGTTACAGTCAATGCCGTCTAGGTCGGGGTAATAGCAGGTTTGTTCAACCACAAATACGTCGATGCGCAGTTTGAGAATGTCGTACAGAATTTTGGTGGTTAACTGACTAAAGGTATGGGTATACCATTGCATGTAAATGGCCTCAGATTGTTGTTATATTCGCTTTTTTGAGTATATCAGCATCTGTAACAATGGCTCGCATTTTTGACCTGATTGGTCAATAATGCGCAAAACTTTTCAGCAAACTCAGTACCCATGTCTGCCTTCGAATATCAGCTACAACGCTCTATGCGCCGCAAAACTTTGTCTATTGTCATTCGTCGTGGCGAGGTTAAAGTGTTGGCACCTGTGTTTTTGTCTAAAAATACCATCGCTGAATTTATTGTCGCCAAAACCCCGTGGATTCTACAAAAGCTACAAACCCAAAAAGCATGGGTTGAACAAAATGATCAGGAGCAAAAACAGTTTGTTGAAGGTGAAACATTTTTGTATTTGGGCGAATCGTATCCTTTGTCGGTCGGGGCGGCCAGTAAAAGCGAAGTGACATTACACAACGGTTATTTCATCGTTAATGTGTCAAACCGAGTGAAACCCGAAAACCGTGCAAATCACATCAAAGGGCTGATGCAAGACTGGTATAAACAGCAATTAAGTGATTATTTAGATCACCAAATTGCGCATTTTGCCGATGTGATAGGTGTGGTTCATACGGGTGTGAATGTACGTTCATATAAAAGACGATGGGGTTCGTGCAGTTCTAAAGGTCAGTTGAGCTTTAATTTTTTATTGATGATGGCACCGAGCTGGGTCATTGATTATGTGATTGTGCACGAGTTGTGTCATTTGACCCATATGAACCATTCGCCGCGCTTTTGGGCTATGGTTCAGCAGTTTTATCCCCGCCATAAAGAGGCTAAGGCTTGGCTTAAGGTCGAGGGTGGGAACCTGCGGCTGGAGTGAGGCTGGTGGCTGGTGGCTTGTTACTTTAAAAGATCTCACACGGAGACGCGTGACCCCGTGTCCCCGTGTGAAGCTTTTGACCTAACTCCTAACTCCTAACCCTAAATAATATTCTTAATCACAGTATCAGCCTTGGTGCCCTTGATGGTGCGCAGTAGTTTGCGTACAGGTCTTGGGTAGTCCTTCATGGTCTCTAATTCTTTAAAGTTAGCAATCCTTTTGGTGTGCACCAAAATTGTCTCAAGTTCGTTATCAAACGCGGGTTTGAGGTTTTGCTGGTGGTCATCTATCAGCAGGCCATTTTCTAAATCCAATCGCCAAGCCCTAGGGTTTAAATTGTTGCCGGTGATCAAGTGTAATTGGTCATCAGAGCTGATGCCCTTGAGGTGAAAACTGTTGTTTTCATGATTCCACAAGTGAATATTCAGCAGGCCACTATTGACAAATTTTTGATTGCGCGCAATAAAACGGCGTAAGTTAGATTCGTAAATATACGGCAAACCGCCAATGGTGGTGAACGGTTGGTCGGGTGGAATATAAAAATCGTTGGCGGTTTTGTCACCAATAACTATGGTGATTTGACGGCCTTTTTTCAGCAGCTTTCTGACTTCTCTGGCAAGTACTGGCGGCAGGTTAAAATAGGGGGTAAGCATCACCAGCTTTTGCTCACAAGCGCGGATCATCGAACGGATGGTTTTATTCAATTCATTGCGCCTAAAACCCAAACCGACCAAAGGCGTAATGGCCACACCACTATGGGCTATAGGCATGTTTTTAACATCGTAAGCGGCGCTGACCAAATTACGCTTGAGGCGCAACACGTCTTTTTTCATTTCTTTAACTGAAGGCACGTTTTCGTCGGTTAACAACTTAACCGCCGCTGACTCAACAAAATACTGTTGTAAAAAGTCAACCATGGCATTGGCTAAATCGCCTTGCTTAATCACATGGTAACGGTCATATCGGTAGCGGTTTTCTTGATGCAAGTAAATGTCGTTGATGCTGGCGCCACTGAATAACACCGTTTGGTCAAATACAAAACCTTTTAAATGCAAAACACCTAACAGTTCTTTAGATTTTACGGGCACGCCATAAATGTCTATGCCGTGCTCATATTGATTTTGACATTCGCGGTAAAAACCGGCATTGCCGGGATGTTTTTCTTCGCCAATCAAACCGCGCTGGGCTCGATGAAAATCAACGAATATTTTGATGTCCATTGTCGGCGTGGCTTGTTTGGCCTTGTACAGGGCGTGAAGTATTTCTTGTCCGGCGGCATCATCTTGCAAATATAAAGCTGAAATATAAATTCGCTGGGTTGCTGTGGCAATTAACGACAGTAATTTGCTCTTGAAAGCCACGGCAGTGGTTAAAATCTCAAAATCTTCGGTAGGCAGCGCCAATTTAGGCAAGGTCTGCAAGTACAGTTGGTCTTTTTTCTTACGCATGATGGTAAAACGGTATCCTAAAAACTGCCGGGTCACGGCCAATGTCACACAAATTACTTTTTATTGACGCACAGGTCAATTTTTTCAGCATTTATCTGAGTAAATTAGCTCAGAGTCCTGCTAGACTGGCTGTATAAAACACCTATAACGTTATTGAGGCTATAAATGAGCGAACACGAAAAAATCAATTATATCGAATTTCCAACCAGCGACATCGAAGCAACTAAAGCATTCTACACAAAGTCCTTCGATTGGTCGTTTGAAGACTACGGACCAGACTATTGTTGCGTAACCAATGCCGAAATTGGCGTGGGTTTTTATCGGGCAGCACTGAATTCTTCGACCGACAACGGGGCAGCTTTAGTGGTGTTTTACTCTAAAACACTCGAACAAACCCAACAGAAAATCGAATCTAACGGTGGCAAAACAATTAAACCAACATTTGCCTTTCCCGGTGGCCGTCGCTTTCATTTTGCCGACCCTAATGGCAACGAATTTGCCGTTTGGTCAGACATTGATAAACAAGACTAAGGTCAGTATTTGACATGGCAGTAGATAAGTTAATGACCACAACGCCCATCAGCGTACATATGGATGATACGTTGTGGACTGTTAAAAAGCATTTCGACCACTTTGGTTTTCACCACTTGCTGGTCGTTGATGACAACGTTTTGTGCGGGATTATCTCTGATAGAGACCTGTTAAAAATCATATCTCCAACCTTAGGCACTGCGGCAGAAACTCGGCGCGACTTAGTCACGCTCAACAAAAAAGCCCATCAAATTATGACGCGCAAATTACATACATTGACCCCAGATGCCGGGGTTTATGATGCAATTTCTATTTTCGTTAAGAGCAAGGTTTCGTGTATTCCCATCGTCAACGCTCAGTTTAAACCTGTGGGCATCTTGAGTTGGCGAGACATTTTAAAGTTTATTGAGGGTAGGCACAAAAGTTCACCGTGAAACTGTATCGCTAATCTTAAAGATATCAGCGGTGTTTGGTGCTTTACACCAACGGTTTTTTGGCTTACCGTGATAGGCTAATAGTTTGCTAGTGTAATGTTAGTGTGATGTTTTCAAAGGAGATAAAGTGCCCCAGTCGTTGATCAAAAGAATACTGCTTGTAGTGGTTATATTGATTGGTTGTGCAGTCACTAGTGTACTTATTATCTATAACAGTTGGCGAGCTGATTTTACGGCGCAGCTAACATCAGGCAGTGAATTGGCACAAACCGATAAAGGCGTGATTGAATATGCCAGTATCGGTGACAAGGCGACTGAAAAAAATCACCTGTTTATACTTCATGATACCCCCGGCGGTTACGACAGTGGCCTCATTCTCTCACAGTGGTTAGAATTAGACGAACAAACCCATATTATAGTCCCTTCGCGACCCGGATTTCTTAGAACGCCAATCGAGACAGGTGCCACGCCGTACGACGCTGCGCAGGCAATGGTTGCCCTTATGGATAAGTTTGGTATTGAGCGCACCACTGTATTGGGCTGGGCTGGCGGAGCGGCAACAGCACTTGAAATGGCCCAACAGTATCCTTCGCGCGTTGAAGGTTTGGTGCTGCTTTCGCCTCGAGTTATGCTAGATGAGCAATACCCAGCCAAATCTACCGCATTTGATGCATCAACAGTTAAAGTATCAAGCGATTATTGGGGGAGTGGTTTGAACTCTTTTGTGGCAAGTTACTTCTTGTCTGGTGATTTTCCAAAGGGAGTTAACAATTTGGCGTTAGCACAGCAGCGGTTTGAACAATTGAACGTCACTAATCAACTACCCAGTAGCCGTGCCATAGGCACCGCAAATGACCACTGGCAATTTGCAAAATTGGCCAAAGCACCGCAATATAAAATCACCATGCCCACCTTGATTATCCACAGCCCGCTCGACGAAACTGTGAGTTTTGAACACGCACAATATTTGAGTAAAACCATCAAAAAGGCTCAGCTGTATCGGGTAGAAAACGAATCTCATTTAAGCACCATGAATGCACAAGCCGTTGGCCGATTTCATACTTTTTTAGAGCGCTTGCGTAAGTGAGGTTGATGAGTTTCGAGCATTAAAAGCTCACACGGAGGCGCGGTGGCGCAGAGGTTCACGGAGAAAGAAAAAAGACAGAAAGAACCACTTGATGGGCATTTTATTGCGAATGTTGGCGCAAGTTTCTCAATTTATAAAAAGTAATGTGTTGGCTACGGTTGATGAATAAGGAAAGATAATTCATTAATTAAGGAAAGTAACTATGTTGCATGGAAGTGAATTAACAGGAACGATTATTGGCGCGGCAATTGAAGTTCATCGCCACCTAGGCCCCGGACTTTTAGAATCTGTATACGAACAATGCCTAATTCAAGAGCTGTTAATTAAAGGATTGAATGTCACCAGTCAACAAGAGTTGCCGATTATTTACAAGGGGAATCGACTGGCGAGTCACTATCGAATTGACTTGATGATTAATCAGCAAATCATCATTGAATTAAAGGCTGTAGCGGAATTAACGCCTGTCCATAAAGCACAACTGTTAACTTACCTGAAATTGTCTAATACCAAGCTAGGCTTACTACTAAACTTCAACGTCCCTGTAATGAAAGATGGGATCGTTAGGATGATAAACAAACGATTACTATAGTGTTACTGCCTTAAACTAATTTTTGTGTTTTCTCCGTGAACCTCCGTGTCACCGTGCCTCCGTGTGAAGCTTTTGACTTTGTCCCTAGGGGGGCGATTAACCCACCAATTCAACCTCATAAGATCCGAATTTACGGATATTTATCACCCCATTATCAAAAATCAAATACTGACCTTTTATGCCCAGTAATGTGCCTTCAACTACTGGGTTCTTATCAAAGTTGAATGACGTGATTTTTGTGGGGTACTGCAATACGGGGTATTTAATGGTGGTGACCTCTTCATCCAAACGGGTAATTGCGTCTTCACCATATTGCAATTTAAGGTCAGCTAAGCGGTCTTCTATTTGTGGCACTAATTCATTGGCTCGGGTTTTGAGGTCAATGTCATCGTTCACGCCCTTAAGCAATGCGCGCCAATTGGTTTTATCACCAATAAACTGAGCCAAAGCCGTTTCAACCAACCCAGATTGCAAGCGTGTGCTCACGGCAAAAATAGGCATTGCCTGTGTTGCACCTTGATCAATCCAACGGGTTGGCGTTTGAGTGTGACGAGTTATCCCCACCTTTAAAGCAGAGGTATTAGACAAATACACGAAATGTTTAATCATGCAGTTTGTCTCGCCCCATTGCGGTTCGCGACACGTACCTTTGTCAAAATGGCAGGTTTCGGGTTTAAGAATGCACATGTCGCAACTGGCCAGTTTTGACATGCAAACATAACAATGGCCTTGCGAATAACTCTTCTTGGTTTTTTTACCGCAGTTTGAACATAATATCCGGCCGCTGTGCACCAGTTTTACGGTGGTTTCGAGTAGTGAGTTTAGCGGTACCAATTCGTCGCCGATGGGCAATGAGTAATCAACCGTATTGGCTTGTCCGTCGATGGTTTTTAGTTGGCTGTGGAGCTTTTTCAGTGTACCTTGCATTTTTGCACTTTATTGATGGGGATTGATGGGGTCAGATTAACAAATTATTGACGGAATTTTTGGGTTTTTTGTCGAAATTGCATATATTTAACTGTATCTAGTTTATCGGAGAGAGACACAATCGCTATTGAAATCAAATTGAACAATGTCAAAGAGCAAGTCGACCATTCGTTGATTGAGCAAATTGACAAATTGGTTCTCGATACTGCGCCGATGGCTATCATTAGCACCAATTTTTATGGCGATATCATGACCGTGAACCCTGCGGTAAGGAGTATTTTCGGCTATTTAGAAGGTGAACTCGAAGGCGATAGTTTTCTCAAGCTGGTGCCTGAAATGGCCGACTTGTCTTACAGCTTTTATGATGAGTTCACCAACCGTGGTGATTTAGAACTGTTTGATGAAGCGCAAGAAGTTGAAACTCGCAACACCACCGACGAATCAAATTTTCTTGAGCGGTTTTATTACGGCATTCAAGAAGGCGAAGAGCAGGGGCTTTTACAAACACACAACAAAAATGGTGATGTTTTATGGATAAACATGTTTGCCAACCGCGTGGCGATTAACGCTAACAACTTCTATATCGTGATCATCTCTGACGTTACCGAAACCAAACTCAAAGAGCAGCAAATCATTCAACTCAACGAAACGCTTGAGCGCAGAGTGGCCGAACGCACCAAAGAAGTTGAAAGTGCCCACTCGAAAGTCAGCTTGTTGCTCGACAGCTCAGCGCAGGGATTTTTGGCGGTCGATACAGAGCTTAAAATTGACCCTGAATATTCTAAAGTGTGCGATACCATTTTTGAACAATCGGTTGAACACATGTGTATTGCCGACTTGTTGTTTCCTGACGACAAAATAGAAATAGCCAACCTGCACAAAAACATCAATCGTATTATTGATGAAGAAGACGACTTCGTGCAAGACTTGTATTTGTGTCTGCTTAATGATGAATACCAAATTAAAGACAAAAACGTCGAGATTGAATTCAAGTGTATTACCACCGGCAGAGTGATATTGATATTAACCGACATTACTCGGCGCAAAAAACTAGAGCATAAGCTTAACCATGAACGTGACCGCCTTAAATTCATTGTTGCTACCGTGCAAGAACCTAGTGAGTTTTTCGACATCATTGATGACTTTGAAATGTTTATTAATCAAGCGCTTAATGTCTTGCTGACATCAAATAAAACCGATACTGAAAAGCTCGATGAAACTTTTCGGCAAATACACACCTATAAAGGTGGCTTTTCCCAGCTCGATTTTTTAACCATTCCGATGGTACTACATCAACTCGAAAGCCAACTTAAGGCTTTACAAGACGCCGATACGTTTGAGTGTGCTGCGATTCGAACATTGATTGAAACCAGCGACTGTCAGGCCTCACTAAATTCAGACATTGAAATCATTGAAGCCGTACTCGGCAAAGGCTTTTTAAACAACGACAAAGACGTGACCCTAAACCTGTTGCAAGTCAAACGCATAGAGAATTTCATTAATGAACAAGAGCCCGGCCCGGTGGTCGATGAAGTGACTGACTTGTTGCAAGACCTGATGAAATCGCGCCTAGTTAACCTCAAAACCTTGCTCAGAACCTATCCCAAGAGTACTGAAAAGCTCGCCAGTGCTTTTGACAAAAGCATTTATCCATTTGAAATCATCGGCAAAGACCTGTTGGTTGACAATAACCTCTTTACGCCGTTCACCAAGTCATTAGTGCATGTGTTTAGAAACGCGGTTGACCACGGTATTGAGTCGCCCGATGAGCGGGTGGCGGCCGACAAAGACGAGATCGGCACCATAACCTGTCATATTAAAACCATCATGGACTACATGGTGATCACTATTAATGACGATGGTCGCGGGCTGGATTTTGAACGGATCAGGCAAAAAGCCATAGAGAAAAGAGTTTGCAGCAAAGATGAGGCAGAACATCTAAACGAGAAAAAACTGTCAAAACTGATATTCGATGACCGATTTAGTACCAAAACCGTGATCACCACGGTGTCGGGTCGAGGCATTGGTTTGTCGGCAGTTTTAAGTGAATTGAGAAAGCTCAAAGGGGACGTCAAAATTCAGTCGACCCCTAACCAAGGCACTAAGTTTCAGTTTGTCTTACCCTATAACGAAGCCAAGGTTTAACTGATGAAAAAACCGGAAGATATAGAACATATACTGGAAGTGATTGTTGATATCGCCAGTGACTTTTTAAAAAACGAGATTGGCGTAGAAGTACAAAAAACCAATCAAAAATCAGAGTGCAGCAGCTATTTTCGCTTAAAACCCTATACTGCATTGATGAGTATTTCAGGCAGTTTTAGCATGAATGTGACTTTTAGTTTTGATACCGCCTTGATTGAACAAGTATACAGGGTATATTGTCACGAACTTGAAATTGAAGACAATGAACGATTAGAACATATTGATGAAACAGCCTCAGACATGATTAACATCGTGATAGGCAATTCAACGTCAAAATTGGCTCACGATGGTACGGTTGTACAGATATCAGTACCCATTGTTATTAACGAGGCCAGTTCATTGTCGATTAGGGATGTCAATTTTTTAACGACTACTTTATACACAGAATTTGGCGACATGATGATAACCGCCATGCCAAATAGCTGTGACTATGGTGAAGAAGGAGAGCGTGAGTGAAATCACTGAATATACAGGTTGTTGATGACTCGGCACTAACAGTCAAAAAAATCACAAAAATGCTTGAAGACATGGGGCATAAAATTGTCAGTGTCTCGGGCACTGGTAAAACCGCGGTATTTGACTATCAGTACATGAAACCTGATTTGGTCACTATGGATATCACTATGCCAGATATGGATGGTATTACCGCGACCCGGCGCATTATGGATATCGATAAATACGCTAGAATAGTGATGATCACCTCTCACTCTCAAAAACAAATGGTGATGGATTCAATTGGCGCTGGGGCATTGGGGTATGTGATGAAACCCATCGACCCAGAGAAGCTTAAAGCATCGGTCGAAAAAGCCTATGCTAAAAAACTGAAGAAAAAGTAATAAGGTGGGCGTTTTCTTTTGACGGATAACAAGCAAAAACGCCGCATTTCTTTGGTTGGTTTATTACAGGTTGGTGCCTTTTTTACCGCCTTATTTTCATTATTAAGTGTCGCTCAGTCGTGGCACCGTACGCTCGAATTACTCGCCCACTTCAAACTGCAATACCTACTCGCCAGCGTTATTTTTACCCTTTTGTTTTTTTCATTACGACAGTTCAAAGTGGCTGGTGGCATGTTTGTGGTGTTACTGTTAAATAGCTTTTATATTTTCCCTTGGTATTTTGCTGCTGAGCCTGCAAAACAAACCCATACCCAGCAGTTAAAACTGATTCAAAGCAACGTTAACTCTGCCAATCAAGACTATCAAAAAGTGATTGACTTGGTGAAATCTGAGCAGCCCGATATATTTGTCGCCCAAGAAGTTAGCTCAGTCTGGGTGAACCAACTTAAAGCAATCGAAACTTTATTGCCTTACAAGATAGTGCAGCCTCGCTCAGACAATTTTGGTATTGCCCTATACAGCAAACATCCACTAAACAAAGCACAGGTGCTCTTTTTGGGCAAAGCCAAAGTGCCAAGTATTGAAGTACAACTGAGTCATACCCTTAACCAACACCTTAACGACAAGCAAAAACCGTTGACAATACTGGCCACACATCCGCTGCCACCGGTTGGTGCCTCATATTACGCGTTACGTAATGATCAATTTGACGCGTTGGCAGTCGCGGTCAAATCCAGTAAGGGTCCATTGGTGTTAATTGGCGACTTGAATGTCACGGTGTGGTCAAACAGCTATCAAAAACTCATCGATAAAACCGGCTTGGTTAATACCCGCCAAGGGTTTGGATTGTTGCCGAGCTGGCCATCGTTGCTACCCTTTTTGATGATCCCCATCGACCATTGCCTGGTGTCTGGGGAGCTTAGTGTGAGTGATATTAAAATAGGGCCTGATGTGGGTTCTGACCATTTGCCTTTGATTGTAGAACTAGGCTTTCATTAGGCTTTCATTAGGTTTAAGTTAAGCCGCTGCTTTTTTTGCAAAGTTAACTTGCGACTGAACAGGCTTCATTTTGCTTTTAAGCAAAACGGTCACATTGCCTGCCAGAATCAACACCAAACCGCCAACTGTATAGGTTGTGAAAGTAAAGTCTTCAACAACGCTTGAAATAACCACTGCAATTGCCGGGGTAATAATGGTGATATACGATGTTTTGTTAGCGCCGATTTTACCCAACAAATGCAAATAGATACCAAACACAATCACCGAACCAAACAATGCTAAATAACCCGTTGCTAGCCAATAATTGACAGGTAAATCAATAGTAAATGGGTGGTCGTTAAACACCGCTAAAAGCGCCATGGTCGTTGCGCCGTAACCCATCGCCCAAGCATTGGTTTGAACTATTGGCATCTTTTGTTTTTGATTACTAACCGACAACATATTACTCAACGAAGCTACAAAAGTACCTGCCAAACACAGCCCAAGCCCATATAAACTGTCGTTGTTGAAAGTCATGCCGTTTAACTGTGGCCAAAACAATGTGCAAATGCCCAGCAAACCTAAGCCTGCACCAACATATTCGCGAGGCGAAATGGCAGTGCCAAGAAAAACCCGGCCATTGACGATATTCATTACCATTAGGGTCGAAAACGCAATGGCGGCCATAGCCGAATTTAGGTGTTGTTGTCCGTTATACAAGAGATAGAAATTGAAACCAAACATACTAATCGCAATGCCAAACAGGCGTAAATGTTGGTTAAAAGAAAACTTAAGATTGAGCTTAGTCACCAAACAAAAACCGAACAACATCATCGAAGCCAAGCCAAACCGATAGGCCAAAGAGATCTCGGGATGAACATCACCGAGTTGAAAACTGATGGCGATCCAGGTGGTGCCCCAAATGAGCACTGCTGTGCAGTACAAGACAAATACATTCATGCTATTTTCCCTTTGTTTAGTTGCTGATGGACACTTTACGTGAATAATGATTTAATAACATATACAGAAATATGAAAATGTAACCTATACAGTTATGCAGGCCATATCTAAACAATCCAGCGAATTTTTGTACCAGCAGGTCATAGAGCTTATCCAGCAAATGCAACGCTCGGGCACTTTAAGGGCTGGCGATAAATTACCGTCATTACGTAAACTCAGCAGCCGACTCGAAGTGAGTGTGCCCACAGTAAAGCAGGCATATTTAGAATTAGAGCGTCAAGGGGCAATCGCCGCAAGGCCGCAATCGGGCTATTACCTTAAGGCTGAGCACGCTAAGCCATTGCAATCAACAAGAGCCCAGTGGCGTAAAACCGAGCCTACGCCGGTAAAATGCCGCAGCTTAATTGAACGCGTTTACGAAGAAGTGCACAAACCCAACGTAGTGCCATTAGGGATAGCGAATCCAGTTATGGCCTGCTCTCCAGACAAAACGCTGGCAAGAACCATGCGTAGGGTGTTATCAAAAGTTGCAGCAAAGGCGGTCAGTTATGGGCCAATTCATGGCGACCCAGACTTGCGCAGACAAATCGCCTACCGTTATCAAGATCACGGCATAAACGCCGAACCAGAACAGCTAGTGATCACCAACGGCGCACAAGAAGCCATGTCGATAGCGTTGCAATGCGTTGCCGATGCTGGCGATGTTATCGCGGTAGAATCACCAACCTTTTTTGGTTTGCTTGAATTGATTGAAGCGTTAAACATGAAAGCAATGGAGATAAGAACTTGCTCCGACAGCGGCTTATGTTTAGAAGACTTGAGTCAGGCAATAGAACAGCACCCCATAAAAGCCTGCATTTTTGCCTCATCAATTAACAACCCTATGGGTTCGTTGATGAGTGAGGGCAAGCGCGAAAAAATGGTTAGACTACTCGAAGAAAAAGACATCCCTTTGATAGAAGACGACGTATACGGCGAACTGTATTTTGGCGAGAAACAACCCCGCCCAGCGGCGTTTTACTCCCGTAAAAACCAAGTTATGACCTGCTCGTCGTTCTCAAAAACCGCCGCCCCCGGTTATCGATTGGGTTGGTTAATGCCAGGCAAATGGGAAGAACAAGCCAAGCGTCTAAAGCGCTCACACTCGTGCTCAACTGGCATGTTACAACAATGGACCATGAGCGAATTCATCAAAAGCGGTGACTACGACAGACACTTGAAAGTATTAAGAAAAACCCTAGCCTTCAACAGCGAAAGAATGCGCTGCCATGTGGCTAAACACTTCCCCGAAGACACCTGCATTTGCACCCCACAAGGCGGCAGCGTGCTATGGATAAAGTGCCCAAACAACATCAACACTGCAACGTTGTTTGAAACCGCAATAGAGCAGGGGATTAGCTATACGCCGGGGAGTATTTTCTCACCTTCGGGTAAGTATCATAACTATATGCGAATTAGCTTTGGGGTTGTTTGGGATGATGAAATTGAGGCGGCTGTTGTTAAGTTGGGAGGGCTGGTTAGTAAGGCATGAACATTTATTAAAACATCACTTCGCTATGATGAATTTGGTATCTACGAGCACCTTTTTTTGCAATGACAATCACCGATTTTTAATTGCGAAATTATTCGAACTACTCTTCAAAACATTCAATAGACCATTGCATGTAAGGCACAGTTTATTTTCAAAAAATGAGATGTGGACTTGGCTTTCATGTACCTGTGAGTAATTAT
Organism: uncultured Alteromonadaceae bacterium; assembly: GCA_938085045.1. Taxonomy (GTDB): domain Bacteria; phylum Pseudomonadota; class Gammaproteobacteria; order Enterobacterales; family Alteromonadaceae; genus JABSOG01. Next base: position 30,986 of record CALKGI010000018.1, read on the forward strand.
CTCACGAATTATTGACAAATCGAAACATCGGCATTACTTTTAGATGACGGTCCGTCAATCGGATCTTATGGGTCTGATATTCCTACTAAAACGTTGTTGTAGCGTGTGTTTTCTAGAGTTTATATTGCGAGCGAGGTCAACTACTCTGGCTTGGTTTTCGTTACGTATAAACATACCAAATGTCTATGGCATTTGGTATATCGAGCGAGTTTTGGTCGGATTTTTTGCAATTTATGTGGTTATTTACTTATTCGTGGAGAAAAGATGACAAATCTAAATGAAGGATATGGAGTACTAGTAATTTATACAGGTGGCACGTTGGGGAGTGCGCCAAAAGATAAGAAAGATCCAATGAGTCCACTTGTTTCAAGGCCTCTGGAGGATGTGATGGAGTATCTTCCTCATTATGATGAACGTGACAAGAAAATACAGATAAATGGGAAGTGGGTTCGAGTTGGAACTCACTCGTGGGATGTCCCTATTGATTCGTCTGATGTTACTTCAAAGGATTGGATAGAGATGGCAAAAGTAATTAAGGAAAATTACCAAGAATACGAAGGCTTCGTCATATTGCATGGTACTGATACTTTGTCTTATACCGCTTCTGCATTAGCATTTCTATTGGATAACTTGGATAAACCTGTGATAGTTACAGGTTCTCAGCGACCAATAGGACAGACAAGATCGGATGCAGTTCAAAATTTTATCACTGCAATTGAAATCGCTGGGGCACAATCTCTTGGTGGAGATATTGTTAGGGAAGTGTGTGTATTTTTTGCCAAACAATTGTTAAGAGGTTGCCGTTCGATTAAAAAGAGTGCTAGTGATTTTGAAGCTTTTGATTCACCTAATTTATTGCCTTTGGGCAATGCTAATGAACATATCGTCATAAATAACGATATAACCAGAAAAGGGTCAAATCATAATTTGACTATTTCGACGGAGTTAGCTGGCGAAATAGCTTCACTAGATATTTTTCCAGGAATGAGCGTTGAGTTGCTGAATAGCATTTTACTCAATGAAAACTTAAAAGGTGTTGTATTAAAAACGTTTGGGACCGGTAATGCACCAACCAGTCCGGAGTTTTTAGATGTCATTGAAAAAGCGAGTAAAACTAAACTTATAGTTGACGTTACGCAGTGTCGCTCAGGCGAGGTAGAGCTTGGGTTGTATGATGTAAGTGCAGGGCTTTTGTCTAGAGGTGTCATAAGCGGAATGGATATGACGCCAGAAGCTGCTTTAACAAAAATGGCGGTGGTTTTGAAAAACACAAAAGATAAGGAAGGAAATATCGATTTACGGGTTGCAGCAGATACAATGCAGCTCGACTTAAGAGGTGAACAGCGTCAAAGTATATTTAATTTGCATTTTGAGGCGGGCGAGATTGAGACTCAAAAATCCATCAATCAAATGTCACCTATGGTTGAAGGTTTAGATAGATATAAAGTAGAAATGCTGGACAAAGCAATTCTGAGGATAATGGGAATCCATATACCTGAAACAAAAAGGGGGACGATTGAGTTTAAAGTGTATATAGACCTGCCTGACGCTGATGAAGATACAAAAGAAGAAGGTAACCCTCATTATCTAGGTACTGCGACAAAAAGGTGGGATGAAAAAGCAGGCAAGGAAAATATTTTTATTCCTGTCACTAAACAGGCAAGAGAGTTTGTAGATAATCGTCATGATAATTCTTTGACACTTGTAAATTTGGGTGGTAACGATTTCTCTTGGGCTAGATTAGAAATTGCTTTTTTTGCCGATTGTTAAGGAATTAATATGTCAGATGAAAATCACGGTGGTGGTGTCCTCGTTATTGTTACTGGTGGAACTGTTTGCCTATTGGTAAAACATGTGAAGAATGCAGGAGATAAATTGGAGCCTGCATCATTAGATGAGCTTAGACAAATAATCTTGGACGATCACAATCATATTGTTGTTCGTGAAGGGCGAGTTGAAAGTAAGGCAATGCGAGTTGATTTTGAAGACTTAAGGAATATACATCTGCCACCGGAAAAGCTGGATTCTGCACAAGTAAACCCAAAAGTTTGGTCAGAAATCGCGGATATGATACGCGATAAGTATTATAAGTATGAAGGGTTTGTCGTTTTGCACGGTTTGGATACTATGGCATATTCTGCGTCAGCATTATCTTTTATACTAGGGAATCTTCATGTTCCCGTTATACTCACGGGTTCGCAAAGACCTCTAAATTATGGTCGAACAGATGCAGTGCAAAACATTAGGACGTCTATTACCTTTGCGGGTACTGCTACTGTTGGAATAGGACGAGCGATACCAGAGGTTGTAGTTTATTCACATGACACCTTATTTCGCGGCAATCGTGTCACAATGCAACATGCTTCTTCTTATCGATGTTTCGACACCCCGAATTTTCCAGAGCTTTCGACTGCGGGGGAATTTTTAGACATTAAAACACATTTAATTGTAACTCCAAAAAATCAAACTCGACTGCTTTACATGGGGAAAATAGATGCAAAAGTTGAAATTATTGATGTTTATCCGGGTATGCATGCGAGTGTAATAGAAAGTTTATGTCATATGGATGCCGATTCGATTTTTCTTGAGGAAATTGAAAGTTTTGTCAAATCAACAATACTATTAGGGGAAAAAGCAGAGGAAGAAAAAGAGCTAGCGACTGAGTTTTTAAAAGAAATTAAACATTTGTTTAAAAAGGATCAGTTAGACAGAGTCACAAATGTGCTTAATAAAACTCAGATTAGAAAATACCAACCGATATTAGAGCTTGTAAAGATGTCAGTGGCTAAAAAGAAGAAAGTTAAGGGGGTTGTATTACGTACATATGGTATGGGGACTGCACCTACATCACCAGATGTATTGAAAGCATTGAATAGACTAGTGGAATCTGGAATTATCGTGTTGAATGTAACGCAGGCGCAATGTGGCAGAATTTCTCATGGCTCAGATCCCGTAAGCTTAAGACTGTTCGAACATGGGGTTGTTTCTGGTGGTGATATGACTTCGGAAGCAGCTCTCGCTAAGTTAGTAATTGTCCTTTCAAATGCAAATATTAAAGATTCCAATCCCAAAAAGGTTAATCGAATATTAGCTGATATGCTACAAATTGAAAGCTGTGGTGAGCAGTCTCAAAGTATCTTTAATCTTCACTTTGGTGCGGCTGAAACTAGTCTAAAAGGCAATGGAAACGATTGTACGGTTGATTTGTATCCCAATCGGATGACAGAAAGTCATCGGTTGGATGAGCAAAGCATTAAATATATTCAATTCAGGATACTGGGGCTTAAATCGGTACCCTCGTCAGGTTCTTCAAATAAGATCTCGATATTTTCAGCTGATTTGATCGATAAAACGGAGCATGAAGAAAACATAATTAAGCCGCTTGTTGAAAATTTAACACTGAAATGGTCAATGCCAGGAGATACATTAAATTTTGCTTTTGACATTACGAATGTAAGTCAACATATATTAAGTCCTGACATAATGATTCGAATTAAGACAAATGATGCTGTTCAATTTGCAAGTGTTTCTTGTGTACTTTTTGCTAAAACAAATGATTTATAGTGAGGCATGATGTGATAGTTAAAATTGAAAGCGTTATGAAAGAAATCGTCAATATAGTGAAACTTGATGCCGGTGAGTTGAAAACAAATGATATTCGAGGCAAAAACAACCTACTTTTAAGGGGACAGTCTTGTCTGCGTAATTTTCTGACTAGCCATGATAAGAATTCTAAATTGGATATGTTTGAATCTTTTGAGTTACTATCAGATCACTTAGCTATTGAACATGTTGAGTCGTTTGAGTATCAATTAGTGGCATTGCGTAAGCTAATTGAAGACGTAAAGAATAATGAAAACGAAGTAGATTCGAAATCGAAAGATGTAGCAACGAAGGAAAGTTTGGTTCGCCATTGCGAACGAAAAGAAAAGCAATTGGAAAATATTGATGTACTAATTGTCTGTGCGCTATCATCGCCTGAATTGGAAATGGTACTTCGACAGTTTCTGGCGGGTACGTGTGTTAACCATAATTCTTATATCGGTAGCTCCCGGGAAAAACGAACTTATTACTCTGGTGACTTATTATCTAAAAAAGGGGCGGTAATTAAAGCTGTAGCTCTTTCTCAAAGTCGAATGGGAATGGTCGATACGGCTGCGTTGGTCACCGGCAGTATTATTACTTTCAACCCCAAAATTATTGCCATGACTGGGGTGTGCGCTGGTCGACTTGATGCAAACGTTGAAAAATTGGATTTAATAGCAGCAAGTAGTGTATTAACGCACGATACAGGTAAGTACACAGAAAATGGTTTTGAACCTGAGCCGTATGTATCCAAAGCGAGTGAGCTGGCGATACAAAGAATTGAAGCCGTAGGTGCTACATTAATAAAATCTATAATTACTGAAATGGATAAGACCCCTTGCCCTATCAAGATTGTAACCCCTAAAATACATACGGGTATAATGGCTTGTGGCTCATCAGTTATAAACCGAGGTGGGATGTTAAATGATATTGCTAAGACAAATCGTAAAGTAGTTGGTCTTGATATGGAAAGTTACGCAATGTTACGAGCAGCGGAACTGATCGATAACGATATTATTAGAATCGTAGTAAAAGGAGTTATGGATCATTCACAAGGTAAGGCTGATGATGTAAAGGAGTCGGCGGCCTCTTGGTCAGCTAGCTTTCTTACTCGATTTCTTGAATCAGAGATTGAGGCCTTAATAGGTCATGAATAAATACATTCATGACCTATTTGATTCAAATTTGAAAAGTTCTACTGAAGATTCTCAACCCCACCATCCCCATCAACAACAAAAATCCCATCAGCATTAAACAATACCCCATAAGAAGTTCGTGCTGGAATGGTGATCAAATGATCAGCTGGATGCTTAACATCAACAGCAATCACTTGCCCGTCAAATCTCAACTCCGGCTTGTCGACAATGGTATGACCGACCGCAATAGACTTGGCTCCGTAGTAATCAAGCACTTCAGTTAACTTGGGCTTGTCGATTTTTGGCGAGTTCTTTTGCGACATAAAATAACCTCGATACCACATTGGGCCATTGCGACCAAACAGTAGTTTTTCTAGTGGCGGACGTTCTTTCTTGGGGATGTCTATTGCTGCTCGCATGGTTTGGTTAATGGCTTCTAACGACAGTTTACCTTCGCTCATTTTTGGTGATATACCGCCGTGGGTGAATAGGGTGTCGCCGATTTTTTCTATGATGTTTTTCGAGCGTAACCATTTGCCCAGTTCGGTGTTTGCTTGGAACATGTCGGCGTAAATCATATTGTTTTTCTCTTGCAATAATTCACCAAACTTGTAGTACTTAGATTCGGCATAACGTAAGTCGTTTTGCAGTACCAGCATTTCGTGGTTGCCAATGAGCATATGCACATCGCCGCCACTGCTTTGGGCCTCGCCTTCTAATCGGTAAATTAGCCACAATAATTCGGTTACGTGGTTACCACGGTCGAACACATCGCCAATTATCACTAAATGACCTTTGCCGAACGACCAGTTAAGTTGGTCGTCTATTACTTTGTGCAATTTCAACATGTTAGTGACTGTGTTGAAGTTGCCTTCTACGTCAGATATTGCAAAGAGCTTTTCTGGCTTGGGGTGGGTAACGGGTGGGGTGACAATGTTTTGTCTAATTGGCACGGTAAAGCGCACTTCGGGTTTGCCGGGTTTGAACACTTCAACTTTGGTCGGACGTTCTATGTTTTCAATTTTCAATGCCATTTTATCATCAGCAGGCACGCCAGTGATTAAGTGTGTTTGCTCTTTGCCGTAGACTATGTGCGGGCCTTCATGCAGCTCTATTTGGGGAAGGGTATCGCGGATAATGACCAGCCTGTCTTCACTGACAAATAAATAGATGAAGTAAATGGCGATGGCTAGAACGATTAAACCGGCAAGTTTTTTGATGATTGAATTCATGGCTGTTTTAGATTGTGAGTTGAGCGGGATGGCATCATAACATAGGTGATAGCAGATTCGCAGTGATGCCCTTTCGACGCAGGCCCTTCTATTGCGCACAATGATTGGTTATCATGACAGTCTACCCACCTATTACGTAGGATCAACATGTTTCAAAAAACCTTAATTGCCGCACTTGTTTGTTCAGTGCTGGCAGGCTGTGGCACCAGTGCCAATAAAAATACTTCACCTGACGCGCAAATGAGCCCCAAGCAGGCGATGACAACGGTTTCTCGCGCCGACATCGACCAACTTGTTGACCGTCACACCCGAGAGTTTTTGACCTTACAACCCGCATTGGCCACCGCTTTGAATGTTGATGCATCGGTGGCGGGCAATTTCTCTGTCAAATTGCCAGACTATTCAGCCGCAGGCATGAAAAATGTGCAACAAACTATGGCTAAAGCCGCAGCTGATTTAGGCAAGATTAATTTAGATAGTCTAAGCGAGCAAGACCGATTACATGTTTCGGTTAATAAGGTGATTGACCAGTACTACGCTGGTGATTTAGATTTTCCGGGCGGTTATATAGACACGTGGGGTGGTCATTTACCTTATGTTGTTAGCCAAATTGCAGGCCCGCTGATTGACATTCCTACGGTATTTCAAGATCAACACGTGGTAAGTAATAGGCAGCAGGCCGACGATTATTTGGTACGTCTCAAAGCCTTTGGCGTGTTGATTGAGCAGGTGCTAAGCAAAGTTAAGTCAGACGAAAAAGCCGGCATTATTCTGCCTAAAAAGCTGTTTGCCGATACGCTGGGTTATTTAAAAGGTTTCAGTGATGTGCCAGCCAGCAAGCATTCGTTAGTCGCAACGTTTGAAGCCAAATTAGACAAAGTGAATTCGATGGATGGCAAAATGCGTGAGCAATATAGCCAAAAAGCGATTGCCATTGTTTATGGTCAAATCTTGCCGGGTTATCGCAAAGTTCATGCGTTTATGAGTGAGCAGCAACACCGGGCACCCAATGACGATGGCATTTGGGCACAACCGGGCGGCGAGTCATTCTATGTGCACGAGATTTTGAATTTGGGTGATTCTGTTTTGTCACCTGACGAAATTCATCAAATTGGTTTAGATGAAGTCGCGCGTATCACCATCGAAATGGACGGTATTTTAAAAGCCAACGGTAAAACCAAAGGCAGTGTTGGCGAGCGCATGATGGCGCTAAACGACGACCCACAATTTATCTATGAAGATTCTGACGAGGGCCGCGAGAAGTTGCTGGCTGACTTACGAAAAGAAGTCGACATCATCATGGAAAAAGCACCAATGCTGTTTGCTACTTTGCCTAAACAAGAAGTTGTTGTTAAGCGTGTGCCAATAGTGCGAGAAAAAAGTGCCCCGGGCGGCTCTTATGTTCCACCTGCGCTCGACGGTTCAAGGGCAGGGGAGTACTTCATTAATTTGTACGACATAAAATCTAACCCCAGCTTTGGTTTGAAAACCCTGACTTATCACGAAGCGGTGCCGGGTCATCACTTTCAAATTGCATTGAACATGGAACAACAAGGGCTGGGCATTATGCGTCAAAACGGCCAGTTTAATGCTTATGTCGAAGGTTGGGCTTTGTATTCTGAATTGCTAGCCAAAGAAATGAACATGTACGAAGGCGATCCGTGGGGCGATTTAGGCCGTTTGCAAGGTGAGTTGTACCGCGCAGCCCGATTGGTTGTTGATACGGGGATACATCACAAAAGATGGTCACGTGCTAAAACTGTAGACTACTTTTACCAGGCTACAGGCACTTCGCGCAACGATGCTGAAAATGCAATTAATCGTTACATGGCGTGGCCGGGCCAAGCGCTGGGTTACAAAATGGGCATGATTAAGATTGTTGAATTGCGTGAGTGGGCTAAAACGCAATTGGGTAGCAAGTTTGATATCAAAGCGTTCCACGACTTGGTGTTGTTACCGGGCTCACGGCCTTTGCCTATCTTGGAAGAAGATGTGAAGCGTTGGGTTGCTAAGCAGTTATAATTTGATTCCAATGCATTAGAAAATAAAAAGGCAGCCACTTGGCTGCCTTTGCTATTATTAGGGCCCTATTACATACTCAAACGACTCATTCGAGTCTGGTCATATAATCGAACGTGTTTAACCTCATATGGTGCAGCCAAACCTGACTTTGCCAGAATCTTTTGGTCAAACTTCATGTTGATTGATTGCTCGCCAGCGCTTAAGTTACGGGCGCTGTGGGTTTCCATGATGGGCTTAAGCTTGCCATTAACATCATGACCATACAAAATCCCTCTGACTTCAAATCGACCCGCTTCAACCACATCTAAAGCAAATTTGGTCTGTTGACCATTGACTTTGCTAGCAGTATTTTGTTGCAACGATGCCGTTTGTGGCGCAAGTGCAAAAGCGATTTTTCCGGTGCGATGAACTTGTTGGCCGTTAACGTTGGCAATGCCATTAACATGCAGTTCGTGCAATCCATTAATAGGTGCTTCAATTGCATTGTTGCTGGCAAATTCAGCGGCTAACACTTGGGTTAAACCGTTAGAGAGCTGCTTGGTTGGCACTGTGATTTTCTTGCCAGAAGGTGACAAAATAAATGCCTCTACAGTTTGCATCGCCAAGGTATCACTCTTGCTGGTCATTAGGGCATCAAAGCTTAGTGCGTCACCTTGTAGGTAATGCTGCTTTTGGGTCGACAATGTTAGTTTGTTGGTCGAGTGCTTTTCTTTCACATGAACTACAAACTGATTGTTTGCTGCCAAAGCACCACTGTAGCTTAATTTGAACGCGCCGGGTGTTACCGCTTTGTCCATTTTTATGGCAGAGGCATTGGCAAAAACGCCAGTGGCTTTTAAATCGTCTTCTTTAATCACATTGGCAGCAAGGTTTAGGTGTGGCTTGTTTGCTGAGTGCAATTTCAAGCGGGTACTGTTTAGTGCCTTGCCATCTTTACCTTGACGCGAAATTTTAATCAAAGCGCCAGCAACCGTGGTATGTACATCTACGCCTGCGTTTAATTGCTTGCCAGTGACTGTGAACCAGTATTCGTCACTTTGGCTGGTTACCGCTTGGGTGTTTATTGTCAATTGCGCCTGTGGCTGCAAAGCAAAGCTAAAGCTCATTGCCTGACTGGCTTGAGACTGCTCAATTTGTGGTGCCGTTGTTGGTGCATTCGTTTGTTGTAAACCGGCTACTGAGCTGGTGGCTGTCATCAATCCTGCTACGGCCAAGGCCAGTGTTTTCTTTTTGAATAAAGTCATGGTCTTGCTCCTATATATCGTTACGAATGATGACATCAAGACCAAAACAGTCACGACGGCTTTGCTGGTGGCTCAAAGGCTCTGAACCATTGGTGCGATTTTTGTCAGTAAACCAAACAGACCCTGCGGCACTTTGTGAACTGCATTCTAAAAATCCGTCAGAACAATTGTCGAGCCAGTTTTGAGTGGTTTCTAATGCCACCTGATATTGGTAACCCGCGCAGTAGCTGTCGCCATCCCAAAAAGCTGAATCTACATCTGAGCCAACTACTGATTTAAAGTTTTTTGAAAGATTAGGTCGGCCAGAGGTGCCGTGAAGGTAGTTCTGGTTGTAATAGCTCATCCAGCTAACTTGTTGTTGGCGTACGGCATCTGAGTTGTAACCCAGTAACCAACCCAGTGTTGATTCAAAAGCGTTACCTGCAATTGCTGCATCGGCCAATGGCGTGCCAGCGCTAGAAGGAGCCAATGCTGTGACGTTGGTTATGGCGTTGATAATGGCAGGAAAACGAGCGTCAGAAGTTGGGTTAGACATTATCCAGCGAATGATGTTGCCGCCATTAGAGTGGGTAATAGCATACAAGCTGGTGATGTTGTTGTTTTGCATGTAGGTGGTTAATTGTGCGGCTAAGCAACCTGAAGCCGCTGCATCCCACATGAATTTATCGAAATTACAGTTGATCACCACGTAGTTGTTGCGATTGGATTGGTTTTTCATGACTGAGCTGATGAAATCACCGGTCCAGTAATCGTTATAGGCGTCAGTCTGATGACCAGTACCGTGAATGAATGCCACACCAGAATTGGCGAAAGCGGTGACTGAAAACAGTGATAGGACAGCCAAAGCGCCCCATTGTATCGTTTTGCAAATTTTCATTTTATTGTTATCTCTATTTAGGATTTTTTATTGTTTTTCCCGTCTTTGCAATTGTCCGTTTTGTTCTTTTTAGCAGAGGTCTTCAGGTATGACCACACACCTCGTACCAGTCAATTTATGACCAAATAAACATGATGTCAAGTGATAAATAAGAAAATAAATAGAAAAAATGTATGTAGGTGTGTCTAATTTTGGCTGGTTTGAAGGCAGCGGAATTGCCGGTTATTAACGCAAAAAAAACGACACCCAAACGGTTAGGAAAACCCGTTTAAGTATCGTTTTATATTAATAACGCAGTGTTTTAGAATACTGCGTTAAATTAGCTTAACTGTTTGATTCAACAATCTTTTTCATGTCAGTCATATAACCACGAAGGACTTTGCCGATGACTTCAACGCCATGGCTGCGAATGTCTTCGTTGGCAGCAATTAAGCGGGCGTTATCAACACCATTTGATGGGTCTTTAATGCCTTCACCAAGCTGTTCAAGAGTCAATTTAGAAGCATATTCTTCCATCATTGGCACAGCTTCATGAACAAACAAATAGTTACCGTATTCTGCGGTATCAGAGATAACCACGTTCATTTCGTAGAGTTTGTTACGAGCAATACAGTTGGCAATTAACGGTGTTTCATGCAGTGATTCGTAGTAAGCAGACTCGTCAATAATGCCTGAATCAACCATGGCTTCAAATGCCAATTCAACACCCGATTTTATCATCGCGACCATGAAAATACCTTTGTCGTAGTATTCTTGTTCGGTGATCTCTGTGTCGCAGTCTGGTGCATTTTCAAAAGTGGTATCTGCGGTTTCTTCACGCCATTTGTGTAGGTTCACATCATCATTATTCCAGTCTTCCATCATGGTAGCCGAGAAATGACCTTCGATGATGTCATCCATATGCTTTTGGAACAACGGACGTAAAATGTCTTTGATTTCAAGCGACATGTCATAAGCCATCAGTTTGGCCGGATTTGACAAGCGGTCCATCATGTTGGTAATACCGCCGTGTTTCAAACCTTCAGTGGTGGTCTCTAAACCAAATTGCAGTAATTTACGAGCCCAAGCAGGGTCAACACCTTGAGCAATCAAACGTTTGTGACCCAAAACAGCCGCAGTTTGCAACATGCCACACAAAATGGTTTGTTCGCCCATCAAATCTGATTTAACTTCGGCAATGAAAGAGGATTCTAATACGCCGGCACGGTCGCCACCGGTTGCACTGGCATAAGCTTTGGCGATTTTAAGACCATCACCTTGTGGATCGTTTTCTGGGTGTACGGCGATAAGGGTAGGCACCCCGAATCCACGTTTGTATTCTTCACGTACTTCTGTACCAGGACACTTAGGTGCAACCATCACCACAGTGAGATCTGATCGGATTTGCATACCTTCTTCAACCACGTTAAAACCGTGTGAATAAGCCAGCGTTGCGCCTTGCTTCATTAATGGCATAACTGCTGTTACTGCCGAGGTATGTTGTTTGTCTGGTGTGAGGTTTAAAACCATGTCGGCATCAGGGATAAGTTCTGCGTAGTTGCCACATTTAAAGCCGTTTTCGGTTGCCCACTGCCACGATTGACGTTTTTCGGCAATGGCTGCGTCACGCAAAGCGTAACTGATGTTGCAACCTGAATCGCGCATGTTCAAACCTTGGTTCAAACCTTGTGCGCCACAACCAACGATGACAATGTTCCAATCTTTGATGAAGTTACAGCCGTCGCCGAACTCTTCTCTTTTCATGAAACGACATTTGCCCAATTGGTCGAGTTTTTGGCGCAAACTTAATGTATTAAAATAATTATTACCCATGGTTGTTCCTCTAATAAGCATTGACAATGTCAGTTTGCCTGACGGTAACTACAGCATAGTATAAAAATTTCATTGCGAAAAATGATTCTTTATTTTGTCGTACTGTTCGCACAAAAATGGCGCAAGCCATATGATATAACTAAAAGTTTTAGGCGGTCTGACCTGTTGTGTTTATTCATTTTTCTCTAGAATTATCAACTAGTAGCATGTTCTTGTAGCCCTTATTGGCTATAGGTTTTTACGGGGTTTATTAATGATATAAAAATGCATCTTGATGATATTTTCAAGCATGCTTGACAACGTTGTCACAACTGTGCTCATTTTGACAATTAATAACGGTTGACTTTCAAAGTCAAATAAAACAACAATGAAAAGACATCAGCTGATTACCCCAAAAATTTGAACCTAATTTTTTGAAAATAAAGCACAATTTACCAATTTCTGTTTAGAAAGCGAGCCTTAGCACAAGCGATGAAAAACTTAACTGTCCTCAATATTATTCTCCATATCGTGGTGATTCTTATCGAATCGCCGCGGGGGTCTTGTTGAGTTTAAAGTTAAGTAAAAAACGAATTCAACAAAAACCCCCGCTCCGAAAGGACCGGGGGTTTTTTTGACGTCCAAGGATGGGTTAAACCGATAATAAAGCGTTAGCAAATGTAAGACATGGCAATCATATTAGAGCGAAAAACGTACGATAAACACCTTTTCTAGTGTGAGATTTTTCTGACTCCGGGCCACCGTTTGCGCCTATTGTCGGGTTTATTATCAGGCTTTGGGACATCCGTGTTTTTATCGTCGTTTTTAGTGACTTTGTCGCTGTAATCATTTGCTTTTTGGGGTTTTTTGAACAAACTTTGGTTAACGAGGGTATAAGGTTGAAACACAGTATTTGCCTAACCCATAAGATAGATAACACATATTAGATCAGGAAAATAAGATGCCCAAGTTAAAAAGCGCTACCGTTACCGAAGGTCGTAATATGGCCGGAGCCCGAGCCTTGTGGCGGGCAACCGGTGTTAAAGATAACGATTTTGGCAAGCCCATTATTGCGGTGGTGAATTCATTTACTCAGTTTGTCCCAGGCCACGTTCATTTGCATCCGTTGGGTCAATTGGTCGCCAAAAATATCGAAGAGGCTGGCGGCATAGCCAAAGAATTTAATACCATCGCCATTGATGATGGTATCGCAATGGGTCACAGCGGAATGCTTTACTCATTGCCATCGCGTGACCTCATTGCCGATTCGGTTGAATACATGGTCAATGCACATTGCGCCGATGCCATGGTGTGTATTTCTAACTGTGACAAAATCACCCCGGGCATGTTAATGGCGGCATTGCGTCTGAATATTCCGGTTGTTTTTGTTTCTGGTGGCCCGATGGAAGCGGGTAAAACCACTTTGTCAGACCAAGTTATTAAGCTCGATTTAGTCGACGCTATGGTCAAAGCGGTCGATCCGAACGTATCTGATGAAGAATCAGAAGAAACTGAACGCTCTGCGTGCCCAACTTGTGGTTCGTGCTCTGGCATGTTCACCGCCAATTCAATGAACTGTTTAACCGAAGCGCTCGGTTTGTCTTTGCCGGGTAATGGTTCAATGCTCGCCACTCATACAGGTCGTAAAGAACTGTTTTTGAATGCTGGTAAACGCATTGTTGAGCTATGCACCCAATATTACACAAATGACGATGACAGTGTTTTACCACGAAACATAGCCACCAAAGCCGCTTTTGAAAATGCAATGTGTCTCGATATTACTATGGGCGGTAGCACCAACACCGTTTTGCATTTACTCGCCGCCGCACAAGAAGGTCACGTGGATTTCACCATGGCCGATATCGACAGATTGTCTCGCTCGGTACCTAACCTAGCCAAAGTTGCCCCTTCTACCGCGCAATACCATATGGAAGATGTTCATCGTGCCGGAGGCGTTATTGCCTTACTTGGCGCGTTGGCACGAGCCCAATTACTCGATACTAGTGTGCACCATGTGGCTGGCGGTTCATTACAAGATGTTATTAATCAATGGGATATTTCTACTACCGACAGTGAAGCGGTTAAAACATTCTATAAAGCAGGCCCAGCGGGCATTCGTACCACAAAGGCATTCAGCCAAAGTTGTGTTTATCCCTCACTAGATGACGATCGTGAAAATGGTTGTATTCGAGACAAAGAGTTTGCCTATAGCCAAGATGGTGGTTTGGCTGTGCTAAGCGGTAATCTCGCGCCAGATGGCTGTATTGTAAAAACAGCGGGCGTTGATGAAGACAGTCTGGTGTTCCATGGTCCTGCGGTCATTTTTGAAAGCCAAGATGATGCGGTTCACGGCATTTTAAATAAAAAAGTGAAAGCTGGCGATGTTGTGGTTATTCGTTACGAAGGGCCAAAAGGTGGACCGGGTATGCAAGAAATGCTTTACCCAACTAGTTATCTTAAATCGCTTGGCCTTGGCGCCAAATGCGCATTGATCACCGATGGACGTTTCTCGGGCGGTACATCTGGGTTGTCTATTGGCCACGTTTCACCAGAGGCGGCAAGCCACGGCGCTATCGCATTGATTAAACCCGGCGATGATATTGCGATTGATATTCCCAACCGAACCATCGATATAAAGATTAGCGATGATGAAATGACAGAGCGTCGCCGCGAAATGAACCAAAAAGGCAAAGCTGGCTGGAAACCTGAATCACGGGTTCGTCCGGTCTCTTTTGCCCTTAAAAATTATGCCATGTTTGCCACCAGTGCCGATACCGGCGCTGTTAGAGATAAATCGAAACTTGAAGAGGGGTAACCGATGTCCACAGTAGTACAATCAAAGACCGTTGCAAGCAAAAAACCTGGTTACTTTCAACAGATTTTGCTCGCTCCGATCTATGATTTGGCCGTTGAAACTCCATTGTCGAAGCTAGACAAACTGTCTAGCCGTTTGGGTAATCAGATATGGTTAAAACGAGAAGACATGCAGCCGGTAAAGTCGTTTAAATTACGCGGTGCACATAACAAAATCAAACAACTGACTGAACAACAAAAAGCCAACGGCGTTGTCACCGCTTCGGCGGGTAACCATGCCCAAGGCGTGGCGTTGTCTGGGTCTAAAGCGGGTGTTGAAGCCACTATTGTTATGCCAATCACCACACCTGAGATTAAGGTTAATGCAGTACGTGGTCATGGTGGCAAGGTGATTTTGCACGGTGAGTGTTTTGATGAGGCTAACGACTATGCAAAGTCGTTGGCCACCGAACAAAACGCCACTTTTATCCCGCCTTTTGATGATGCAGATATCATTGTAGGGCAGGGCACAGTCGCCAAAGAATTGCTACAACAACATCCAGATGTTGATATTGTGTTTATTCCGGTTGGTGGTGGCGGTTTATTGGCTGGTATGGCGGTTTATATCAAATCGTTGTTACCCCACGTTGAAGTTATCGGCGTAGAGTTTGAAGAGTCGGCTTGTCTTAAAGTCGCTTTGGCTGCGGGCAAGCCGATTGAACTGCCATATGTTGGCCAGTTTGCTGATGGCATTGCGGTTAAACAGATTGGTAATGAAACTTTTGCACTGGCACAACAATATTGCGATCAGGTTATCACCGTTTCTAGCGACCAAATATGTGCTGCTATTAAAGATATTTACAACGATGTTCGAGCCATTGCCGAGCCTTCAGGCGCTGTGGCGCTGGCAGGTCTTAAAAAATATCTACAACAAAATAAGCTCGAAAACGTACAAGCGGCGGCCATTTTGTCTGGCGCTAACATGAATTTTGACACCTTGCGTTATGTTTCAGAGCGCACCGCTTTGGGTGAAAAAACCGAAGCGGTACTCGCGGTGACCATCGATGAGCAAAAAGGCAGCTTTCGGCGTTTTTGCGATACCGTGGGTCAGCGGATGATCAGTGAGTTTAACTACCGTTATACCGACAACCGACAGGCCCAGATTTTTGTTGCTTTGAGGCTGTCAAAAGGATTGCCTGAGTTGGTGCAAATAAAGCAACAGTTAGCAGACCAGGGATACAGTTTTGTTGACTTGTCAGACGATGAGTTTGCCAAACAACATGTGCGTTACATGGTTGGTGGTAAACCACGTAAGGCGATGATAGAGAAAGTTTATCAATTCGAATTCCCAGAACACTTGGGGGCACTGAAAAAATTTCTTAACACCTTAGGAGACCGATGGAACATTTCGTTATTTCATTATCGCAATCACGGTAGTGCAATTGGACAGGTCATGGCCGGTTTTGAAGTGTCAGAAGAGCAAACGCTGGCATTTCACCGTTTTTTAAAAGAATTGGGTTACAGCTATAAAGATCAATCGGTTAACCCCGGTTATCAGCTGTTTTTACAACATTAAAAATCACACACTAAATGGTTATCAAATGAATAGAGAATTATTATCCGGTGCCGAGATGGTCGTTCGGTCACTTCAAGAGTTAGGGGTTAAGCATATTTTCGGCTATCCCGGCGGTTCGGTGCTTGATATTTACGATGCCTTGTTTATGCAATGCGATATGGAGCACATACTGGTTCGTCACGAACAAGCGGCGACTCATATGGCCGATGGTTATGCCCGAGCGACGGGTGAGGTTGGTGTGGTACTAGCAACATCAGGACCGGGCGTAACTAACTGCGTAACCGGGATTGCAACTGCTTATATGGACTCTGTGCCAATGGTGGTGTTAGCAGGTCAAGTGCCCACTCATTTGATTGGTGAAGATGCTTTTCAGGAAACCGATATCGTTGGTTGTACCCGAACCATCGTTAAACACAGCTATAATTGTCGTTTAACCACCGACATACCCGCAATGATAGCCAAAGCCATGTATCTGGCCAAAACAGGGCGACCGGGACCGGTTGTTATTGAACTGCCCAAAGACATGGTTAATCCGTTAAACAAATATCCGTACCGTTTGCCACGTGACATTGTCATACGCTCTTACGATCCAAGGCCTGCGGTGCACAACGATCAGATTGAAGACGTTGTAAACGAGCTTAGTCATTCTGAGCGACCAGTTATTTACGCCGGTGGTGGCGTTGTAAATGCCAACGCCTCTGAATTATTGACTGAGTTTGCTGAAAAACTCAATGCGCCAGTCACCAATACCTTAATGGGATTGGGCGGCATACCGGGCACTCATGAAAGTTTCGTTGGTATGTTAGGTATGCACGGTTCTGTGGTGGCCAATAAAACGATGGCCAAAGCTGATTTGATTATTGCTTTGGGCGCTCGTTTTGACGACCGAGTCGTAAACAATGTCAACAAGTTCTGTCCTGACGCCAAGATCATCCACGTAGATATAGACTCCACCATTTTGGACAAAATCATCAATGCCAATATCGGTATTGTCGGTTCGCTTGATGATGTATTGGAACAAGTTATTGATCACATGGCATTTATGAAAATGCGGGTGCCTGTGCGAACGGGTTGGTGGGCAACCATTAATAAATGGCGCGAAGAATCTGCGGTGAAATACGTGCCAAGTGATGAAGTCATTAAACCTCAAGCCGTTATCGAAACTCTGTACAAGGTCACCAAAGGTGAGGCTTACGTGGCGTCAGATGTGGGTCAGCATCAAATGTTTGCTGCCCAGTACTACCCATTTGATAAACCACGACGTTGGATGAACTCTGGCGGTGCGGGCACTATGGGTTATGGTTTTCCAGCAGCGATGGGGGCCAAGCTGGCCTATCCAGATGCTGATGTGGTTTGCGTTACTGGTGATGGTTCAATTCAAATGAACATTCAAGAATTGGGCACTTGTTTGCAACACGACCTTAATGTCAAAATCATCTCACTGAACAACCGTTCTTTGGGTATGGTTAGGCAGTGGCAAGATATGATGTATGAGAAACGTCATTCGCACTCTTATATGGATTCGCTACCTGATTTTGTTAAATTGGCCGAAGCCTATGAGCATGTCGGTATTAGAATCGAAAAAATGAGTGAGTTGGAAGCCGGGATTGAAAAAGCTATGGCGATGAAAGACCGCTTAGTTTTCGTTGATATTGTTATTGATGAAACCGAACATGTTTACCCGATGCAAATCAAAGGCGGTGCCGTTGACGAAATGTGGGTTAGAAAAGGGGAGAAAGCCTAATGAGACAAGTACTATCCATATTGATGGAAAACGAACCCGGTGCATTATCAAATATGATTGGTTTGTTTTCTCAGCGAACGCTAAACATTGAAAGCCTAAACGTAGTGCCAACCGTCGATAGAACCTTGTCACAGGTGACGCTTAAAACCAAAGGCGATGAGCGTACAGTGAGGTTGATAGCAAAACAAATCAATCGTTTGATTGACGTGCTAAGTGTAACGGTATTGACCGACCATCCTTATCTGAAACTCGACTTTAAACCCGAAGCACAGATGGAGGATGATGAAATCGCCAAATCTGAGCCTATGGAGAAAGAAGAAGGTTATCGCATGCTTTAATAAATCGGCTTAGACCGCGTTATTTGGTGTGTTTTTATAATAAAAGGCTGTCTTTGGACAGCCTTTTTTAATGATAAATTCGTGATGGTGTTTCATGGACGCCAATTATACTAAGTCCATTAATTCACAGGTCATTGATATCAATTGCGTTGTCATTTATCACCAAACTCGTTAAATATCATAGGGCTAGTGGCAAACTGATTTCTTTCTAAACTCGTTTCCTTCTGAACAAGCCCAGCGACATCATCAAAAAAGCAAACAACCCAAACGAACCACCTCCGCCACCGCCACTGTCACCGCTGTTGTTACCTCCATTGTTGCTAGAAGGCGCAACAGAACGGCTTGCATCTATTGGAAAAGCGTCGTTT
Organism: uncultured Alteromonadaceae bacterium; assembly: GCA_938085045.1. Classification (GTDB taxonomy): domain Bacteria; phylum Pseudomonadota; class Gammaproteobacteria; order Enterobacterales; family Alteromonadaceae; genus JABSOG01. The sequence goes on from CALKGI010000018.1 coordinate 49,692, forward strand.
ACATCCGCTACGCCATCGTTGTCATCGTCGGTATCGGCATTATTACCAATACCATCGCTGTCAGTATCAACCGATTCAGTCGGGTCTAGCGAGAATGCGTCATCGGCGTCTAAAACGCCATCGTTGTCATCGTCGGTGTCACCATTATTACCAATGCCATCGCTGTCGGTATCAATCGATTCAGTTGGGTCTAGCGGGAATGCGTCATCGGCGTCTAAAACGTCATCGTTGTCATCGTCGGTGTCACTATTATTACCAATGCCATCGTTGTCGGTATCGGTCGACTCCAGTGGGTTTAACGGAAAGGCATCAAAGTCATCAAACACCAAATCCCCATCATCGTCAGTATCGGTATTGTTACCAATGCCATCGCCATCAGTATCGATGGTTTCAGCGCCATCCAAAGGGAAAGCGTCATTGATATCTAATACACCATCACCGTCATCGTCAGTATCAGTGTTATTGCCCACACCATCGTTGTCGGTGTCTATGGTTTCGGTTGAGTCCAGTGGAAGGGCATCGTCTTTATCCAATACGCCATCACCATCATCGTCAGTATCGGCATTGTTGCCTGTGCCATCACCATCAGTATCGATATGCTCTGTTGAGTCTAACGGGAACAAATCGTCAATATCCATTACTCCGTCACCATCATCATCAGTGTCGGCATTGTTGCCTGTGCCATCACCATCGGTATCGATATGTTCTGTTGAATCAAGTGGGAATAGGTCATCACTATCCAATACGCCATCGCCGTCATCATCAGTATCGGCAGTGTTGCCTGTGCCATCACCATCAGTATCGATATGTTCTGTTGAATCTAGTGGGAACAGATCATCAGTATCCAATACGCCATCACCATCATCATCAGTATCGGTATTGTTGCCTATGCCATCTGCATCAGTATCGATAGTTTCATCGGGGTTCAAAGGCAAAGCGTCATCATCATCTAATACACCGTCGTCATCGTCGTCAGTATCGGCAGTGTTACCAACGCCATCTCCATCGGAATCGATATGTTCTGTTGAATCTAACGGGAACAGATCATCAATATCCGATACACCATCACCATCATCATCAGTGTCGGCAGTGTCACCAATCCCATCATTATCGGTGTCGATGGTCTCATTCGGATCAAAAGGAAATGCATCTGTATTATCGCCTAAACCATCATTGTCTGTGTCCTTCGATTCAGTCGGGTCAAAAGGAAAGGTGTCATCGGCGTCAGATACGCCATCGTTATCATCATCGGTATCGGCATTGTTACCAATGCCATCATTGTCGGCGTCGTTGCTTTCGGTTGCGTCTAATGGAAAAACATCATCGATGTCCAATACGCCATCGCCATCATCGTCAGTATCAACATTGTTACCGGTACCATCGCTGTCAGTATCCAGTGCTTCGCTGTTGTCTAGTGGAAAGGCATCATTTGCATCAAGTACACCATCGGCATCGTCATCAAGGTCAGCATTATTACCGGTACCGTCATTGTCAGTATCTATCGTCTCTGTCGAGTCGAGTGGGAATGCATCTTCGCTATCGGTCACGCCATCGTTGTCATCGTCACTATCGGCATTGTTACCCGTGCCGTCACTGTCGGTATCCATTGACTCCGCAGAATCTAGTGGAAATACGTCGGCATTATCACCCACTCCATCGCCATCACTATCATTAACTTCAGTCTCGTCCAGCGGAAAATCATCATCAACATCTAGCACACCATCGTTGTCATCGTCGGCGTCACATGCATCACCAGTGTCATCAGCATCTGTGTCTAATTGGTTCTGATTTGCATCACTGGCGCAATTGTCACAGCTGTCGGTAATTGTGTCGGCATCAGTATCGAAAGTACTAGTATTATTGGCACAACTGGCGGTGCCTCTTGGTGACAAGATACTTAATACATTCAAGCTGATTTTGCTTACCTGAGCATCTGGCACCGTGTTGCTGTTGAGGTTCCACAGACCATCAGCCCAATCGATACTTGCCGCATTAAATACCTTTCCCAAAGCGCCTTGGGGTTGATACATAACGATAACGCCACTGTTACCGACAATACTAGTAGGTGTATAGCCTAAAATTGTCGTGCTGAGCTGCTTATTACCACCAGCATGGAGCTTCGGCTCACCGTTTACCCAATTAATGACAACACCATCAACTTCAACGCCCGCAATGGTCGCTGCCTGCCCCAACTCATCACCGTCATTTAATCCAGTGCCTGAGAAAACCGGATTTTGGGTATGATAGACAGTAAACCCGCCGTATCCTTGTGAAGCCGGCAAAATATCTCCACGGTCGACATAACCGCCATAACGAAAACTGACACCTATGGTGTTTTCTTCAGGATTGCCGGTTTGTAACAGATGAATTTTTGTTGTCAGCACGCTATTATCAACGCCATTCATTGGGTCCAGGGTTGCCGACTTATAACAGATCAGATTGTCACCTTCGAGCCGCACCTGCCACCACATAGTGTTGCCACTCATCACCATAAGATTACCACCAACTTCGAGGAAGCTATCAAGATTGGCTCGCATTTCTTTAGACCAATACTCACTGTGACCGGTGACCAATACCAATTCGTAATGACTGAGTAGGTCAGGGTCATTATGCAAATCCAATATTGATGCATGTTCCAAAATAACGCCTTGAGCACTAGCCCATTTGGCAAATTCAATTTCTTTTGATGTTGAACCATTTTGATTGGGACGGTTCTTGGCCACGGAGTGTGAGGCGAGACTATTTGTCGTGTTGTAGAGTGACTTGCCACCCCAATTATTGTAAGCCATTACGGTCGTGGCATTATCGATATGTAAAATGCTGGAAACCGAGCCCGGCTTGTCTTCTTTAACAACAAAATTAAGCGTGGTTGAGGCATCGCTGGTTTTCAGTAAAACCTCGTAGATACCCGTTGACCATTCGCCAGGCACTGCAACAGTGTAAGGTTTTTCAAATTGGGCACCCTCAATCCAAGCATTTTCAGGCATGTCAAAATGCTGCCCGGTTATGTTGTTGTAGCTGGCCACCAAACTGTTGACCTCGCCGACCCGGTAAATTTCAATATCAAAGTTGGTCGCATTGGTAGAGCTATAAATGTCTATGCTTTGCCCTTGAGTAACACTGAACTGGGACACATAACCTTCTATAGTAACCGCCTGTTTTGATGAGGCTGTCACCAAAGGTTTGGCATTTTGCCGCTTTGCTACAGCACCGAACGTCTCATCTGCCTGCGCTAAATTGGTCGTTAGTAAAATAATTGAAACAAGTGTGAGGCATATAAACCCGGCGTGTTTGATAAGGCAGATAAATCCAGCTTCATTAACCGTTGGAGGTGTTTTTACTTGTGAGTCCATTGAATAAGCTTCCGAATATACAAAAATTGCGTGGTCAGCATTATTCTTTGGAATTGACTATTGGTCAATAAATATGTAGCAATTCTCGTTCAAAACAGTGAAAAGCCCGTCGAGAGCCTTAGAATGGCCACATAACGACTAATGTGACCATAACTACGAGAATTTCTGTTGTCGCTCTACAACTAACGAACCCTCAATGTATCCGGGTCAGCTTTAGCTTTGGCGGCGTTACTCACCTGCCCAGCGCTAATATCAATTTCAAGCCATTGTTCAAGTGCAGACACAACCCGAGCTTTTTCATCAAGGTGTGAAATGCGAACCCCATGAGATGCGCCCGGTTGAATCAACGAAAATGAGCTTAGGTTTTCATTTGGCGTAATACCGGTGGAAGTGTATGGGTCTACGCCGCCGTAAATATAAATGATTTGCTCACCCGAATTAGTCAGCCAGTTGGCAATATCTTGCATTTTGGTTGGCGAGTAGGTGCGTCTGGCATCAACCGGGGCAAAGTCCATTGGGCTATGGTCACTGTTTTCTAATAAGTCGGCCAAATGCTCGCCTTTATAGCCGTAATAACCCAGTTCGTTGTACGCCTGAACAAAGAACGAGCGAAAGGCCAAAGAGAACGACTTATTGAAATAATTCAACGTCGCTTGCTGCTCTAAATGGGCTGCCATAGCGGCTATTGAAGAATCAGCTGTTGGAATGGTGGCACAATCGTTGGGGGCGTACTGCCAAAAGGCGAATGGATATTCCATTACGGCATATTCAAGCACTCGACTTAGTGGAAAGTCAAAATCTGCCGGATTTGGATTAAGGCGTAATAAAATGGCATCTCTGTTGGTCAACACTAAACGCTGAAAATCGGTGATCTTGTTGCGACAAGTTTCATCAGACACAGTGTTAAAAATAAACTCGTCAAAACGCACATCTTCATGAGCCAACATTACAGGTGCTACATAGGCAACCACAGCATCCATATCGTCAGGGTAGGCGTTTTCATAGAACAATGCAGTCATACCGCCTTTACTGGCGCCTGTGCTGACCCATTTTGCTTGGTACAATGGTTTGAACAGTTCAAATATGGCATGTAAGTCATCGTTTTGTTGTTCAACCGACAAATACTGCCAATCGTTTGAGGCAGGCGTGGCGTTGTTAAAAAATCGATGGGTAACGGTAATTTGATTGGCTCCAGTGAGATAACTCAGTTCTTGAATGCCGCTAGAACCACCGTATCCACGGGTATTGAGTACCACAGGTAAAGTGTCATCAGCGTGATGCAAATAAATTCGCTGGGTAAAGGTGCCAACAGAGGCATCATTGTGGTCAATCGGTTGGGAGACATCAATGCGGTAAGATTTGTCAAAGTGACCAGAGGCTGTGTTTATCTGCTCAATGGTGACACCCGGTAGTGCCATCAGTTTTTCTTCAAAGCTTAAAACTGGATCTGGTGTCGGGTCAGGGGTTGGATCTGGAGTAGGAGTCGGTTCAGGCGTTGGTGTGGGTACCGGTTCTGGCGTTGGCGTTGGGGTCGATGAAGAACTGCCGCCGCAGGCACATAGGTTAAGTGCGCCAATGACCAGCAATGTTAATTGCCATTGTTTTTTCATGAAATGCTCTTTATTTTAGATAATAATGCGATGGTTTATCATAAAACAAAGGCGGCGGTGAGGCATCTGGTTAATTGTGTAGATATGTACGGGGGGACGTGATTTATTGAGCCTCAATAGATCTTGTGATTAACGACAAGGTTACGCGTGCGCAGTGCGCACCCTGCGGCGATTAAAACAGGCTTTTGCGACATGCCCAAAAGCCCCAACCAATCAAAACAAGTCAATCTCGGTATCTTCAACAGCCTGACCATGCCCTTCAAACTTGAGTTTTTCGTCAATCAAGCGAGCGATATTAATGGTGATTTCACTGCTGCCTCGCTCGGCAATTTCCATCTTCTGGAAAATCTTGTTACTCAAATCTTCATCCATTTCTTCGGTTTGCATCGACTTGAGTTCGTCAATCATCTCATTTATAGACTGGTGGAATTGCTGATGAGGCAGCTTAATTTTACTGTATGACGGTAAATGTCCGTATTGTTGATAACCAGACTGGTGATACCACTGACCAAATTCACTACTGTGATCATCGGTCTGTGAGGTTCGAGCTTCGTCTGAATCGGCACCCAAACTGATGGCCTGATAGGCATTTTGCAAAAAGGTGAGGTGGTCGAGCTTGACCAAAATGAAATCGTTAAGCATCCGCGCAAAATTAACCCGCTCATACATTTTTTCAGCGCCATCAGCAAAATGTTTAAACGACTGATCAAAGTCAATCATCAGGTTTTTAAAATGATTGTTTAGCTTGGTTAGCTCGTCGGTATTGGTGACCACGTTTTTACTGGTATCTAAAACCTCGGTAATTGATGAGCCGATGTCAGAAGTGGCTTTTTTGGTGATCTCTGCCAGATTACGAATTTCATCGGCGACCACGGCAAAACCGCGCCCGGCGTCACCGGCCCGGGCTGCTTCAATTGCGGCATTAAGCGCCAGCAGGTTGGTTTGGTCGGCAATTTGAGCGATGGTTTGCGAAACCTTTTCAATCTTGTTTGAGTTATTGTCTAAAGAATTGGCCAAATCAGACATATTCACCAGTGAGCTGTTCACTTTGTCAAAATCACGATTAATCTGATCCATCGAATTTTTGTTGGTCAGCGCCTGAGTCACGGTGTTTTTGGTGATGGAATCGACCTCTTCCATCGCTTGCACTGCATCGCGCATTTGCTGTTGGGTAGTCACCAGATTGCTCTGGGTTTTGCTCGACTGCAACGTGCTTAACTGTTCGTTTAACTTATTTTTGGTCTCTAACTCGGCATTGTCTTTAATGACCTGAAAAGAGACATCGAGTTCTTTGAGTGCCTTGCCAAATAATCCGGGTAATCCGTTGGTTAGGGTTTTTCGATAAAGATGCTTGTGTTCAATTGCATGCATCGCTGCGTTGGTTTCACGCATATAGACCTCAATCGAATCGAGACCTGTATTCAAATCTTCAACGAATTGGCCGAAAATACTGTTTTGAGGAAAATTGACCAATCTTTCAGTCATCTGGCCATGGCCTAACTGGGCGACCAGATCATTAATTTTCGCCAGTTGTTCCATTTGTTGTTGTAACACAATTCGCTGACGAACCAACAACACAATCACTAATAGTAAAACCGGCGCCGCTACCCAATAATAACCTGGTAGGGCCAAACCTAGCACTAAGGCGACAATGATTAGCCCAATAGCCAGTACACTGATATTAAGAGAATTGGAGCTTAAAGACACTGGTTTCATAGTCATCCCCCATGGCTGATAATAATTCCGTTAGTAGTTCCATTGAGGCTTTGCCAGCGGCATCGTTGCGCTGACCACCTTCTTGTTCAAGCATTTGTTCATAATACATTGAAAACATCATGGCAGCGGCAGGGTTTGGTTGTCTTTTGGCACAAGTGTAACCGGTCAGTTGGCCAGTAAGGCCGTGTACAGGGGTAATGTTGGTAAAGGCCCAATAACTGTCGTTGGTTTTGGTTTTATTTTTGACAAAACCGTTAAATTCTTTGTTTTGTTTTAGCGTTTGCCACATTAAATAAAATATGCCGCAGGGCATTTCGGGGTGCCGGACGATGTTGTGGGATTGACCAATTAATTCTTTTTCGGTGAAACCGGTGAGTTCGATGAAATTGGGGTTACAGTAAGTGATTTTTCCGCCGGGATTGGTTTTACTGATTATTAATTGATCTGGATTGATGTCCAGTTCACTGCTACTCATATGGTTGGCCTATTCCGTTATTTTTGTACTTTTTTGTATTTTCTGCACTTGCTGCGCATTTTTGCGAATCTTGCTAAGCATAGCTCAAAGATAGTGTGCTCGCTATATCGATGGTATACAAAAGCAGCACTCAGTGAGTGGCGCTTTTTAATTAATCTGCTGCTGAGCATATTAATTGCAGAAAAGGCGGTATTTTGGTAGTATCGCGTGCTTTTTGATAGCTGGATAGCCTGCGAGTTTCTGTGGTTTTCCTCGTTTTTAAAAAAGCAAAATTGGTTCCACCCCCTTTTGGAACGTTAACTCACAGGAATTTCCATACGCCCATGTTTAAGTTACTTACTCAATCGAGCACATCCATAAAAAATGACGTGTTGTCCGGTTTAACTGTTGCCCTAGCTCTGGTACCCGAAGCGGTTGCTTTTGCCTTTGTCGCTGGTGTTGATCCACTGGTTGGCTTGTACGCTGCCTTTATGATTGGCCTAATTACCTCTATCTTGGGTGGTCGCCCGGGCATGATCTCTGGTGCTACCGGTGCTTTGGCCGTTGTGATGGTCACCTTAGTTGCCCAACATGGCGTGCAATACTTGTTTGCCACCGTTATTTTAATGGGGATTTTACAAGTGCTGGCGGGGGTGTTTAAACTCGGCAAATTTATCCGAATTGTGCCCCATCCTGTGATGTTCGGATTTGTAAATGGCTTAGCCATCGTGATATTCCTTGCCCAATTAGGGCAATTTAAAGTGCCCGGAGCCGATGGTGCACTGGTTTGGATGAGCGGTGTTGAGCTTTACGTCATGCTGGGTTTAGTTGGGTTGACTATGGCTATTATTCATTTCTTGCCAAAATTGACTACCGCCGTACCGTCTTCTTTGGTGGCTATTGGCGTGGTTACCCTGATTTCTTACTTCTCTGGTTTAGAAACCCGAACAGTCATCGATTTTGTTAAAACCATGACAGGCGACGCCAACGCAACTATCGCCGGTGGTTTGCCAACTTTTGCTATTCCAAGCGTACCATTTGATTTTGAAATGCTGCGAATAATCTTCCCATACGCCATTGTATTGGCCGCTATTGGTTTGATTGAATCGTTGCTGACATTGACTTTGATTGACGAAATCACCGAAACCCGTGGTCGTGGTAACCGCGAATGTGTTGGTCAAGGCGTTGCTAACGTAGCGACAGGTTTCTTCGGCGGTATGGGTGGTTGTGCGATGATTGGTCAAAGCATGATTAACATCAACTCTGGTGGTCGTGGTCGTTTGTCGGGCATTACCGCAGCTTTAACTTTGTTGGCGTTCATATTGTTTGCCTCGGCCTTGATTGAAATCATTCCATTGGCAGCATTGGTTGGTGTGATGTTTATGGTCGTGTTGGGCACCTTCGAATGGTCAAGCCTGCGTATCATCAAGAAGATACCTAAAGCCGATGCTTTTGTTATTTTCTTAGTATCTGGCGTGACAGTAATGACCGATTTGGCCATTGCGGTTGTGGTTGGCGTTATCGTATCTGCCTTGGTATTTGCTTGGGACCACGCCAAACATGTTTATGCAACTAAGCGTGTTGATGAAAATGGTTCGAAAATTTACGAATTACATGGTCCATTATTCTTTGGTTCAGTCAGTCACTTTTTGGATATTTTCGACACCAAGAATGACCCTAAAGATGTCATCATCGAATTCAAATACAGCCGAGTTGCAGACCATTCGGCGATTGAAGCGATTGATACTTTGGCCGACAGATACACCGCTCAAGGCAAAACCTTGCACCTGCGTCATTTGAGTGAAGACTGCGTTAAGTTGTTGCACAAGGCGGGGAATATGGTTGAAGTTAACTTTACAGAAGACCCGCATTACCGAGTTGCATCTGACGAACTGGCTTAACCTTTGTTTAATCCCCCGGCGCTGGCGCTGGGGGATTAAAAGATTAAAAGATTAAAAGCTTCACACACAGACGCGGAGACACGGAGGTTCACGGAGAAAGACAAAAAGGTAAGACAAACAAACTTAAATAACTTTAAAAAAGTATTGGCTACAAAAACAACATGTAACTAGGTTTTCCATCTTTTAAAGCTTTTCCTCCGTGAACCTCCGTGTCTCGGCAATTGCTCCTGCATTGCCCTACCATAATACGTCCCTGTATTTGTCCGTGTGAAATCCCTTGACCTTGACCTTGGCCTTAAAGGCCGAAGGCCGTTACCCCTGAGTACGAACCCCAATCATCTTGTCGTATTCCTCGTCGACAGGCTCCCAAAGCTCAATCTTCTTACCCTCACCATCAAGAATATGAACAAACTTACCGTATTCAAAGCTTTCAATCTCATCGACAATAGTCACCCCTTCTTTTTTCAACTGCTCAACCAATGCCACCAAATCATCTACCCGAAAGTTGATCATATATTCTTGGTCTGAAGGTTTAAAATAGTCGGTTGATTGCTTAAAAGGGCTCCACTGGGTGAAACCCTTCTTATCGGGGTTGCCACCGTGTCTCCATTCGAACGTGGTGCCGTATTGGTCTGTTTCCAGACCAAGGTGAGTTTTGTACCAATCGTTGGCTTTGGCGGGGTCTTGGCTTTTAAAGAAGATTCCGCCTATGCCTGTTACGCGCTTCATACCTACTCCTCGAGATTTAGTCCTGTAGAGGTTTATTGAACTTGCGGTAAAACAAGTGATCTAGACCTAGTTTCCCCGGGCCCATAAACACCAAAGGTAGCAGCATGGTGAAATATATCAATGGCAGTTTGAAGTTACCCTGACCTTTGTCGGTAATAGCATAACCTTGTGCCAACTCCGCCAGTGAATGCCATTCGGCTGGCCAATGCACAGCAGCCGTGGCAACTATGGTCAAAACAATAAGAGAAACTGAAAAGAATCGAGTGCCCAGTCCAACGATTAATGCGATACCGCCGATGATCTCAAACCAAGTAGCCATGAACCAGCTTATGTCGGTAGGAATGCTATTAAAAGGAAAAGGGAAGTTGTCTTTAACATGCTCAAACCAGTTTTCACCATTGAATTTTTCAAGCCCTGCCTCAAGAAATTCCCAACCTATCAACATTCTCAACAACAACAAAGCCACCCACGGAGCAGATGCATTGAGTAGTTTGATTAGGGTATTGCTCATATTAATGGCTTTTTGCACGATTAAAATTCCTGTTAAACACTATAGGTTTAAATAGACACCTTTTTGCGTCATATACTTTCAAAAAAAACCGTTTGTTTGAGGATTCTAGGGTTTTACTAGCAAAATGTGTCTATAACGCGACAAATGTCCCATTATCAACTGATTAAGGCTGGCTAAGTAATGGGTGGAAAGTCGGTTTTCTCGACCCTGACAACCACAAAATTACGGTAGCACTATTCGTTTTAACCAGCCGTGATAATCAATTGTCTATACGCCCAATAATGAGTGGTTACTTGGCAATTGTTTTAAGTGATTGCACCAGACATTGACGTTTTAATAAATTGCATAAAAAACATTCGTATAATGTCTGGTTTTTATAGACTTTGACGACAAAGAATATTAGACTCCCGTCCCGTAATTTTTTAACCTTAATTAAAATAATAATAACCCCGGAGTCTTGCAATGCTTAAAAAGCTACTGCCAATATTTGTTAGTTTAATATTACTATTTTCACATTTACCATCCATCAAAGCTGCACCTACTATACAGGCCACTGCCGATCCTTATATTTTGCCCCCGGCAGATGTAACCATTATGGCGCTGCGTAACCTTTATACCAGCACTAATGGTGGCAATTGGCAAAGGGACGACAATTGGCCCAATATAGACGCAAATGATCCCTATTCGGTGTGTAAGTGGTTCGGCGTAATTTGCTATGACTATAAAGAATACAATGATGCTGGCGAAGAGTTTATACAAATATATGTACACAGACTCCACTTAATTAACAATAATTTAAGTGGACCTTTCCCAAAAGGGTTGTCTGTACTGCCCAAACTTTATGCTATGCAGTTTTCAAATAATTCTTTAACCGGTCCACTGCCCAATAACCTTAACCAATTCTTCAGCCTGACTCATCTAGATGTGCAAGATAACCAGTTGTCAGGTCCGGTACCTGCTGGGTATTTTGAAATGCTGCAAAACAACAGTAGATCAACACTGACTTTAAAGTATTTTGCAATCAATGGTAATCCAGACCTTGGCACACCTATTGGTGAACGACTAATTAACGAGTTTCCTAGCTTAGCGGCCAAGTATAAAGATTTTGAACTCACACAAGGGCCCATTTTTCGCGGGCTGTTCGGTGACAAGTCATGCTTGATTGTCGATAAAACCATCACTGATTTTTTTAGTGGTATCCATTGGATGTGGCACGCCTGCAACACCGAGAACAACAGCTGTCCAGAAGGTAACAGCGGGCCAAATTGTATGGCTGGTAACCCAATGAATATTCGCCAAGGGATAAAACAGCAAAGCGAATTAGATTTTAGCTCGCAAGGGTTGTTCGCGTTACAGCTCAAACGCACATACAACAGCGCCAAACGACAGTGGGCCTTCAATGATTTTGATGCTTTTGTTTGGGACTATGGCGACAATAACCACAAAGGTGTTTCACTGGGTAATGGTCGAACTTACTATTTTGTTAAAAGTAGCAGTGATACATGGCTGGCAACCAAAGCCCCAAATGAATCAACCGCTTACCAAGGTTATATACTCAAAAAAGTGGCGACAGGATATCGTTTTATCAAACCCCGAGGCGATAGCCTTGATTTTAATGATGCAGGTGAATTAATCGCTAAAAACAGCGTTAATGGGTTCACACATCACGTAGTTAAAACATCAAACAGCCATACCGTCAGCGACGACTTTGGCGTTAGCTACACCCTAACTTACAATGCATTAAAACAGCCTGTATCGTTGACTACACCGCAAGGTCTTATCCAATATGGTTATGATGTCGATGGCCTGCTAGTTTCGGTCACATACCCAGACAACACGATTCGACAATATCACTACGATGAACCCATATACAGCACGGCGACACACATTAAAGGATTGTTGACCGGCATTATAGATGCCAATGGCGACCGATATGCCAGTTGGCACTACGACAACACAGGCCGTGTTTGGCAAAGCAAACATGGTAGCAATGCAGATACCACCACCATTGTTTACTTTGACAACGGTGTGCAGCCCATCCGCGACGAAACAACCGCTACTGGTGCTCGTAAACGCTATTATCTAGACTCCGAATATGGCCAACGGGCAGAGAAAATTGAGTACTACGATTTAAATGACACATTGCTTGGTACAGAAAGTTATCAATACAATAGCTTTGGTCATACTGCACAAAAAACCGACATTAAGGGCACCATAACCCGCTATACCCGAGACACATATGGCAGAGAATATACGCGTATCGAGGCTGCTGATACTGGGCTTGCTCGTACAATAACAACTGAGTATTTGGGTGGTACGTCGTTGCCCGCCAAAGTAACAACAGCGCAATTAATCACTCAATACACATACACCACGACACAACAAATAAGCCAAATAAGCCGCACTGATGTTGCTAGTGGCGAAATTCGCACAACAAGGTATCAATATAATGCCAATAATCTATTGATAGCTGTGGACGGCCCAAGAATAGACGTTAGTGATGTCACCACTTTTACCTACAACCCACAAGGTTGGCGAACAAAAACCGTTAATGCGCTGGGTCATGCCCGAGAAGTCGTAACCTTTGATACATCAGGCCAGCCTTTGAGCATTAAAGAAGCCAATGGCACCATCACCACCTTGAGTTACAACAGCCGTAGCTGGCTTGTTAGTCGCACCAACAGCGGCCTTACGATTAATTATGAGTACGATGCACAAGGTCAGCAAAGTGCCATACATCTGCCCGGTGGGCAAACCATTGCTTATGAATACGACAGTGCACACCGCCTTGTCGCCATAGTAGATGCTCAGAATAATCGTTTGGAATACACACTTGATGGCGCTGGCAATCGAATTAAAACAGACATAAAAGACAAAAATGGTGTGTTGCAGCAAACCAGCCAACAATCGTTTGACCATTTTGGTCGCTTGCAATCATTGATTGGCGCAAGCGGCAATACCCAAACATACAGCCACAACCCAGCGGGTGAGTTGGTTAGTCAAACCGACGCCCTGAATTATCAAACAACCCATAAATTCAATGCTTTAGGTCATATGGTGACGACCACCGATGCTAATGGTAATGCCACATTTTTAGGGGTTGATAATGCCGGTCGCAATACTGCCGTTATTGATGTTCAAGGCAAAAACACTCGCTACCAGTACAATGGTTTTGGCGAAGTAACCGAACAACACTCACCAGACAGTGGCACTACCCGCTTCATCTACGACCAAGCGGGTAACCTGACACAAAAAGTGCAAGTTGAATTGGCCCAAACCAGCCAATATCAATTTGATGCGCTAAACCGCATACTTACCGACAGCGCCACCGGCGCGGGATATATTTATGATGACACCTCAAATGGTAATTTTGGTATCGGTCAACTGACCTCGGTGGCCGACAATAGTGGCAGCCAGCAGTTAACTTACAATGCCATTGGCCGAGTTATACGTGATATTCGTACTATCGCAGGGCATCAATTTACGGTGTTATATCATTACAATGCGAGTAATCAACTTGTCGGCATGACCTACCCAAGTGGTAGGGTAATCAATTACACCAACAATACACTCAATCAAATCACCGTCATCAGTACTGGTGAACAGACATTGGCCGAAAATATTCAATACCTGCCCTTTGGTCCTTTAAAATACCTGCAATATGGCAATGGTTTACAACTGAGCCGCAGCTTTGATTTAGATTATCGGCAAGTGGGACAAACGTTGTCGGGCCTTGAGGCAAAAACCATTGCCTATACCCCAAGAAACAATATTCAATCTATTGGCGACATCATTAACCCAAGCTACGACCAAACTCTGATGTATTCACCCATGCAAAGACTAACCAATGCCCAAGGGAGTCATGGTGTTATTGATTACAGTCATGATGCCATCGGCAACCGTTTGAGTAAGGTTGATGACGGCCAAACAGCGACTTACAGCTATGTTGCGGGTAAACATCATATTGGGACAATTGCGGGCAGTCAAAATGTCACTTTCAGCCATAACGGCGGTGGTCAAATCTTCCAAAAAGGCGATATGGCGTTAAGTTATGATGCTGCCCAAAGGCTGTCCAGCAGTGAAACCTTAGGGATAACCACCAATTACCAATACAATTATCGCAATCGCCGGGTAGCAAAAGCCAATGCACAGGCCACCACTTATTATTTGTATGACCTACAGAGCAACCTGATTGGCGAAGCAAAAGAAGATGGCACAGTCGCTGTCGAATATGTCTATCTTGAAGAACAGCTGGTGGCGATGGTACATAACCCGGTTATCATCATACCGGGGCCAGAAGACATAGCGATTGATGATGACAGCGGAGCAAAAACCGGCAGCTGGAGTCGTAGCAAATCAAGAAAAGCGTTTAACGGTTATCATCAACTTACGCCGGGTAGCAGTGGCGCAACTTTGCGCTGGACAGCCGATGTTATTGGTGGCAGTTATCAAGTGTATGCCCGCTGGGTCGCCAACAGAAAAAACAGCAAAAATGCCAACTACACCATTCACCACGGTGGCCAAATCAGCACAGCACAAGCCGACCAGACCAATGACGGTGCACAGTGGCAGTTATTGGGGACATTTGACTTTAATGGACGTGATTTTGATGCCCCAGCAAGTGAATTTATCGAGCTTGACGACAGCAATGGCAAAGTCAGCGCCGATGCCATACGGTTGGTGCGCATTGCCGACTTACCACCCGAATATACCCCAGTTCAGTGGTATTATGTTCACAACAACCACATTGGTACGCCAACCCGGCTAACCAATGCTAACGCAGAGGCCGTGTGGCAGGCTTATTACACCCCGTTTGGTTTGGCAAATATCAATGATGATGTTGATGGCAACGCAAGGCCGATTACCTTTAACGTTCGTTTTCCAGGACAATACTTTGATAGCGAAAGCGCCTTACATTACAATTGGCATCGCTATTACGATCCCCAAACTGGTCGTTATATCACCAGCGACCCCATCGGACTGGCCGCAGGTTTGAGTACTTATGGTTACGTGGGGGCCAACCCTGTAAACCAAATAGACCCTACGGGGTTGTGCGCCGGATTATGTGTTGGCACCGTGGTTGGTGCTAGATTGGTGTACCAAGGTTACAAAGCCTATCGTGCCATCCAAATGGCCAAAGCATTACAAGCTGCCGCAGCCGCTGCCGTCGCCAGTCAAAGTGGGTGTGACAGTGATGAGGAAGAAGGGGAGGAGGATTGTGCGGAAGCTTGGAAACAGGCTGAAGAGCGTTGTAGAGAGCTTATTGATGAAGTTGCGCAACAGCAACTTGGGAAAAGAAAGAAGCGTCATATAACAGGTGTCACTGGTGGTTATTCGGAGATCAGGCAATGTGCTCGTGGTCTTGTCTCCGAATCATGTGGTGGTAATAGGGTTGTTTATTAGTAATGAATAACAAAAAAACTATAAGTATTAAAGAGGTTGTAAAGCTGACCAGACTAAAGAAGTATGATGATGCTTTAGTGCTTGTTGATGAATTTATCGCCTGCTTCCCGTTGGATGTAAATGGTTACAGGGAGAAAGTTGCAGTGCTCAGTCTGATGAAAAAATATCAGCAATCGGCCTTGTTTTCAGAAAAGCTTATTGTACTTGGGACGAACGAACCCTGTGATTTCTATAATCTTTCGCAAACCTATTGTGTCATGGGTGATAACGAAGCAGCTGTAAAATATGCAAAACGGGGCATAGATCTTTGCATTGAACATAATGTTTTTTATTACTTTAAAGCTTGTCAAATGCAAAAGGCTCTAGCGTTGGTTAATTTGGGCCATTATCAAGAAGCGCTCACAGCTTGTTCGTATCTGGAGGCAGAATACGATACATATTTTGTGGGCAAAGGCATGGTCTCAAAAGAAGACTTAGAACAACAATGTCATGCCAATCTTAACCGTCAGAGCAAAAGGCAAACGTCTTGGCGGTTTGATGAAGATTGAATGAAATCGATGAGCAAAACTAAAGTCTCGCGTACGTTCTGAACAAAACTGTCTTTCATCAAGACAAAGCCTTATTGCAATGAGGGCAGTGTCTTTTACTGTGCTTTTTTTGCTGCAAATTAATGCCCAGCTTGAGGTCTTCGGGGCGTAATTCGAGTTTATCGGCCAGTTTTATTAGCGCTTGGTGTTCATTGTCATCAATAATGCCATCGGCCAATGCGTGTTTTATGTGGGCGTCAAGATTACGCTTGCGGGCGGCCAGTTCATCGCCAAACCTTGCGGCAAGTAAACCCGCGGGCAGTGCCACCAAACCCACACCAAGCAGCATAACAAACACCGCCACAACCTTGCCGGCAACTGTTACAGGTGTTACATCGCCATAACCTACGGTTGTCATTGTCACAACCGCCCACCAGTAAGACTGTAAAATGCTGCCAAATACCTCGGGTTGGGCGCTGCTTTCTAGGGTATACATTAAACTGGCGGCAATGGTGATTAAAAAAAACATCACCAAAGATGCCGCTGTAATACTGCGTAATTCTTTACTGAGCACAGTGACAAAAATATTAAACCCTTTGAAATACTGGGTTAGTTTTAAAATCCGCATCACCCGCAATAACCGCAAAAAACGCAAATCTACGGCAATAAATAACGAGATAAAAAACGGTGCAATGGCAATTAAATCAATCAGCGCCATGGGGGTGAACAGATAACCAATTCGGGTTTTCCATGGTGCGCTTGAACTGTCTTGAATACGCTCAACGCAAGACCATAGACGCAAACAAAACTCAATAGAAAATATACACACCGACACCAATTCAAGTAGCGCAAACTCACGGGCATATTGCTGCCCAATGGCTGCATCAGATTCGAAAATAACCGCAACGACATTAACGATAATCAAGATGATTAACAATAGGTTGAGCAATCGAGAACCTGCCGACGATTGCATATTGTCTTCGAATAATTGGTGTGTTTTAAGACGTAAGGTTTTATCAGGCGTCATGGTGATTATTAGGG
Organism: uncultured Alteromonadaceae bacterium; assembly: GCA_938085045.1. Lineage (GTDB taxonomy): Bacteria > Pseudomonadota > Gammaproteobacteria > Enterobacterales > Alteromonadaceae > JABSOG01. The sequence goes on from CALKGI010000018.1 coordinate 66,937, forward strand.
TCTGTTTACAATGTGGTTAAGCATAGTGGATGTCATACAGCACAGCAATGGCTAGCCCGCTTGAGGATGCTCATAATTAGTACAAACAATCCTACCCTTACCATTGGCTTTGGCTCTATACATTGCGCAGTCGGCTTGAGCTATGATCTCAAGTAAAGACACTGTTTCATCTATTTTTACAGTCACCACACCAATGCTTGCACTGGTTTGAATTTCGCAGCCGTTAACGTCTGTTATATTGCAGATACCACTAAGTTGATTTCCGACAACTTTACTGATGTCGTCAAAACACTCAATTTGATTGAGGCACAGTAAAAACTCATCGCCACCGACTCGGCTAACCACATCTGATTTTCTGACGTGACGTTGTAATTCGTTAGCGACTTCAACCAATAACAGGTCGCCGATATTATGACCATATTTATCGTTTACTTGTTTAAAACCATCAAGGTCGATGAACACAAATGCCAGCGACTCTTCATGTCGCATGGCAACCCCCATTAACTTTTCGACCAGTTCAATGAATAGCCGGCGATTGGCCAAACCTGTCAAATAATCATGCGTGGCGGCCTGTGTTAGTTGCCGATTCATGGCTTCTAGTTCACTGATGCGATCTGCTTGTGAGCGGTCAATAATGGTGATCATCGAGTAAACATTGCCTTCTAATTCAACTTGCGCCAAACCGATTTCAATTGGAATTTCTTCATTATAAGAAGTTAACCCCGATAACTGACGCCCTTCACCCATGTGCCGGGTCGCCGGGTATTGAGCAAATTCATGGCGAAAGTGCGCGTGTTCGTGTCTAAAACGCGTAGGAACCAGTTGCTCAATGGTCATCGAACAAAGTGATGCTTCATTGTAGTCGAATATTTTTTGCGCCTTGGTATTACAAAAAAGGATATTGCCTTGGGGGTCTGATAACAAAATGCCCACAGGACAAACGCCAAGAATAGTACGAATGGATTGGTCTTTTAAGTGCAACATAATTAAAAAATGTACCTTCAAATTAAAAGGAGAAACAACGCTCGATTTACTCTGCCGTTAAGTTGATGTTAATAGAATACAAGCGTTGTTACTAGAAGATTTGATCGAGATCAATTTTTTTGGGGAACAACACTCAACCAACGCTGTTCAATATCGCACACCGTAGTCTTTCAATACTGTTCGATAGTGAACACATAGTATTTTCAGAACTTTTTGGGCTTGCTCTGCTTGTTAAACTATTTTGTTTAATATCAATTGGTTAACTGTAAATTTATTAACTTTAAAACATTGGCACGTATCCTGATATAACCCCTGCAATGAACCACTTTTATTACGGCCTAATTAGAGGACTGCAAAATGGATAAACTTTACAGCCAACAGAAACTCAATAGCGACAAAAGCAAAAAAATGCTTAAAGGCGTAGTTGTGGTCGGTCTAGTGTTTGCGGCTGTCACCGCTTTGGCTGGCAGCTTTGCCAAAACCGTTAATGAAAGTGATATTCGCACCGCCACCGTAGTGCGAGGCAACTTACAATCGGGCATATCAACTGGCGGCATTCTTATTCCTGAATCTGAAGAAACCGTGGTCAGTCAGCTTGAATCGCACTTAACCAAAGTGATGGTGCAGGCCGGACAAAGTGTGGTCGCAGGCCAAACACTATTGGCACTAGACACCAGCAAGATTAAACTGCAACTGAGCAACGACGATGAAGCTATCGCGCTAAAAAACAACAAAATTCAAATGCGTCAACATGAACTTAAACAAACCCTGAGTGACTTGCGCGGCAAAGTAGAGCTGCTGAAAATCGACCATGAGAGCCGTCAAACCAAATACGACCGCCTTGCTAAGTTGGCCAAATTCGGTGTCTCGTCTGAGTTAGAGCTCAAAGAAGCGTCGCTTAATATCAAACGCACCAAAATTGAAATTAAACAGCTCAATCAAAAAATCAATAACATTCAAGCCTCAACCAAAACCCAAATTGAAGGCCTTGAACTCGAAAAATCAATATTAGTGAAATCTCGCACCGAGACGTTACGCTTGTACGACAGCGCAGTGGTTAAAGCGCCCAGCGATGGCCTAGTGATTTGGATCAAAAACGAAGAAGGCAGTACGGTCAGCAGTGGTGAGTCGTTGGTTAAAATCGCCGATGTCAAAAACTACAAACTCGATGTGTCGGTTTCTGACTTCTACGCCAATCAGCTTTATCAAGGCATGCCAGCCTCATTTGAATACGATGGTTTTAACTTCACCGGCTCAGTCTACTCAGTAATAGCGGGTGAAAATGAAGGCGCTTTAAAACTGATGGTGAAACTAGACAAAAGCATACCTACCCAAAAGCTAGCATCGTTACGCCAACGCCTAAGGGTTGATGTAAACCTCATTACCGGCAACATCAAAGAGGCGTTAATGATAGACAAAGGTCCGTTCATTAACGGCGCCGGATTGCAAAAAGTATTCGTTGTTGCCAATGGCCAAGCCAATCGAGTTGAAGTCAGCGTTGGCAGCAGCAACAACCATTTCTACCAAATCAAATCTGGCGTAACAGCCGGTGACAAAATCATAATTTCTGATGTCAGTGAGTTCGCAAACCTGACCCGCTTTGACGTTCAATAAGGAACACTTTATGTTAACTTTAAATAGCATTACCAAAACTTATCATACCGACAAAATGGAAACATTGGCGCTCGAAAACGTCAATCTGCAAGTCGACAAAGGTGAGTTCATTTCAATCATGGGGCCTTCGGGCTGTGGCAAAAGTACCTTGCTAAACATCATAGGTTTGCTTGATGAACCAACCAGCGGACAAATCAAAATCAGTGGCAGCGCGATTGAGTCGTATCACGA
>CALKGI010000019.1 GCA_938085045.1 uncultured Alteromonadaceae bacterium
GTTTAAGAAGGCCATTTAAAGGAAAATTAAGATCACGGATGAACCAAGGAAAAGCTAAGATTAAGGATGATTGAAGGAAAAGCGAAGATTAAGGATGAACCAAGCAGATTGTGTCTAGGGACAGGAGGAGTTTGATGTACAGCAAACTCCAACCCTAAACAAGCAATTTACTTAAGGTGAATGAGATGTTAAAGCGCAAAAATTGTAAATTACTGACAATAGCCGCCGCTGTCACACTGCTGGCGGGTTGCCAGTCTACAGAAACGGCTGATTATGCAGATATCCGAAGTATCAGTAATACTTTACCCTCACCAACTGGGCTAAAAATTGGTGGTGGATTTATCGCTGGCATGACGCCAGAACAAACCTGCATTTACTTCCTCGATCATTACAACACCAAAAAGAATATATTGTGCCGCCAAGTAGGCAAAAAAGACTTTTCTAACCTGACTTTGATCAACTACCGCATTACTAACACCCCAGGAAAAATGCAGGGCATTGATACTATTGCATTTTTCTTCGACCAGAATAAAAGTTTAAAAAAGGTGATGGCAGTAGCGGATGCCTCTCATGACGGGTTAGGTAAAGATGAATACAAGAGTAAAATTGAAAGGGCTTTGCCAATATACTCTTATTGAATTGATTTGGGATAGGCAACGAATGCGCTCTATCCCACAATCATGCTAAAACTCGTACTCTAATCCAAACTTGAAGCTGTGGTTGGGTGTTTCACTATCAAGTCCAAAAATGAATCCAGCTTCCCATTTCAGTTGTTTTTGACCATCAAAGCGGTGAATGCCCATAAACGCAGGTCCAACCCCCATAAAATCATCACCGACAAATAACTCTATGCCGGGTTGCACTTGAGGTATCCAGCGATAGCGATATTGTAGCCGCATTTCCGCTTCTTTTTCTTTCTCGTCTGTTTCATAAATAACAAAGAAATTGCCTGTCATGCTAAATCTGCCAAATTCTTTTTCGGCCAATAGCCCAGCAGACACTTCCCAGCCACTTTCATGTTTTTCTTTTTCAAATTCAAACATTGCGCCCCAGTCAATGTCAAACTCACCCTGTTCGGTGATCATCCAGCGTGCTTCAAGTTCATAGGCAATCAATTTGAATTGTTCTTGAGGAACCCGCTCACCTGTTAGGTAAAGCTCCACTGTCACCCGCTCATTGATAGAATGGCCAAAAGCGATGCTTTGGGTCATGGTATTGTCATCGGGGTGGTCATCTTGTTCATTAAAGCCAATACGCCATTCGAGCTCTCTTTCTAAGGGGAGAACATAAGGGTGATAAACCTTATCGACAAATGCGCTGCTGGCCATGGCCGCGCTAGAGTAACCGGTTAATAAGGCCGATACAGTAAAACAGGTGCCCCTGACGAAGCGTGAACTCATGGGGTTACCTCCGTCACTGTTGGTTGTTGGTTGAGTTTCATGATCATAAACAGTGGAATAACAAGCGCTAGTAAATGTAAACCAACCTGCACTGCACTGGGTGAGGCTTCATATCCAATCAGGGCGTTGATTAAATGACCAAATTCCGAACTGTCAGAAAGCCAAGCTGAAGTATTCCACAACGGCTGGCCTGTGGGCAACCAATCGGCCTGAATTAAAAAATAAACCGCTTCGGTGATTTGTCTGGCGGCAGTAAGGGCCAGTACCACCATCGGCAGTTTTGACCAGCGTTCCATCATCGAAGCACTCAAACCGTAATATAAAAGCAGGGCTAAGCTGAAGCTAATGCCAAAACCAAGAATAGAGCCAATCAACAAAGCATTATTGACGTTGACGCTGGCACTTGACCAAAAACCGCTGGAATAAATATACAGATTAGTACCATGAACACTGAGCAATAAACTGACCGCAACGGTGGCTAACACAATGGAATTAAAGCGCAAAAACAGTAAAACGCTGAGGTAAGCCATAATATGTATGGTGGCGGTTAATAATTCAAAACCAAAACCGTCGAACCCTTCGCTGACCCTGTCAATAAAAGCAGACAAAACCACTGTGCCGAGCACGCCAAAAAAGGTCGCTTTAACCAGCCAGCCTAATGAATTGGTTCGTAAATAAATAATGGCGCTTAAGATACTGATAAACAACAGTAATGGTAAGGCATCTCGTAAAAATAATACAACCGAATTAATTAGCATTGCTGTTCCCCTTGACTATTACTTTGCCTGTTGCACTGTTGGGGTTGTATTCACCAAAAAAGGTGTATTCTCCCGGGGGCAGGGGTCCAATAAAAATGGTGGCGGTGCGCTTGGGAAAGATCACCTTTTCACGGTTTAAATCAAAACTATCGAACTCTTCTGGAGTCTCGTCTAAATTGGTGATGCGCAATTTAATCTTAGTATTGCTTGGCACCTGAATTTCAGCAGGATAAAACAGATGATTGCGAATTTCGATATGGAACTCTTCTCTATCGCCCCAGCTCATTGCAGGCACAAAAATTAAACCTCCAAGCCACCATCTACGCATGATGAGCCTCCCCGGCGGGCAAAGTCAGTGTGACTTTCAAACCACTGTTAAACTTTGAATGAGACAATGCCAAAGTGCCATGATGCAACCGGGCGATTTGGTTGACTATCGACAAACCTAAGCCGCAGCCTTGAATACCTGAATTGTGGCGGTCGCCACCAACCCTGTAAAAGCGTTCTAACACTCGTTGATGTTGTTGCTCGGGGATGCCCGGGCCTGAATCTTCAACAGTTAACACGACTGTCTTGTCGTTTTGCTCAACAGCCAGATAAATCTCACCCTGACTTGGGGTATATTTACTGGCGTTAGTGACTAGGTTTTGCAATAAGGTGGCGATAGAAAAGGGCTGGGCATTGATGATGCAACTTTGGCCGTGCAACTCAATATGTTGGTCTTTGGCATCTATTTGCGGATATAACTGAGCAATGCTGTTTTGGCATAAAGTGTAAAGGTCAGTGGGTTCAAGACTTGCGTCAAATTGCTCGGGAGAGGTTTTATAGAGCGAAAGAATTTGGTCAATTACATGACTCATTCGCTCTACACCATCATCAAACAGGGCAATATCCTCGCTGGACGTTTGTGCCTTTGACAGATTATAAGCGTTGATTTTTAACACGCTGAGCGGGGTTTTGAGTTCGTGGGCGGCATCACTAGCAAAACGCTTTTCTCGCGAAAAAGCCTCATCGAGACGATGGAACAAGGCGTTGGTGGTTTCGATGATGTGCTTTAATTCCAGCGGAATACGATTGATGGTTACCGGCTCCAAATCATCAGCTTTTTTATGTTGCAATTGTTTGGCGATGCTTTTTAATGAATGTAGGCCTTGGGAAACAATCAGCCAAATCAGAATTGCCATTAAGGGTAGGCTCAAAACGGTAGGATAAACAGAAGCCAGCGTAATGCCTTCGGCCAGCTCAAAGCGTTTGTCCCAGCGTTGTGCAACAACCACCCAAATGCCCAGTGGTTGATGGAATTGAGTGAATGTACGCCAGCGTGAACGGGCAAAGTTTTTGTCAGAAAAACCTTGGTTAAAAGCCGTTATTTGTTGATCAGGGGCATTGTTTGAACGAAACACCAACGCATTGTCCTTAAATACCTGAAAAGCCACGGTGGTATTATCTGGCATTGGCAAAACACCTTGTTGGTTGGCTGCCATTTGCAAAGAAGCCGCATAGGTTTGTAACTCGGCATCAAACAGCTGGTTTGCCTGTTTCATACTTGAACGGTAGCCTTGTAATGCCGCGTAAAAGCTCACCAACGTCATGGTGGCAATGATCACGCTGACCAAATTACGCCGAATTGACCTCATGATTTATTCACAATATAACCAACACCACGAATGGTTTTTATGAATTGGGCTGGTAATTTTTTACGCAAATGATGGATATGAACTTCAACCGCATTGCTGGCAACTTCTTCGCCCCAAGCATAAAGCTTGGTTTCTAATTGTTCTCGAGTTTGAATTTTTCCGGCGTTTTCCATCAACGCTTTTAATACCATAAATTCTTTGCGAGAGACGCTTAATGGCTCACTCCCGCAAGTTAGCGTATGACTGGCGGTATTAAGGCTGACGTCTTTAATTTGCAGATCATTAGAAAACGAAGTGCCCAATCGTCGTTCTATCACCCGAAGACGCGCCAGTAATTCAGGCATATCAAAGGGTTTGGCCAAATAATCGTCGGCGCCCAAATCTAAACCAGCAACTCGGTCATCAAGTTCAACCCGGGCGGTCAGCACCAATACAGGTAGTTGTTTGTTATGAGAACGCAGACGCTTGAGTACTTCTAGGCCATCCATGTCTGGCAATCCCAAATCAAGAATGACAATATTAATTTCATCGCTTGCAGCCACATGCAAAGCTTCACGACCGGTTGCAACATGGTCGACAATAAAGCTTTCAAAGCTCAATGCCTTAACCAAACCTTGGGCCAAGCTGTGGTCGTCTTCAACTAATAGCAATCGCATGTTCGTGTTGGCTCTTTAATGGTAGATGAGGTTATTGGGTTCATTATTATCGTCTCAGTGGATAGTTTAGTGACTTGAAATAAAAAGTCACCTTAATTTGTAAGATTGGATTGTGACAGGCCTAACTTAAGAGAGGCTTATGGGGGCTTAAGTGGGTGGCGGTTTTTTGAGGGGCGTTCATTTGCTGTAAAACAACCTCATACGGAGGATGGGTTAGACGAGGTACGAGTCGTAACCCATCGGTTTGTTTAAGGTTGGTGGTGTAGTGGTTGGGAATGAGGAGAGTGGTTTCTTTGTTGGCTGGAGGAATAGAGGTTGGTAGGGCGCCCGTGCGTAGCACGATCCGAGGTTACGAGGAGCTATGCTCACCAATGAACTGGTAAAATGTAGGTGGCTTTGTTAAAGGCTGGAGGAACGGAGGCTTCGCAAGGGTAAGTGGCTTCGTTGTTGGTTGGTGGAACGGAGGCTTCGCATGGGGGTCAAAGCAAAAGCAGTGCAGGGACAGGCAAGCTGTCCACAGAACTGATTTTGCACTGACCCCG
>CALKGI010000020.1 GCA_938085045.1 uncultured Alteromonadaceae bacterium
GCTTGTTCTGTCACTTGATATTCGTATTCTGCGGCCATCGGTGAAAAATACAGGGTCACTACGGCGCATATTAGTGCCATTATTGTTGTAAAAACAAGGGTGACTCGAGTGACATACCATTCACTGATACCACAGGCATGAAATATGGTCATTTCAGAGTCGGCATAAATGCGACCATAAGCCAGCAATATGCCCAAAAAAACACTCAGCGGTAGAATAAGCCCAGCCAGTTGTGGGAGGTTAAGTAATATCACGGACGCTACGACCTGACTGGGGATATCCCCCTCGGAGGCATCGGCCAGAATGCGGACAAACTTCTGGCTGGTGAAGATGGTCATCAACACCAAAAAAATGGACAACTGAGACTTAAAAACCTCAGCGATTAGGTAACGGAAAACGAGCACATTAAAACCTTATAAAACAAGTCTTTTTACTGGTATATGGTAGATATTCGAGTAAACTGTCTGTTTTTAACATTAATCATAAAAATAAGCCTATTTGCGGTTTTCAGGCAGCTAAACACCCAATCTTGAACTAAAATCTGGGTAATGTGCGCCACCCCTGCACCGCAGGCCTTGTATAAAGGGCATAGTGTAGCTTACTGGTATATTATCTACCATTCATAATTAAAGGTTTTAACTAGGAGACCTCATGGAATTTAGCGTAAAAAGCGGCAGTCCGGAAAAGCAACGTAGTGCCTGCATCGTCGTGGGTGTCTATGAACCTCGCCGTCTGTCTCCAGTGGCAGAACAATTGGACAAAATTAGCGATGGTTACATCAGTAACCTGCTGCGCCGTGGCGACCTCGAAGGTAAGCCGGGCCAAATGTTATTATTGCACCACGTACCAAACGTTTTAAGCGAACGTGTATTGCTGGTCGGTTGTGGCAAAGAACGTGAATTAGACGAACGTCAATATCGTCAAATCATTGCTAAAACCATCACTACCTTGAACGAAACAGGTTCGATGGAAGCGGTCTGCTTTTTAACTGAATTACATGTTAAAAGCCGTGATACCTACTGGAAAGTCCGTCAAGCGGTCGAAACTACCCAAGATGGCTTGTACAGCTTCAATCAGCTCAAAAGTAAAAAAGACGAAACTCGTCGCCCTTTGCGTAAAATGGTATTCAACGTACCGACTAGGCGCGAACTGGCACTTGGCGAAAGCGCCATTAGTCATGGTTTGGCCATCGCCAAAGGGATGAACGACTGTAAAGACCTTGGCAACATGCCACCAAACATTTGTACGCCAACTTATTTGGCTGACTGTGCATTAGAGCTGGCCGACACTTACGAACGCGTCACCACCAATATCATTGATGAAGCACAGATGAATGAATTGGGTATGCATTGCTATTTGGCCGTTGGTCGTGGCTCTGTTCAAGAGTCAAAAATGTCAATAATTCACTATAACGGTGCCGATGAAAGTGTTGCCCCCATTGTATTGGTCGGTAAAGGCCTAACTTTTGACAGTGGCGGTATTTCTCTAAAAGGTGTCGAAGCCATGGATGAGATGAAATGGGACATGGGCGGCGCAGCTGGCGTTTTTGGTACTATGCGCTCTTTGGCCGAATTAAACCTCAACATCAACGTAATCGGCGTGTTGGCCGGTTGTGAGAATATGCCAGGTGGCAATGCTTATCGCCCGGGTGATGTGTTAACCACTATGTCGGGTCAAACTGTTGAGGTGTTAAACACCGATGCTGAAGGTCGTTTGGTTTTATGTGACGCACTGACTTATGTTGAGTGTTTTGACCCTGATACCGTTATCGACGTAGCCACCCTAACCGGTGCTTGTATTGTTGCACTGGGTAAACATGCCAGTGGCTTACTAAGCTCGCATAACCCGCTTGCGCATGAGTTGATTAACTCATCAGAGCAAAGTGGCGACAGAGCATGGCGTTTACCATTGTGGGATGAATACCAAGAGCAATTAGAAAGCCCGTTTGCTGATTTCACCAATCTTGGTGGCAAAGCCGCTGGTACTATCACTGCTGCTTGTTTCCTTTCGCGTTTCACCAAAAAATACAACTGGGCTCACCTAGACATCGCCGGTACGGCATGGCGCAGTGGTCCACAAAAAGGCTCTACTGGCCGCCCAGTGCCGATGTTGACACAGTTCTTGATGAACCGTGCTGGTATTGAAACTGAGAGTTAAACAGAAAGTTAGCCCCGAAGAAAACACATGCAATCTACGTTTTATGTAATAAAACAACAAGATGAGCCGGATACCCTGAATTCAAAAACAGCGGTTCCGGCTCATTTCGATCAGGCCTGCAAACTGGCTGCTGATTTGTTTCGCCAAAACAAACGCGTGTTCATCTATACCGAATCTGAAGAACATGCACATTTGGTTGATGAACATTTGTGGGGTTTTGAAGCCGATGCTTTTGTGCCCCACAATCTTGCCGGAGAAGGCCCACGAAATGGTGCCCCGGTCGAGATCAGCTACCAGCCGCCCTCTAATCACCGCGCAATCATGATAAATCTGGCTACTTTGGTGCCGGGTTTTGTCAGCCAATTTCGTCAAATCATTGATTTTGTGCCAGCGGATGATGAGCAAAAACAAGCAGCGCGTGAACGCTACAAATTTTATCGGCAGTGCGGTTATCAACTAAGCACCACCGAAATGTAATTAACAAATGCCTGAAACCTCACTTAATTTAAGCGTTTTGGGACAATAACAGCACAATAAAGGTTTAGTTTAACGTCATGGATAAAACCTACAATCCTCAAGATATCGAAAGTAACGTTTACCAGCAATGGGAAGAAAAAGGTTACTTCAAACCGTCTGGTAAAGGTGATGCATACTCCATCATGATACCGCCACCTAACGTTACCGGTAGCCTGCACATGGGGCACGCTTTTCAACAAACCATCATGGATGCCCTGACTCGTTACAAACGCATGCAAGGTAACAACACCTTGTGGCAGGTTGGTACCGACCACGCGGGTATCGCCACTCAAATGGTGGTTGAACGTCAATTAGCGGCGCAAGATGGTCCTACGCGTAAAGAATTGGGTCGTGACAAGTTCATCGACAAAATTTGGGATTGGAAAAAAGAATCTGGCGGCACCATCACCAAACAAATGCGCCGTTTGGGCACTTCGGTTGACTGGGATCGCGAACGTTTCACCATGGACGATGGTTTGTCTAACGCGGTTCAAGAAGTGTTTGTTTCTTTGTATGAGCAAGACCTAATTTATCGCGGCAAACGTTTGGTTAACTGGGATCCAAAGTTCCACACTGCGATTTCAGATCTTGAAGTTGAAAGCAAAGACAAAAAAGGCCACATGTGGCACTTACGTTACCCGCTAGCCGATGGTTTAAAAACCAAAGATGGCAAAGATTATTTGGTGGTAGCGACTACCCGACCTGAAACCGTTCTCGGTGACACTGGTATTGCGGTTAATCCAAAAGACGAGCGATATAACGATTTGATTGGCCAGCACATTGTGTTGCCATTGGTCAATCGACGTATTCCGATTGTTGGCGATGAACATGCCGATATGGAAAAAGGCACCGGTTGCGTCAAAATCACCCCTGCACACGATTTTAATGACTGCGAAGTAGGCAAGCGCCACAAATTGCCAATGATCAGCATTCTTGATCAAGATGCCGCCATTTTGGCCACTGCCGAGGTTTATAACACCAATGGCGAAGTCAGCACTGTTTATGATGATGCCTTGCCAGCTGATTTTGCCGGATTAGACCGCTTTGTTGCCAGAAAGCAGATGGTCGCCAAGTTCGACGAAATGGGCTTGCTTGACCAAATCACCGACAACGACATGACCATTCCTTATGGCGACCGTTCTGGTGTTGTTATTGAGCCTATGCTGACTGACCAATGGTATGTGCGCGTTGCACCACTGGCTGAAGTGGCCACTAAAGCCGTGGTTGATGGCGATATCGAATTTGTGCCAAAGCAGTACGAAAACATGTACTTTTCGTGGATGAACGACGTTCAAGATTGGTGTATTTCACGTCAGTTGTGGTGGGGTCATCAAATTCCAGCATGGTATGACGAAGACGGTAAAGTTTACGTTGGTCGTGATGAGGCTGAAGTTCGCCAAAAGCACGGCCTTGGTGCTGATGCTAAATTGACCCGTGATGAAGATGTTTTAGATACTTGGTTCTCGTCTGCTTTATGGACCTTCTCAACTTTGGGTTGGCCAGAAGATACTGAAGACTTGCGTACGTTCCACCCAACCGATGTGTTGGTCACTGGCTTTGACATCATTTTCTTCTGGGTTGCCCGCATGATCATGATGACCATGCATTTTGTTAAAGACGAAAACGGCAAACCCCAAGTACCGTTCAAAACAGTTTATGTTACTGGCCTTATCCGCGATGAGGAAGGCAACAAAATGTCTAAATCAAAGGGTAATGTTATCGACCCATTAGACATGATTGACGGTATTAGTGCCGACGATTTGGTGCAAAAACGCACCGGCAACATGATGCAGCCCAAAGAAGCAGGCAAAATCAAAAAGCGTACACTCAAAGAATTCCCAGAAGGTATTGAGCCTCACGGAACCGATGCGTTGCGCTTTACTTTGTCGGCACTAGCCTCAACGGGCCGCGACATCAATTGGGATATGAAACGCTTGGAAGGTTACCGCAACTTCTGTAACAAGCTGTGGAATGCCAGTCGTTACGTGTTGATGAACACTGAAGATCAAGATTGTGGGCAAGCTGGAGAGCTTGAGTTGTCATTGGCAGACAAATGGATCATCGGCCAGTTTGAACAAACTGTACAATCGTTCCGCGAGGCCATGGACACCTACCGCTTTGATATTGCTGCACAAATCATTTACGAATTCACCTGGAACCAGTTCTGTGATTGGTACTTAGAATTAACCAAACCGGTTTTACTCAAAGGAAGTGAGGCGCAACAACGCGGCACACGTAACACTTTGGTGAGCGTACTTGAGTCACTACTTAAATTGATGCACCCATTGATGCCGTTTATTACAGAAACCATCTGGCAACGTGTTGCACCACTCAAAGGCATAGAGGCCGACAGCATCATGATACAGGGCTTCCCTGAATATAATGCTGCCAACGTCGATGCTGGCGCTATGAGCGACTTAGAATGGGTGAAATCATTCATCATTGCTGTGCGTAACATTCGCGGCGAAATGGACATAGCACCAAGTAAACCATTAAGCATTTTGTTACGTCACGTTAGCCTGGAAGACAAACGCCGTCTTGACGAAAATCAAACATTCTTATATGCCATGGCACGCCTAGAGCAAACCGAGATTTTACCAGATGATGCCAAAGCACCAATGTCGGCAACTGCACTTGTTGGCGAAATGGAATTATTGATTCCAATGAAAGGCTTGATAGACAAAGATGCAGAACTTGCGCGAATTCAAAAAGCGTTAGATAAAGTGTCGGTTGAATTGGGCAGGGTGTCTGGCAAGTTATCAAACGAGAAGTTTGTGGGTAAAGCACCAGCTGCGGTTATTGACAAAGAAAAAGCCAAACTGGTTGAGTTTGAAGTGACAAAAGCGAAGTTAGAGAAGCAGAAGGCGGAGATTGAGTCGCTTTAGGTAGGGGCTTTGTTCTCGGCTGGAGGAACGGAGGCTAGCAAGGGGGACAGAGGTATTAAAATGTGAACGCTCGCGTTCACATTTTAATATCTCTGTCCCCAGCTGGTGCTACTTGGCTGGTACGAATACCACCGGCCGGGGACAGACCAGATTGCAAAAACTGAGAACGCGAAGCAGTTCCATGTTTTTGGCAACTGCTCTGTCCCCTGTTGCTTAGCCTCCGTTCCTCCA
>CALKGI010000021.1 GCA_938085045.1 uncultured Alteromonadaceae bacterium
CCATCAGCTGTTTGACCAAAAATAGAACTATGTTCGAAACCTAGTTCATAAAATACTGGCACGCTGTGAATGCTGGTCGAGCTGGAAGGAATCTTTCGGGCACCAACCTTGGCAACAATTGAGTAGTTATCGCCAAGGGGGTATTTTATGCCAGTAGTTAATCTGAAAATATTGTTTTTCTGAGCAAAGGGGTTTTTATCATTGTTACTTGTTTGTGTTGTTTTAATCTCTGTTGTTTGGTTTGTGTCAGGATCAGTTGTTGACGTTGTCGTACTCTTTATTTCTTGAAGTGCTGGTATTTCGTATAGTTCGGCTTTGAAAAAGCTTTCGAAACCGCCAAAAGCATTGACATAGCTACGAGCAATTACCATCGTATAGATTTGAGGTTTAAAGGTCACATCTTCATTGAAATGTCCCATATAACCAGCATGTACATTGAAGCAAGCACCGAAGGCATTGGGGTTATTCACTGCGTCGATTTTCTGCATATTTTTAAGGTCATTTAGTGTTTTTGTTGTACATGGCCCTCCGGCTGAATAACCTTTTAAATTGATTGCTATTTTGCCAATTTCTTTATTTTTGTAAATGTTACTCAAATCAAATTGCTGGTCACCAATATTATGCACATCTTTATGAGGCTTTACCGTAACCTCTAACTTATCAGTGGTTTTGGCAACGGTTATTTGGCTTGTTTTTTCATCGTAAGTGCCTGCTGCATTGGCAAGGCTTACATCAACCTTGCTGGCACCGGCTGAGGTGATAACGTCAATTTTGGCTGCGGCGGGTAGTTGTTTGCCGTTGTCTAATGCAATGGTGTATTTGGCAGGTTTGATTGTACCATCATCATTTTTTGCACCCACTTCAAGTGGGATTGGCTGTTTTGGAGTGTTAGGTGTAATGGTGACATCTGCTAGAGTCAATTGTTTACTGGTATCACCGACTGTATAAGTCATTTTTCCACCAGTCACATCATCATAAGAGTGAGCCAGTTTGATAGATTCTTCAGCATCAGTATTTTTGCCAACTTTGTCTTTAAATAGAATAACTAGCCTGATTTTGTCTACGCCCTTGGTTGCGTTGATCACCAGTCTATTTTTCGTCTTACCAGCGACTTTACTGACATTCTTATATTCGTAGAGAGACTTTGAGATATTGAGGATTTCGAACTTCCTTTCAACATCGTTTTCGATGAAAATTCTAATGGTGTCGCCTTTATTGAACTTGCCATTTGTTGCGGTAATTGTATAAAGAGATTCAGCCCCTTCTTTCACGGTGGCTTGTTTGGGAGAGACGCTAAGGTTTTCTTCGGCACTTACACAACCCGAAAACAACAAGGCCAGTGCAACTGAGGATTTGATAAAATGGTTCATTGTTGATTCCTTTTTCCATATGGATTTTGGTGACAGCTTGGTCGCAGTACCTGAGTGGTAAATGGTTAAGGTACTTTAACTGTTATAGACCCAAACTCTCAAACTCTCCCTCTTACTCCTTGATATTGCTCAATAATGTCTGAATTCTTCATATTTCAATTAGCAACAAACCTAATCGCCTTGAAATTCACAAGCGCTTGGTCAAACCCCACTTCGCGTATTGATTAACTCAGGCGGGTCTGGTTCGTCTTTGCAAAATAGTTGTTTAATATCGAAGATTTTTTCTTCATTTTCGTTGTTTTTATGAAAGGCGATAAAAATGTCACGGTCGAATCGCGGTAGACCTTTAATAATTTGTAGTTCACCACTGTCGACAAAAGGTTTTATCAGTACATCGGGCAAATAGGCCGAACCGCCACATTGGAGCATTAAATCTAGTGCGATACGAGCAGTACTAGTGCGCATTGCAGGGGGCGGCATGTTGATATATTGCTTTGCGTGCCATAGGTTAAAACTGGTGCCCCAATCGATAAGAATATAACGCAAATTGAGTGAATCTTCATCTGGGTTATCGGTAAAAGTGGTGACGGGGACCAACTCAAAAGTATGCAACTTTTCAATTTTCAATTCAGAGGCTTTGGGTGGGTCAAATAAAATTGCAACGTCTAGGGTTCTTTCAAGTAGTTGACGGGTCAAATGTTCTCTTGAAAGAATTTCAGCAACCAGATTGATTTGTGGGTGACTTGCATAAATTTTAGAGATTGCATCATGGATATAAGTGTCCCAAGTATTAGGTGTTCCTGCGATAGATATTTGGGTGAATTGCTCACTGGCCACCGACACCTCTTGATTGGCCAATTGCAGTGCCATCAGCATAGATTGGGCGTGAATAACCAGCCTTTCGCCAGCCTGAGTTAACTGAATATTGTTGCGGTTTCGACTGAACAAAGTGACGCCAAAGTATTGTTCTAGTTGGCGAATTCTAGCGCTAACAGCCGCTTGAGTGAGATACAGGTTTTCAGCTGCTTTGCCAAAGTGGCGACAGTCTTTTACTTCCAAAAACGTTTTTAATAATTCAGTGTCCATTGCGTTGCCGTAGGTTGTCGAGACGATAAAAATTATTTGATTTACAGCGTATTGTACTACAAGCATACTCAGCCAAACCAGACCGACACTTTATTTCAAGGCGTAACACTATGGATTTAATCTTGGGTTTTGTGAAATCTCATCCTTTTTATGATGATAAAAATTTTCCTTATGGCATTAGTAAAAGCGGCATATTTTCAATCGAAGAGTCCGATAATCTAACTAAACTGGGCAACCGCCTGTTCTCACTCGAACAAGGTGTGGCCACCAGTGCCAATCAGGTCGAAGAACATTTTGTTCAAATGTGCCTTAACGAGCGTGAAGCCGAAACCAAGGTTGAGCTACTTTGGCAAAAGTACAAAAAAAATACCCGGCGTAAATCTCTGACAACGCTGGGTGGCAATGTTGCCGAAAAGCCAGCTTTTCCTACTGTAAAAGAAGGTAATATATAATGCGAGGCTGGATAATTTATAACGACAGTGCTAACAGGCTCAAGCCTGAAACGTACGAAATTAATCGTTTTTTAGAAGTGGCTAAAAGCGAAGATATAGAGTTAGAGGTGTTTTCGCCCGATCAATTTGATTTAACCGTTACCAGCGAAGATGACAAAAGTATCTTAATTGATGGTAACCGGGTATCGCTACCCAACTTTGTACTGCCACGTATGGGCGCTGGCACTACCTATTTTGCACTAGCGATATTGCGTCACCTCGAAAGACTGGGGGTTTATTGTGTTAATGAGTCATCGGCCATCGATACGGTAAAAGACAAATTGTTTGCGCAGCAAATTTTGGCTGAAAAGAACTTGCCAACGCCCAAAACTATGTTGGTAAAGTTTCCGGTAGACGTACAGTTGGTCGAAAAACAAATTGGTTTTCCTGTGGTTGTCAAAACCTTGTCAGGTTCTCAGGGCAGCGGTGTATTTTTGTCTAAATCGATAAGTGAATTTGATGATCTAATGCAGCTTATTGATGCGACAAGCCCGACAGCGAATATTATTTTGCAGCAATTTGTTAAATCCAGTCATGGACGTGATTTGCGGGTGCTGACTATAGGTGGGCGGGCTGTAGCATGTATTGAACGCAATTCAAACGGCGACAGTTTTAAGGCCAATATCAGCGCGGGCGGTGCGGGCAAAGCACACCCCATTACGCCTGAAATTGAATGGCTGGCTACCCAAACATCTAATGTGCTAGGGCTTGATGTGGCCGGAATTGATTTGTTGTTTGATGAGCAACATTTTCAAATTTGTGAAGCCAACTCATCGCCGGGTTTTGAAGGCGTTGAAGCGGCATTAGACATCAATATGGCCAAAGAAATTTTTCATTTTATTCGTATTCGATTGGGGATTTTTTATCAACCTGTTGAAAAACCGATTAATAAGCAAACCAATAAAAAAGCCAACAAAGCAGTTGAGACTCGCCAGCCAGAGTCGGCCGAAGTTTAATTAAACATACTAAGAGCCCCTTGTTTTGATTGCATTTCAATACAGGGGGTATACCTATGCCTCATACACTACCCTTTATCATTTCAAATCCACATGCTGGTTTATCTATTCCGCAGGAAGTTGTGGGACAAACACAGCTTACCTACGTCGATATTGTCAAAGACTCCGATGAGCAGGCAAAAGTCATTTATGGTTCGCTTAAAAACTTGTGTTATCACTATATAGAAGCTGATATTGCAAGAGCGTTTGTCGACCTTAATCGTCCTGACGATGACATTAGCAAAGATGGCGTTGTTAAAACTCATACTTGTTACGATGTGCCTATTTACCAACAGCGGTTATGTATGACACAAGTGCGCGAACTGTTGTCCAACTATTACCAACCTTATTATCGCCAGTTAAAACAGGCCATTGATATTCCTTCAGTTAAATGTTTGATTGACTGTCACACCATGGCTGCATACGCACCGCCTAGTGCGCAAAGTCCGGGTGATGAAAGGCCGTTGGTATGCTTGAGTAATGCCATGAACACCAGTTGTCCACCGTCGATTTTTAAGGCGATAGAAACAGCATTTAGTGATGTGTTTGGTGATACGTTACAAATTAACGAGCCTTTTCAAGGCGGCTATATTTGCACTTATTTTGGCCAGTTCATACCCGCAGTGCAACTTGAACTGTCACGCACCGAGTCCGTTAGCGTGGCCACTAAATCCCGTTTGGTGAATCAGGCACTAACGCAATTTAGCCAAATGTTGGCCGACTAGTTACTGGCAAGAGTATTGATTCAAACCTACCTTACTGTAGAATCCACGCAAACTTTTTCCGCGCGCAGCAAAGTAGAGCCAAAACCCATGAGCAAAACCTATCACCACCCAGTACAGATTTACTACGAAGATACCGACCATTCGGGTGTGGTGTATCACCCCAATTTTCTCAAGTATTTTGAACGGGCAAGGGAGCATGTGATTGACAGTGACCGTTTGGCCAAATTGTGGAATGAAAAGGGTTTAGGCTTTGCGGTTTACAAGGCCAACATGACGTTTCAAGACGGCGTAGAGTTTGCTGAGATTTGCGATATTCGAACTACGTTTTCTTTTGATGGCAAATACAAAACCCTATGGCGTCAAGAAGTATGGCGACCCGGCGCAAAGCGCGCAGCGGTAATAGGCGAGATTGAAATGGTGTG
>CALKGI010000022.1 GCA_938085045.1 uncultured Alteromonadaceae bacterium
AAAGGTTAAACCAGTAAGAACTGAATATTGGCCATTAGTGATTCACCAAGGTCAAGTGATGCTTAACCAGCGTCCACCAACGGGCATTTGGGGCGGATTATACAGCTTTAACGCTTTTGATGATGAGCAAGCCCTAAAAGAATATAACGATTGCAAGAGTTGGGACGTAAAAACGTGGCAAGAACTGCCAGAGATGAAGCACATTTTTACGCATTTTCAGTTAAATATCAGGCCGATACTGATTGTCATTCACAACCATCAAAATCTCATGGCGGTTGCTGACTCAAACCAGTCTATTTGGTATAAACTTGATGACGAATTAAGTTTTGGCGTTCCAACGCCAGTATTAAAACTGATAAACCAAATCAAACAATTGAAATTGAACAAATAACCCCAACCTATAACCCAACAAATAGGCCTAACAAGGCAACTTTTAAAAGGTAATTATCGACATGGCTAGAATGGTTAACTGCGTTTACTTAGGCAAAGAAGCCGAAGGATTAGATTATCAACTGTATCCGGGTGATTTGGGATTACGCATCTATCAAAGCATTTCAAAAGAAGGTTGGGCTTTGTGGCAGAAAAAGCAAACCATGCTGATTAACGAGTTAAAACTCAACATGATGGACTTAGAACATCGTGCGCAACTTGAAAAAAATATGGAAGAGTTTTTGTTTGAAGGCAAAGACGTTGTGGTTGAAGGATATACGCCGCCAAGCAGCTAGTTGTATGAGTAAAAGAACAAGCTCGCAGGTGTTTCATGGTCGAAAAAAAAGCGAAGATTATAAAAAACCAGCAGCTTGAGGGTTATTTCAACAAACAAACATTATTTTGAAAATAGTCGTTGACTTAAACCCTCAGAAAAAGTCTAATAGCGTCCGTTGCCCAGATAGCTCAGTCGGTAGAGCAGAGGATTGAAAATCCTCGTGTCCGTGGTTCGATTCCGCGTCTGGGCACCATTATTCTTGTTTCATGCTGTAGCATGACACCATAAAACCCTTTAAGATTCATAGTCTTAGAGGGTTTTTTTGTGGCATAACGTTTCACAGTGTACCTTTTATTTCTTATTGCTAATAGAGTATTTTAAAACATTTGAGTCAATTGTTATCTTGTCTCCATTAGAAAATAGAACAAATGTAGCTTCGAATTTTACAAATGTCTCACTTTCAATTCTATGACTATGCCGTGATAATTTTAAATCCCTTTTGAAAGCGATTGTTTCTTTTGGCTTTATAACCATATCTATTTTTGTGTCAGGATCATCTCCGACTCTTAATAGCAGGTCGAACATACTTAAGTTTTTACCTTGTTGCGTCAACAGCGAAACAGAGAGTGGATTTTCAGGTGTGACGAAACTCAATTTTTTATTGGTTTTATTAACTAAAATAATTGTTAGTGGAACGACCCCCTTCTTGGTGTTCTCGTTCGCCTCATCAATACTTAATTCTAACGCCAAATTTTTTTCCCAAATGTTGTCAGCGACCGCTTGCATGTTGCAAGTATGGAACAAGATAAATGTAAACAGGGATAATGTTATTCTGGATGTGTTTTTCATTTCGTAGCTTCCTCTTATCCTTTACAACTTGCAGGCCATATAACATTGGTATAATTGAATATAAAACTGTCGCTTGTTCTAGTCAAAGCAATGCTGTATCCCTACGCACTATGTGACCCCCCCAATCCACAAATCAACATGCATTTTGCAACGAAAACTGCAAAACGCAGTATCACTTATTCGCCATTACTTGCTGTTTACCGCGTTTTAACTCGCTTTGAATGGCTGGCTCGGTAATTGCCCTATCATGATTAACCATGTCATCAGTCTACATGGTTACATTAATTCTATTTAGATACCCTTTATAACCGATGTGGGGAGTAGTGATGAGTGACCGAGTGAATATGACATCTACCCGGCTTGCCGAAGTTCAGGCGGCTGAGTTTTTCATTGTGACCGATGGCTTAATTGAAGCCTCTGGTGGAACTGATGCAATTTCAAGGCATGCAGCGCAAAAGTATGTTCAGGCCGCCAGTAATATGTTTCTTGAAGAGCATAATATTGATTTAAAACACGAAAGCATTGAAGACAGTACTTTTTTATTGTTTGTCTATCTGCAAAGTCAAACCGAAGAATATCGCATTGCTACCGCGTTGGGGGCTGTTTATGGCCATGCATTTGGTCAGGCTTTGATTGATATTGGCTTTCACGATGAACAGCCATTAGGCGGTTGTGATGAGGTTGTGGCCGATGTTAGGAGAAAACTTCAATAGAGTCGTTTACCTAACATTTAACCTTTTTATTTCTATGTCAAAAAGCAGCTGTTTTTCAGCTGCTTTTTGCGTTTTTATAAAACTGTATCTAATTGTTTATAAACAACAAAATGTCATAAATTGGGAAAATTTGGCATTTTGCAAGGACTCTTGCAATGCCGCATGCAAAGTATACAAGTGACAAGTCTAATATGGGCCTGTTTATCTATTGCAAATTGTTGATGTGCTGAGGTGTAGGAAAGCACGGCTAATGGTCGGTATTGGTTGCGGATGCTCATTAATAGAACCTGTAAAATTAATTGTAAAGGGTGACGTAGGGGCAAACCCCTGTGTCTTCCCTTTTTTAAATTCCGTAGCTATTTCAATGTGTTGCGTGATTTAGGGCAATCACGGGGGATTGCCCCTACGATTGCCAAACCCCGCGTAACGTATATCTTTACGCACCCAGCGACGAACCAAACAGTTTTTTGTATAACCTTCTTAGTGCAGTTTCGTCGCTGTAAAAAAATCGTGATCTTCGACATTATTCCCTAGTACCGAAAGGTACTAATTACTGGTCTGGAACTTGCTTTGTTATTACTGACCAAAACATTGCTTCAGGTGTTTTGGTGCTTCATCGAAGTATCTTTTTACCCGTAATAAGGAGATTGTGATGAAACATTCAGGCGGTACCAGACGGCGCCGATTTGCACAGCTTAAAAGTGTGCAGCTATTTGCGGCCACAGATGGCCTTATAGCGTTTTCAAATGGCACAGACGCCATTACCAAACAAGCGACATTAGGGTTTGTGAAAGCGGTTTATTCGATGTTTTTACGAGATTTTAATATCGATTTAAAACGCAAGGCGATAGAAGACGGCACTTATTTGCTGTTCGACTATTTGGAAAGTCAAACCCTTAATGACTATATTGCCCCCGAACTGGGGCTGGCGTATGGACGCGCATTGGCACTGGCGATAATGGAGTTGGGCTATCATAAAGAACCACCAATACGAGGAGGGCGTTTAACGATTAAAGATATCACACCAATACTGTATTAGGAGCTGTATTATAGTGGTATCAAAAGCTTTACTAAAGATTGTACTAGGCGCTTGTTCTAAGCGCCTAGTTTAGTTCGGCAAATGAATATTAAGACAAAAGCCGTGGCCGGGTTGGCTTTCACAAGTCAGTGTACCCGACAATCTGTAATAGATAATATTGTAAACAATCGGCAAACCCAGTCCTGTACATCTGCCCCGCTGAGAGGTATAGAACGGCTCGAATATTTTCTTTAGCAAATCTTGCTCTATTCCTACCCCATTATCACTAAATTGCAAAGTAACCCCGCTGTCGGTGCTGGTCACCTCAATGAGGATGGCAGGTTGGTCAATATCAACAAACCCGTGGGTGTAGGCGTTATTTAACAGGTGCAACAGAATATCAATCAAGTCGTTGGCAAAGGTGGTTATTACCAGTTTGGGCTGACAGTTGATGGTTAACTTCGCTAAAGGCGTTTCACTGCGGTTGGTGTTAACCTCGGCAAAGCAATCTAGCAGTTTTGACAACGAAAAAGAGCTGCCAGTTTCGTCGGTGGTTTTTGGCGACAGCGATTTGAAAGTTTGCACCAACTCAATGGTTTTATTGATGTTGGCAAACAATAACGCCAGGCCATCTAGTGCGGTTGATTCAAACTGGTCAAAGTCGGTCGATTTCATTTTCCCTTGCGCTTTTTTGTTACAAAGGTTTTTGAGAATATCGTGAATATGGGTAGTGGCCGTTAGTGAAATGCCAAGTGGGGTATTGAGTTCGTGGGCAATACCAACCACCAGTTCAGCCAGTGATGCCAGTTTTTCTGACTCAATGAGTTGTATTTCGGTGCTGTGCAATTTTTCGAGCGTGTCGGTTAGCTCCTCGGTGCGGGCTTTAACTCTAGACTCCAATTCGCTATTGAATTTTTTCAACTCGGTCTGTACTTGTTTAAGCTCATCGATATCTTCAACGGTGCCGACTATTCGGTGTGCTATGCCATCACTGTCACGGTTTACTGCCTTGGCACGGCTGCGATACCACTGCCATTGCCCATCAACGGTTAAGCGCCTGTAAGACACGTCAAAATATTCGGTTTTGTTGTGAATGTGCGCCTCAAATTTTTCTATCAGTTCTTCTATGTCGTCTTTATGTGTCAATTCACGCAGTTGCTGGTAATCAAAATGCGACTCGCCCTCAACATTATCAAGCAGGTTAAATTGGTTTGAACGATAAATGGTATTTTTGAGTAAATCCCAGTCCCACAACTCGCTGTGGCTGCCCCAAAGTGCCAGTGACAACCGCTCTTGGGCCTCGTGTTCTACTCTAAGGCGGCGCCAGCGTTGCAACGCAAACATACCTAATACCAACAGCAATACCAATGAATAAGCCATATAAGCCCACCAAGACCGCCACGGTGCAGGCATTATAGTGATAGGTAAAACGGTGGCATTGTCTAGCCACTGAGCATGAGGCACTTTTGCTCTGACTTTAAGTCGGTATTTGCCCGCTGGTATGTTGGTGTAGGTGGCCAAACGTAAGGTGTGGTCGGTGTTTATCCATTGTTTGTCGAAGTTTTCTAACATGTATTGAAATTCAATGGTTTTAGGGTGGGTAAAACTCAATGTCGAAAACTCAAATGACACTAGGCTCTGTTCATGAGAAAGGGTGAGTTGTTTTAGAAGGTACAATGCTTTTGATAGGCTGAATTGCTTCTGCCCTTGGATAGGCGCACCTGAAGTTATGGCGACAGGTTGATTTGATACCCGCATTTGGGTCAGGCGCACATTCAATGCCGGATCACTTTTTACAATATCTTTGGGGTAAAAGTGATTAAAACCATTGATGCCACCAAAGTACAGCTGGCCGTCTTTGGTTTTAACAAAAGCGCTTGAGTTAAATTCGTCACTTTGCAAACCATCGGCCACGGTAAAGTTGACAAATTCGCCGCTGCTGCCGCGATAGCGCGATAGTCCGCCATTGGTACTTATCCAAAATTCATCTGGTGTTGATTCAAGGATCCCCAAAACGGCATTATCAATAAGTCCATCTGCTTTGGTGAGCATTTTCATGTCACCCGAGTGTGTATCTAACTTGCCTATGCCCGCGCCATATGTGGCTAGCCAAATGTCTTTGTTGTGTGCCTGCAACGCGGCAGTGGTGATGATGTTAGCTAGCCCGGGCAGGTTTTGTTGTTTTTGCCTGTAATTGTTGAAAACCTTTGTGTTTGGGTCATACCAATTAACGCCGCCACCGCCTGTGGTGACCCATAACAAACCCGCGTTATCTTCAATTATGTCGGTGATCTCGTTGTCGCTAATACTGTGGGGATCATCTTTGTCGTGTTTGAAGTGCTTAAATCCGCCTGTAGTCGGTTGAAACAAATCCAGTCCATCAATTGTGCCTACCCACAGATTATTTCTACTATCGATAAGCATCGACATAATGTGGTTGTTACTGATGCTATTGGGGTCGTTTTCGTCGTGAGAATACCGGGTGACTTGCCCGCTGTTTAAATCAATACGGTTTACTCCTGCGTCAAAAGTGCCTGACCATAAAACACCGGGAGACTGCTCTAAAGTACTTCTGACAAAATCACTGCCCAAAGAGTTGGGGTTGTCTGGTTGGTGCCTGATTGCGTTAAACTGCCTGGTTTTAGGATTAAAACGGTTAATACCACCGCCATCGGTGCTGATCAGAATATCGCCGTTGTGGGTTTGTGATAGGTGCCACACAATGTTGTTGTTTAGTGAATTGGGGTTGTTGGCGTTATGGTTGTAATGATGAAAAGCCTCTGCGCTTAGGTTGAATTTGTTGAAACCTGAAATATAGGTGCCAGCCCACAATACATTGTCGGTAGATTTGTACAATGCGGTGACTAAATCAGAGCTTAGTGAGTGTTTGTCTGATGCATTGTGTTTAATGGCTGTTAATGTGCTTCGGTCTGCCGACAATAGATTTATGCCATTATTGCCACCTACCCACAGCCGTTTTTGTCCGTCTTCAAGAAACCTTCTCATCAAATGGTTATCTTGATGAACAAACCGAGTAAAACTGGCTGACTGACGTTCAAAACGACTGAATCCGCTGCCGGTGGCTACCCACAATGTGTCACTTGAATCGACAAAAACCGAACGTACAAAATTGTGGCCAATAGTCTGGTTATTGTTGGCATCATAGGTGAAAGCTTTAAAGGTTTTGCCGTCGGGCGAGACTCGAATTAAGCCGTTACCGTTGGTACCAATCCAAATTTGGTTTGACTGGTCGGTAGTAATGCTGTTGATTTGATTGATGTTATTGATGCGAACAATATCGTCACTGATTTTTATGGTACTGAAGTTTTTAGTATTGAGATTAAAGCGGTTTACGCCACCACCTAATGTGCCAATCAATAATTCACTGGGCGCACTTTGAACAATGGAAGTGATGCGGTTGTGACTGAGGCTCTTGGGGTTGGTGGGGTCATGTACAAAGCGGGTGAAGGTCTGGCTGGCAAAATCAAAACGATTTAATCCGCCAGTGCGGGTGCCTGCCCAAATATCGCCATCATCAGCGACAAACACAACATGTACAAAGTTGTCAGATAATGAATGGGCGTCGTCCGGTTGATGTTTAAAGTGGGTAAATTTATAACCATCAAATCGGCTCAAGCCACCTTGGGTGGCAAACCACATAAAGCCGTATTTGTCTTGCACAATGTCGTTGACCGAGTTTTGTGATAATCCACTGTCAACATCAAAATGCTCAAAGCGAAATGTGGTTTCGGCACAAACAGGGTTATTCGCCAGCAAGGTAAAAAGCAGCACAACAAACGATAAAATACGCTTCATATATATACTGTCTTAGAATGATTTTTGATATAAATAGTATAGTTCAAAGTGGGTTAACCCTTGAAAAAACTGCATATTAACCCGTTTTAATGCCGCTGTACCATAACGCTGTGCCGCTTGTGGGAGGGTACTACTTATGCCAGCGATGCAGCCCGTGCCCGAATCTCATCAAAAGTGGTCTCAATCAACAATTCACCGTTTTTGAATACGCTTTGCAGGTAATTTTGTTGTGTGCCTAATGCGTTCTCATTAATGGTTTGAAATACGCCAGCGCCATCTTTTATTACGGCTAAGCGGCCTTCTTTTGAACGTTTGCCATGGTCGGTTATGGGGTCTTTAAACACATCACGCCATAACCCGTCGACTTTGACTGCCGAGGCTTTCATGGCGAATTTCATGGTGTCGCGGTTGAGCTTTTGTAGTAATTCACCGCCCATGCCAAAGGCTACGTTGTCGGCACTGAGTTTGTTTTGTTTCATTGCCTGAAGAATGGCTTCAATGCCATGGCGTGATACGCCATCGCCTTGTATCACTCGAATACAATCGGGCAAAATGCGGTAACCTTTGTCGTTAATTGTGTGGCCGAATTTGCTCATTAGGTGCTCTAGGGTTTTTAGCACTATCTCCACAGGCTCGCCGCTGTCGGGTCTTACCACCACAGTACCGCCGCAAGATTTAACTTCATCAAGCAACGTTTCGCCCCAAATTGTGTCGATGGCGTGAAACAGGTCATACGAATCGCTGACCACCGCGACTAATTTTCCCGGTCCTGCAAACTGCTTGAGCATATTGGCGTAGGCTTCGGTCTCACAGTCTTTGCCCCAACTGGTCATGGTGCTGTGCTCGGCTGCCGGAATAGAGAAGCCTGCCATGTCTGCACCATAATAACGTCTGGCGGCAACGATGGCACTGATGGTATCGGTGCCCATAAAGTTAACTAAATGCGCACAACCGCCAACGGCAGCGGCTTCTTCAGATGTTGCACCACGAGCACCAAAATCGTGTAATTTAAAAGGTAGCCCTTCACTGTTGTCGGCGGTTTCATCAAGATATTTTTGAATGATTTGGCGGCAATGCCACGAGCCAGTGGCTACTGTTGTTGGATACCAAACGGCTCTGAGCAAAGCGGTTTCGATATAACTGGTCAGCCAAAAACATTTTGGGTCGGTATTAACCACCTGAACCAGCGCAGTTTGAACAGGCACCACTGTGCCCTCTGGCAAGGCTTGAATTTCAATGGGTAGGTAGCCATCATAGTTATCAACAATATGTTGCCAACCCGTCTCATTAAAGGGCAAACCGTGGGCTTGGAAAATCGCTTTGGCTTCTACCACATCATCACTAGTGATGGGCGTGGACAGATAATCTTTGATAAACATTTGTAAGCCAAAAAATATGCCCTGTGCAAAATCGCCACCACGAGCTTCGATATAACTCGACACAAAAGTGGTATTGGGCGGATATTGCAGATAATGAGAAGCTTTGTAAGAGTCGACATTGAGGATGATGTTGTTGTGTTTGAAATGGTTGCGATTGATGGCTGTCATGGCCAGATTACCAAAAGGGGGAGATTTGGCAAATATTTGCATTGCGTTTGAGTGTTGTCAAATATTTCTGATTATTTGGCTGCTAAGGCCTGACTCACTACAAATCTAGATTTGAATCCTATACAACTCCATTCGTCGCGCCAGCGGCGATTCCCCCAAACCCACGTATACATTAGCCTTCACCTTCCCTTCACCAAGTTTTACCAACCAATTCACCCTTTTTTCAACCTCCATTGCATTTTACCCCTTACGCTGGATGTCATTCAAAACGTCAATCAATAACTCTTTATAACTAAATAAAACGACAACAACTTAGAAGGACACTACAGTGAAAAATCTACCTGATTCATCTGAATTTCTTGGTCACCCCAAAGGCCTATTTGTGCTGTTTGGCACCGAAATGTGGGAGCGTATGAGCTACTATGGTATGCGCGGCATTTTTATTCTTTACCTAACATCTGCTATGGCGGTGGGGGCTTTTGGTTGGTCTTCGATGAGTGAAGCCGAAATTCAAGCCAATGCGCTGAGTTTTCTTGGCACCTTTATGTTTATGGTTTATGTGACGCCGGTTATTGGCGGTTATCTGGCCGACAACTTTTTAGGTCAGCGCAAGAGCGTGATCATCGGCGGGGTTATTATGGCCCTTGGTCAATTTGCACTGGGCACACCTCACGAATATATTCAGGGCATGGAAAAAACCTTTCTATTTCTGGGGCTGGCTTTGCTTATCATCGGTAATGGTTTTTTCAAACCCAATATATCAACCTTAGTGGGTGATTTATACAAAGCGGGAGATCACCGCAGAGATCAGGCATTTACCATTTTTTATATGGGTATTAATATCGGCTCGACCATGGGTTTTTTGGTGGTAGGTACCATAGGCGAGAAAATTGATTTCCAGCTGGGCTTTATCGCCGCTGGCATCGGTATGCTTTTATCATTGGTTGTGCAACTGTTGTTTGCTCAAAAATACTTGGGTGACTTGGGCCGTGAGCCGGTAAACAAAAGAACTAAAGCACAGGCAGCACAGCCAAAAATTCCATTAACCTCAATTGAAAAAGACCGCATCAAGGCCATTTTGATGATGAGCTTTTTCACTATTATTTTCTTTATGGGTTTTGAACAAGCAGCAGGTGTATTGACCTTGTTTGCCAAAAACCATACCGACCTGTACATCTTCGGTTGGGAAATGCCGGCCAGTTGGTTACAGGTGGTTAATCCGCTGTTTATCGTTATATTGGCGCCAGTTATGGCCAAGCTTTGGATGGGGCTAGGCGACCGAGACCCAGCCACACCGAAAAAATTCTCAATGGGTATGATATTTCTAGGTTTAGGTTTTGTCTCAATGGTTGGCGCTGCAATGCAAATTGGCGATGGTGGTAAAGCGGCAATCTGGTGGCTGGTAGTGATGTATATTCTGCACACCATAGGTGAGCTGTGCTTGTCTCCAATTGGCCTGTCGATGGTTACTAAGCTGTCACCTGTACGATATGTATCATTTATGATGGGCATGTGGTTCTTCTTCACGGCAATTGGTAACTATCTGGCGGCTGTTGCAGGCATGATTGTTGGTGAGGCTGGGCCACTGGCGACATTTGCAGGCGTGGCGATATTCTGTTTGCTTTCAGGTGGGGTTTTACATTTGTTAAGTGACAAGATAGTGGTTTGGATGCACGGCGCTGACTCTACGCCAGAGGTTGACGAAGAGCTTGATGCTGTTACTGCGTAATAATTGAATCGGTGGATGGGCCGAGGGAACATGGCCCATCAATTTTTGTCGTATTTCATGAATATTGAAATTATGTATTTGGTGCTTTTTTAACCTATTGCTCGGCCAACGGACTGACATAACCATCAGGTTTAATCGCCAATACATCGCAGTTAATTTGGTCAAGCACATGTTCGGCGGTATTGCCTATGATGGCAGCTGAGAAACCTGTGCGGCCTATGGTACCAATCACCAATAGCTCTGCACCTATCTCTTGGCAAACCTCTGGTATGACATCCTCTGGTAAACCTTCTGCAATGTGAGTGCGTTCTTTATCAAGGTTGAACACCCCCGCAAGTTCGGCTACCGCTTGATTGTGATGGGCTTTTACTACTGAATTGTATTCGCTGGGATCAAATTCTGGTATCTCAATGGCAATATTCACCGGCGTACCGGGATAGGCGTTAACAATATGAACATCGGCATTGATGAGGTTGGCTAAGCCCATGGATTCGTTGAGGATTTTTTCGTTGAGAGACTTGTGATGCTCTGCGTCGCTGCCGGTATGTACGGCGGCCAAAATTTTTCCGTTTTCTGCCCACTCAAGTTCTTTAACCAATAAAACCGGGCAGGGGCTTTTACGTAGCAGATGCCAATCGGTAGGGGTAAAGATGATGGATTTGAGGGTATCGTGTAAATGAGTGCCTTTAACGATTAAATCGAATTTATTTTTAATGGCCATTTCGATAATGGCTTCAAATGGACGATTATGCCAAAGGACATCAACGGTGATGTCGGCATCTTCTCCATATTGTTCTTCGACAAGGCCAACCAACCATAATCTTTTGTCGTCAACCACCGCTTTGCGCATGGCATCTCGCTCACCAATAGATAACATGGTGGTCATTTCGTAAGAAAAATCATAGATGGATAAAAAAGCGGTTAGCTTGGCGCCAGTTGCTTTGGCCAATACCACGGCACGGGCCATTGCATGTTGTACATCGTCGTTGCTGTCTATCACAACGAGAATATTCTTTAATGCATTCATAGTTTTACCCCATTTATTGTTCGGTTGTTAACGGCCAGTAGTCATGGCTTAGTTTATTCAAGTAAATTGTAGTCAATGGTCAACGATTTGACAGCTGTGTTGTTGTTTTAGATCAAATTTAGTCGACTGATTTGACCCCTCTTAAGTTGTCAAAGCGTTGTTGATGGCAAGTATTAAATGCTCTGGTGTAAACGGTTTGAATAAACACCCGGTGACCGATGATGAATGTAATGGGTCTTCGCTGGGTTTATCGTTGCTGACATTGCCTGTGACGATGATGGTTTTGATTATTTTGTTTTGTCTTTTGAGATTGAGGTATACCTCTAGGGCAAACATCAGTGGTACGTGCAAATCAAGCAGTAAAATCTCTACTGGCTTATCTACAATGCCCTCTAGCGCATCTTCATAATTATGGGCCAGTAGTGAAGTCATGCCATATTCTTCAAAATAGCTAGATAGGGTGCCGGCAAAAAACGGATCGTCGTCAGAAATAAGGATTAGGTTTTCGTTTTGCTTTTGCGCAAAACTGTCAAATATTTGGTCTATCGCAAAAGGCCTACGTAATACTTCAACGCTGCCGCTATCTATCACCTGTTCTAATATTTGTTCAATGCCACAACCTGTCATGATAATGACTTTGACCGAACGGTTTATTTTGTGGAGTCGGCGAAAAATTTCAACACCATTTATATCGGGCAATTTAATGTCCAGTAATACCACGTCAGGTGCATTGCGTTGATATATCGCTAACCCTTCATTGCCAGTATAGGCAACGTCGACCTTGAATCCATTGCTCGATAATATGACGCTAAAACCGTCTGCTAAATCTTGATTGTCATCAATGATTAATATGCTGGGTTGTGTCATGAGGTTGCTCCTTTGTTTGCGATTACCTGACTTTTGCTCGGCATCCATAACGTCACCGTTGTGCCTATGTTAACTTCGCTTTTGATATCAACACCACCGTTATGTTGCTCCATTATATGCTTAACCGTTGGCATGCCCAATCCCACGCCAAAACTTTTGGTCGAAAACAACGGCTCGAATACTTTTTCCATTAAGTTGGCGCTTATACCTTTGCCGTTGTCATTCACTAAAATTTCAAAGCGGTTGCCATACACCCGAGTACTGACTTGTAATTGAGGTTGGCTTAGTGCGCCTTTATCTGAACTTTCTTCAGCGCTATGGTTTTGTTCTGATTGCAGGGCATCAAAACCATTTTGTACTATGTTGATCACCGCACGGCGCAGGCGCTGATCATCAAAATTGAGGGAGACGCGTTTTAAGTTAAATTGAGTGGTCACTATCACATTTTTGGGTATTTGTTGATCTCTTATTACCCCCTCAAGCCATTGATCGAACAAAAACGGTTGGCAATTAAGGGCGGTGATCCGAGTAAAATCAAGCAGTTCGTCAATGATATTGTCACAGCGCTCAATGTTTCTGTCGAGTCTTGCCAGTGCATCACCAATCAGCGGGTTTTGTTTGTCGCAGTTTGCATCAAGAATGTACAAAGAGGGTCGCATTGCACCCAGTGGATTGCGCAGTTCGTGGGATACCGTTGCGGTCAATTGGCCTAGCGTTGCTAAGCGTTCGCTGCGCAATAACTCTTGTTGGGCATCGATTAATTTTTTGCTGCGTTGCTCTACAATTTCTTCGAGGTGGTCACGGTATTGTTGTAGTTCCAAATCGACCGTTTTTTGTTCTGTTATATCCAACACACTGAGTAGCACCCTGACCACTTTTTGCTTGTCGTCGAGTTCAACTTTGGCTTTGGCATTAAAATAGGCGAGCGATTGGTCTGCGCGGCGCACACGATATTCAAAACGGGTGTCTTGTTGACCTTGTAACAATTGGTCTAGGGTTTTTGTTACTTGGGCGATATCTCGTGGTTCGATAACTGCCAAAATCGCCGCCATGGAAGCGGGGGTCGCTGTGCTGATGTCGTGTAACAGGTAGGTTTCGTGCGACCATTGGGTTTGATTGTTAACGGGATCCCAATCGATATAACCTGCGCGCGAGATATGTTCGGCTTCGACTAAGCGCTTTTCACTTTGTTGCAGTCTATTTTGTATATTGTGCAAAACGGTAAGGTTGCGCTGAATGCGCCTCACCAAAGTCATAACGCCATATATGCCAAGGGCTGCCAAGACAAACACCAACAAAACGAGCCTGACGCGATTGGTTTGAGCAAATTGTTCGGCATCGGATTCCAAACGTTGATGGTGTTTTTGGTGCAACAGACGAATTTGATGGGTTATGCCAATCAAAGGTTCGAGGATTTTTTCAATGTTATTAAAATCGAAATCGTCAGTTTTCTTTGATGTTTCAAGCGCCGTTAACACCTGTTGTTGCTTTTGTTCTTCAATGGCATTGAGGGTGTCGAAGGCGCTGTGTTCAAAAAATTGGGTTAATTGAGCAACGGCTTCAATGTGGGTTTGTATTTCATCAATAAGTCCGTCGATTTGTGCTGTTTCTATAGGTGAATTGCGCAAAGACAAGGTTTGAGTATTGTTGCTTATTTGGTGTTTTAAAAACCACAGGCGGGTTTTATCAAACACCCTAAGCAATTCGAGGCTTTTTTCGCTGACGGCCAAATGGTAATGATTGCCCACGGTTTCCATGTGCTCAATTTTGTTGTGTGACCATTGAACTGTGATGATAATGCTAGA
The DNA here is from genome assembly GCA_938085045.1 of uncultured Alteromonadaceae bacterium. Classification (GTDB taxonomy): domain Bacteria; phylum Pseudomonadota; class Gammaproteobacteria; order Enterobacterales; family Alteromonadaceae; genus JABSOG01. Next base: position 14,078 of record CALKGI010000022.1, read on the forward strand.
AAAGACCAGTGTAACCGTGGCTAGTAGGCCGTACATTAGTCGAGTGATTTGTTGATTGTGACGGTTGTTGATCATCGTCTTAATGCTCTTTTTCGAAGGGCTATCTTTATGGGGAAGGTGCTTTATAAAATGAGTTTGGCAACGGCGTTGAGTAATTGTTCGTTATTGAAAGGTTTAACAATCCAAGCTCTGGCACCAGCCTCTTTGGCGGCGACTTTTAGGGTTTTATCGGCTTCGGTGGTGAGCATAACTACTGGTATGTCTTCACAATTGGGTTGGCTTTTATAAGCTGCAACAAAAGCGATGCCATCCATGATGGGCATATTGACGTCACACAATATTAGATGAACGGGTTTACCGTGTGATTTAGCCAGCGCATCTTGACCGTTCTCACCTTCAATCACGTTATAACCCCCACCCGTTAATAGGTCGGTCAGTACATGGCGTAAAGAGGCTGAATCATCAACAACCAAAACGGTCTTTTTTGTCATCACTTTTTCCTATTTTTGGCTGTTAAATCAAGTTCTTTGGGTTAATAACCCAAGTATAGTTTTAACTTCAGATTTGTAAAATGGTGGAGGAGGGGACTACGACAGTTGCCTATAGTTTATCGGGGGTTATGTCGGGGTTATGTAGGGGCGGCGAGGCGGCGGACCCCCGTGTCCGCCCTTGCTACGGTTTGGTGATAACCTCAAAAAGGGCAGGTTCAGGGGCCAGCCCCTACGCAGATAGGGGCTAACAATGTAATAATCAGAGCACCATTGCGAGGTGTCAAAAAAAACTCAGCAAATCTCCAAAGCGCTCAATCTCAAAATCAGCACCCCAAGTCGTTACATCATCACTCGAATCGATATAACCATAAAGCGCAGCAACGGTTTTCATACCGGCATTTTGACCTGCTTCAATGTCTCTTTGGGCATCGCCGACATATAAACACTGCTCTGGGATGATATTTCTCCCGGTATTTTTAGCAAAACCTTGCTTCATTTCATTAAAGGCATGAAACATCGGTTTGGGGTTGGGTTTGGCCACCCCCACCGTATCGCCAGAGACTACCGTGAGGCAGTTTTCAAGCAGTGGGAAGTGTTTTAAAAGGGGGGTGGTTAAAAACTCGGGTTTGTTAGTGACTATGCCCCACGCAATGTTGTTATCGTTAAGAAAAGTCAGTGTTTTAACCACTTCATCAAAATAGTCGGTGTGACAGGCGATATTATCAGCGTAATGGGTCAAAAATTGAGCTTTTAACGACTCAAAATCATATTCTTCAAAGCTTGAGCCGAAACCCAATTGCAATAACCCTTTTGAGCCGTTTGACGCTTCAGGGGTATAAAGTGCAGTCGAAATTGTCGGTTTGTTGTGTTGACGCAACACAAAGTTAAGCGCTGCGCCTAAATCGTCGGCGGTCTTTAATAAGGTGCCGTCAAGGTCGAACAATACTGAACTGAACTTCATCTGGTTTTTGTTCCTCGCTAACAACGGCTTAGCCTATTTTCTGGCAATGGATCATATAGTTGACATCAACACCGTCACCCAAACGGTATTGACCGCTGATAGGGTTATAATGCAGGCCGGTAATATCACGCACTTTTAGGCCGTTCGCTTCAGCCCAACCGATTAACGTTGATGGTTTGATCAGCTTTTTATAGTCGTGAGTACCATCAGGTACCATTTTAAGCACTTTCTCGGCGCCTATAATGGCAAACAAGTAAGATTTGAAGTTTTTGTTGATGGTCGAGAAAAATACATGACCATCGTCTTTAACAAGCGCTGAACAGGCTTTAACGATAGAGGCAGGGTCTGGTACATGTTCGAGCATTTCCATGCAGGTGACCACGTCATACTGCTTTGGTGAAGACGCAGCGATGGCCTCTACGGCAATTTTTTGATACTTAACCTTAACACCTGTCTCTAATGCGTGTAATTTGGCTACCGACAGCTGCTCATGGCCCAAGTCGATACCTAATACATTAGCGCCTTTGCGGGCCATGCTTTCGCTGAGAATGCCGCCGCCGCAACCCACATCGAGCGTGTTTTTTTCAAACAGGCCGTCAACCTTGTGACTGACATAATCTAACCTTAACGGGTTTAGGTCATGTAGTGGTTTGAACTCACCTTCGAAGTCCCACCAGCGGGACGCCAAATCGGCGAATTTCTTTATTTCTTGTGGGTCGACATTCTCTACTGGGCTGTCGCTTGGTTTATCGATTGGGTTGTCGATTGCGTTATCTGTTTGAGTTTGTGTCATGGCATCCTGACTTATGTTGTTCTATATGCGCTATCACTCTATTCAGTTATAGAGAATGGCACTAAATTTTGGCTATTATAAAAGCTTTTTTGAAGGTAAAACCAGATAAACAATGATTTGTGATCAATTATGTATTTAAACATCTACAAAGGACACTTTATTGTGCTAAAATCCGGCGTCGAAAACTAGAAGAAGACCTTTAGGGAATCAAACCTCTTATGACTGATTTGGCCAAGCAAATTGTCCCGGTTAATATTGAAGATGAATTAAAAACGTCCTATCTCGACTATGCCATGAGTGTCATAGTTGGTCGTGCATTACCGGATGTGCGTGATGGACTTAAACCGGTTCACCGCCGGGTGTTGTTTGCAATGAATGAATTGCGTAACGACTGGAATAAACCTTACAAGAAATCAGCCCGTATCGTTGGTGACGTAATTGGTAAGTATCACCCCCATGGTGATACGGCTGTTTATGACACCATCGTTCGTATGGCTCAACCATTCTCAATGCGTTACTTACTGGTCGATGGCCAAGGTAACTTTGGTTCGGTAGATGGCGACTCCGCAGCTGCGATGCGTTATACCGAAATTAGAATGGCCAAAATTGCTCAAGAATTATTGGGTGATTTGGAAAAAGAAACCGTTGATTTCGCGCCCAACTACGATGGCACCGAACAAATTCCAGTGGTATTACCCACCAGAGTACCAACCTTGTTGGTTAATGGTTCATCGGGTATTGCCGTTGGTATGGCGACCAATATTCCGCCACACAATCTAACTGAAGTGATTAATGGCACTTTGGCTTTGATTGATACCCCTGAGATCACCATCGAAGAATTGATGGAACATATCCCGGGTCCTGATTTCCCAACCGCCGCTATTATAAGTGGTCGTAAAGGGATAAACGATGCGTACCGTACTGGTCGAGGTAAAATTTACCTGCGTGCTCGTGCTGAAATCGAGACTGATGAAAAGTCTGGTAAAGAAACGATTATCGTTCACGAATTGCCGTATCAGGTCAACAAAGCCCGTTTGATTGAAAAAATGGCTGAGTTGGTTAAAGACAAAAAAGTTGAAGGTATCACAGCGCTGCGTGACGAGTCGGATAAAGACGGCATGCGTATGGTTATCGAAATCAAACGCGGTGAGTCGGGTGAAGTGGTATTAAACCAACTTTATGCTCAAACTCAATTACAAACCGTATTTGGTATCAATGCTGTTGCCCTTGAAAAAGGTCAGCCAAGATTGTTTGGCCTCAAAGACATGCTTAGTGCGTTTGTGTTACACCGCCGCGAAGTGGTTACACGCAGAACAGTCTTTGATTTGCGTAAAGCTCGCGACCGTGCCCATGTGCTTGAAGCACTGGCCATCGCCCTTGCCAATATCGACCCCATTATTGCCTTGATTAAAGCATCACCATCTCCTGCACAGGCCAAAGTTGGCTTGGTAGAGCAAGGTTGGCAGTTAGGTGATGTTGCTGGCATGTTGGAAAAAGCCGGTGATGACGCCGCCAGACCTGAATGGTTAGACCCAGAATATGGTATTCGTGATGGTATGTATTACCTCACTGAAATCCAAGCTCAGGCTATTTTGGATTTGCGCCTGCACAAATTAACCGGCCTTGAACACGAGAAAATTCTTAACGAATATAAAGAATTACTCGACCTCATTGCTGAATTAATGCTGATTTTAAGCTCTCCTGTGCGTTTGATGGAAATCATCCGCGAAGAGTTGGTTGTAATAAGAGACACTTATGGTGATGAACGTCGCACCGAAATAAGCTCTGCTGCTCATGACATCTCGCTCGAAGATTTGATCAACGAAGAAGATGTTGTTGTGACCTTGTCTCATGAAGGTTACGTTAAATACCAAGTGCTCAGTGATTACGAAGCTCAGCGCCGAGGTGGCCGAGGTAAAGCCGCAACTAAGATGAAAGACGAAGATTTCATCGAACGTTTGTTGGTTGCCAACACCCACGATACTATTTTGTGCTTCTCGAACCGTGGCCGCATGTACTGGCTTAAAGTTTACCAGTTGCCATTGGCCAGTCGTACTGCCCGTGGTCGCCCAATCATCAACTTGTTGCCGCTTGAAGAAAATGAGCGCATCAATGCGATATTGCCGGTTAGAGAGTTTGAAGAAGACAAATATATCGTAATGGCTACTGCCGACGGTACAGTTAAAAAGACTTCATTGAAGGCGTACTCTAAGCCTCGTGCCAACGGCATCATCGCGGTTAATCTCAAAGAGGGTGACTTGTTGATTGGTGTTGATATCACCGATGGTTCAAACCAAATCATGTTGTTCTCGGATGCCGGTAAAGTGGTTCGTTTTGACGAATTTGCCAAACCAGCGCCGCTCAACGAAGATGGTAGTGCGAAACTTGATGACAACGGTGAGCAAGAAATGCGTGGTGGTGTACGTCCAATGGGTCGTACAGCAACCGGTGTTCGCGGTATTAAGCTTAAAGACGATGATAAAGTTGTCTCTTTGATTATACCTAAAACCGATGGTGCGGTTTTGACTGTCACCGAGAATGGTTTTGGTAAACGAACTAACCTTGAAGATTATCCGTCTAAGAGTCGTGGCACTCAAGGTGTTGTCTCAATCAAGGTATCTGAACGTAACGGCAAAGTTGTTGGCGCGGTTCAGGTAACTGATAAAGACGAGATTATGATGATCAGTAACAAGGGGACTTTAGTTAGAACCCGTTGTGATGGTGTGTCAATGGTTGGTCGTAATACTCAAGGTGTTACACTCATCAGAACCATCGAAGGTGAGTTGGTTGTTGGTTTGCAACGCATCGATGAAATCGAAGAGCCTGAATTCCCTTTGCAAGATGAAGGTGAAGATGGTCAAACGATTGAAGGTGAAGCTGTTCAAACAGCAGTAGACGGTGAGGCTGTAGAGGCAGCGCCGGTAGATGATGCAGCAGCTGAAGATGATGCTGACGAAGCCGACAAAGAGTAAAATTCTATCGGTTAGTTAAAAAGTAAATATAAGGCAGAAACGAGCGATTGTTTCTGCCTTTTTTATGTTCATGGATGAACGGTATCCTGAAAATGCAGGAGCATATTTTCGGGGGGCATTTTACGGCAATATATTTTATGGCGCCGTACGCAAATTTATCAAATTTAATAAAAACAAATCCAAAGGTTCACAATGACAAAAGTCTATAATTTTTGCGCCGGTCCGGCGATGATCCCGACCGAAGTAATGGAAAAAGCGCAGCAGGAATTTATTAACTGGAACAACATGGGTTGTTCGGTGATGGAAATAAGTCACCGCAGTGAGCCATTTATGAAAGTGGCGGCCGAGGCAGAGCAAGACTTGCGAGATTTATTGCATGTGCCAGACAATTACAAAGTGTTGTTTATGCATGGCGGAGGCCGTGGCCAATTCTCGGCCGTGCCGTTGAATCTGTTGGGTGACAAGAAAGTAGCTTCTTATTGCGATTCGGGTATTTGGTCAGCTCAAGCGGTTAGGGAAGGCGAAAAGTATTGTGAGGTAGACATTGTTGCCAAGCACGGACCAGTTGAAGGACTCGAAACCGTATCTCCCTATGATCACTGGGAAGTCCATCCAGATGCCGCCTATGTTCACTATTGCCCTAACGAAACCGTTGATGGTGTCGAAATTTATGATATTCCAGAAGTCGGTGATGTGCCACTGGTGGCTGATATGTCGTCTAACTTCTTATCAAAACCGATTGATGTGAGTAAATTTGGCGTGATTTACGCCGGCGCGCAAAAAAATGTCGGACCATCAGGTTTATGTATTGTCATCATCCGTGAAGATTTGCTCGGCAAAGCACGTGCCGATACTCCGGTTGTACTCGACTATTCGTTGGCGGCCAGCCATGACAGCATGTACAACACCCCGCCAACTTATGCTTGGTATCTGGCCGGGTTAGTCTTTAAATGGCTTAAGAGTAAAGGCGGCGTGGAAGGTATTGCTGTGCAAAACGACCTTAAAGCCAAAAGCCTTTACGATTATATCGATAATAGCCCGTTTTACAGCAACAGCGTTGCCGTGGCGAATCGCTCGGTGATGAACGTGACCTTTAAATTGACAGATGAATCTTTGAACAAACAATTTGTCGCTCAATCAGAAGAACATGGTTTGCTCGCATTGGAAGGGCACCGGGCAGTGGGCGGAATGCGTGCCAGCATTTATAACGCCATGCCAATTGAAGGGGTGAATGCCCTAATCGCTTTCATGAAAAAATTTGAACAACAAAACGGATAACCCCTCATGACCGATAAAAAAGTGGAACAATTAACCTTAGAACCGATTAAATCTGTTTCGGGCACCGTAAACTTGCCCGGCTCAAAAAGCTTGTCTAACCGCGCGTTGCTTTTGGCGGCGTTAGCTAAGGGCACGACAACACTGAACAACTTGCTCGACAGCGATGACGTGTCGTACATGTTAGGTGCTTTGACTAAATTAGGCATTAGCTACCAGCTAAGCGAAGACAAAACCCAATGTGTTGTTCAAGGTAATGGTGGTGTATTTAGCCAGCCAAAGCCAGCAGAGGCACTTGAGTTATTTTTGGGCAACGCAGGCACCGCAATGCGACCTTTGTGTGGCGCATTGGCCATCAGCGAAGGCGAGTTTGTTTTGACTGGTGAGCCAAGAATGAAAGAGCGACCAATCAAACATTTGGTCGATTCATTAGACCAACTAGGCGCCGATATCACCTATATGGAAACCGATGGTTATCCGCCATTGAACATTAAGGGCAAGGCACTTGAAGGTGGAAAAATCAGTATTGATGGTTCTATCTCTAGCCAGTTTTTGACCGCAGTGTTGATGATAGCCCCGTTATTGAAATCAGATACCGAGATAAACGTTATTGGCGATTTGGTGTCAAAACCTTATATTCACTTAACGTTAGATATCATCAGTAAATTTGGCATTGATATCGAAAATGATAACTATCAAACCTTCCGCATCAAGGGCAACCAAAATTACACCAGCCCCGGGAGCTTTTTAGTTGAAGGCGATGCCTCATCAGCGTCATACTTCACCGCAGCAGCGGCCATAAAAGGCGGCACCATACGGGTAACCGGTATTGGCAAAAGCAGTGTTCAAGGTGATGTTCAATTTACCAATGTGCTCGAACAAATGGGCGCAAAGATATTGATTGAAGACAATTACATTGAAGTGACTCGTGGCACATTAAAAGGGGTTGATGTTGACTTGAATCATATTCCGGATGCCGCAATGACAATTGCTGTGGCAGCGCTTTTTGCCGAGGGTAAAACCACCATTCGTAATATTTATAACTGGCGGGTGAAAGAAACCGACCGTTTGGCTGCGATGGCCTGTGAGCTTCGCAAGGTTGGTGCCGAGGTCGTTGAAGGGAATGATTTTATAGAGGTGACACCACCGACAAAGCTTATCGAGGCACAAATTGACACTTATGATGACCATCGTGTGGCGATGTGTTTTTCGTTGGTAGCTTTGAGTGATACCCGAGTGACGATTAACGACCCGGGTTGTACGCATAAGACTTTTCCGACCTATTTTGAGGCGTTGCGTTCACTCGTCAATTAATCAGTTTGAATGCCCTTGGTGATTAGCTCCCAGGGCTAAAATAACTCTAAAGATGAGACTTCTTCTTGCGCGGCAAGATTGTTTTCTTTTTCTTTTTTGGTTAATGGTGTGCCTTGAAAACTGGCTTCGACATAAAAAGTGCCTATTTCGGATTCTAGCGGGATACGCAAAATCGGGGCTTGGGTTTGGTGGGCAATCAAATAGTCATAACCGCGGATAACTGTCGGCAAGGTGATATCAAAATTATAACCTTGTTTGAGTAACAAGGCTTTTGCGCCGCCGATTACCATGTTGCTGATCTCACCAACCAAATCAAAGGCCAAGAATTGATTGTCTTGTGAATCATCGGGCAGCATTCTCAAAGAAATGTTTTGCAAAACATCTTCAGTGAAAATAATGGCCAGTGAAGCCGCTCGGCGGTTTGCTCGCATACAAATTAATCCGGTGACAGTGCCGCCTTTTTCTGTTTCTTCTGGGTTTCTTAATGAGGGCTTACCGGCGTCAATCGTTAATTCTGCCATTGTGCTCATGACATTTGAACAGGCGTCGAGAACCGGATTAAGAAAATTTATTTGCATGTTTTATGCCCTTGATTGACATCGTTAAACAATGGGTTATTAATCCAACCATTACTTAGTGAGTGTAGTTTATTAAATTAGATTCGGCTAAGCCTGCCTCGATTGGAGGTTGACGTTTTTGGTGGGGTGTAAGGCTAGGTAAATGTGGTCTTTTTTTTGTTTTCTAGCTGGTTATTGCATATCTTTAAGTAAAGATATATCAGATACATAAGGTATCGACCGATGGGTAATTGTAGTCGTCTCATGTTGAGCGTGATGTTTGTGTTCAGTGCATCTGTATTGGCCGAAGAACAAGCGACACAAAGTGACAACAATCGACCAAATAAAGGCGAGCAAGCACGCTCTAAGTCGCCACCTGCCCATATTGCTCGTGGCCAAGGCGACAGACGCCGTCACAGTCCTAAGTTGTTAAGCAATAAGAATGAGCAATGTCTGGTTACCATACAAAAATACTGTTTGGGTGGTGACATAGACGAACAAATGCAAAGAACCCCCGCTAAAAAATACGCGACTTATGGTTTGCGTGATA
>CALKGI010000023.1 GCA_938085045.1 uncultured Alteromonadaceae bacterium
GACGCGTTTTATCCGTTGGCAATTCCAATAACGGTGGCGTGCCTGCCAATTGCTGCTGCCAATAATCTAGCTGTTGTTGCCCTACGCCGTTATCTAACCAGTCTCTTTGCCACTGAGCGTAATCAACATATTGCACCGGCAAAGGTTCTAGCGGGCTGTTATCGTCTTGCAAGCGGGCCTCATAAAGTGCCAGCAATTGCTTGACCAGTATGCCAATTGACCAACCGTCTGAGATGATATGATGCATATTGAGCAACAACACTTGCTCATCTGGTGCCAGTTGCAGAATTTTCATTCTAATCAGCGGCCCTTTAACCAAGTCAAACGGTTGCAAGGCATCTCGTTTAATCAGCTGGTTCACTCGCTCTTCGCGATGGGTAGAACCCAAATCAGCCAAGCTAACCACAGTAACAATATCGTCAATGGTGTCGTTGATAACCGCAATAGATTGGCCATCAACACTGGTGAATGTCGTTCGCAAAGACTCTTGCAACTCAATCAAACTGCTAACGGCACTGCGCCAAGCTTTCAGGTCAAGCTGCCCAGTAATTCTCAGTGCAGATGGAATATTGTAGGTAGAAGCAGGCCCTTGCAGTTGCTCCAAAAACCATAATCTTTGCTGCGAATAAGACAAACGCAGTTTGTCGGTTCTTGGTATTGGCACCAACGCCACTTGCGGTTGTGTCGATTGAGCGTCTTGCAAGCTCAGCAGCTTAGGCACCAGTTCGCCAATGGTGGGGTTTTCAAACAGTATTTCGGCGCCAACATCAACGCCAAAGACATCTTGAATTTTAAACACCAATACCGTTGCCAATAAAGACTGGCCACCCAAGGTAAAGAAGTTGTCATTCACACCCACTTGTTCTTGCTCTAATACCTCGGCCCACAATTGAACCAGTTGCGTCTCATGTTCATTGCTTGGGGCAACATATTCAACCACCTCGGCGATTTCTAACGCTAACGGTTCAGCCGAGCTTTCGACAAAATTGATGTCTAGTCCTGCCAGCGTCATTTGTGGGTTCGCCAAAAAGCGCTCCACCAGCGACTGGTATCGAGCCATCACTTTTTCGATAACCGACTCACTGAAACGTTGGCTGTCATAACTGATTTTGAACACCAACGATTCACCGTCGATAATCACCACGGTCAATGGGTAGTTGGTTTGTTCGGCACCACGGAAATTGGTGGCTTCAAGATCCCATACTTTTTCTGCCAGCGCCGAGTTAACCGGGTAGTTTTCAAAAACCACCAGCGATTCAAATAAAGGTGTGCCTCGGGCAACATCACTGTAACTTTGAATATCAACCAGCGGGGTATAAGCAAAGTCTTGCTGTTCGATTTGCGCCTTATGTTGGTTTTTAAACCAAGATATCAGCGGTATTTGCGGCGACAGTTTAATGCGCACAGGCAAGGTGTTAATGAATGACCCAAGGATCTGCCCGACCCCAGGTAATGAGTCAGCACGACCCGACACGGTATAACCAAACACCATATCGTCATGGCCGTTAAAGTCGGCCATCACCAGCGCCCAAAACCCCTGCATCATCACACCAACCGTTAATTCTTCGCGGCGCGCCAAAGCCACCACATCTGCGGTTAAGGCAGGCGAGAATTCGGTGCGTGACATCACAGGTGGTACCGACTCGGTCTTGGCGGTTTCTTTGACGCCACTATCAAGCGGCAGTGGGTTGGCCACTGTAAAGCCCGCCAAATAGTCTTGCCAGTAATCTTTGGCCTGCTGTTTGTCTTGCAGTTGTAACCACTGAATATACTCGCGGTACTGGCGAATTAGCGGCCACTGGTAAGGCTGTTGGTCAACCAAATGTTGATAAACTTCAATCAATCGTTGGAACACCAACGGCAAAGACCAACCATCAATAATCGTATGATGCATAGTCCATAACAACTGATGGCTACTAGCGCCCGTACGGCACAACGACAATCGCATTAACGGGGCCTGCTCAAAATCAAAGCCCTTACGACGCTCATCTTGCATCAAGGTAACCAGTGCTTGCTCTTGTTGCTCGCCAGACATGTTCTGCCAGTCTTGCTCGTCCATCTGCAACTGCACATTGTTGCTGACCACCTGCAACGGCACCTTCTCTTTTAACCTGACAAATGAGGTTCTTAACACATCATAATTTTGAATGAGTTGATTCCACGCCTCACCAAATGCCCGGGTATCCATGTTGCCTTCTAATACGCAGGCAATTTGTACCACAAACACACCAGAATCAGGTGCCACCATCGAGTGATGGGCCATACCGTGTTGTAATGGAGATAGCGGGTAAATCGCTTCAATATCTTGCGGTTTGACTTTGCTCGACACTTCTTCAAGCAAGCTGTCGAGCTGCGCTTGAGTGCAATCAAGCATCGGCATATCAGAAGGGGTATAACCGCCACTGTCAGCCAGACAACAATGGTCAATCAAACCCGTTAACGCGCTGAGCATACTGTTCATTAACTGGGTGATGGTGTCATTGTGGTACTGCTGTTTACTGTAGGCACAATTGATGTTGAGCTTACCTGCGCTAATTGATGCGGCAATTGAGAGCTGGAAAGGTCGCTGTTGAGATAAATCTTGCGGTGCACTTTTGTCATCATAAGACGGGCAAAACAACGCGCCTTCAGACAATACCTGATCAAGCTGGCCCAGATAATTGAAAATAATCTGCGCTGTTGGTGCGTTGCGCAGGGTTTGGCTCACTTCGTTATCAGAATCGGCATACCTAAGCGCACTGTAACTAAAGCCGTTACCGACAATACCGCGCAATTGTTCTTTGATACTTTTTAATGATTCTTCTTCATCCATTGATGTTGGCAAGGCCAACAATACCGGATAGATAGTCGTAAACCAACCAACCGTGCGAGACAGTTCGATATCATCAAACAAGTCTTCTCTACCATGGCCTTCCATCGATAAATGCAATTGGTGCTCGCCTGTCCAGCGGGCAAAGGCCATCGAAAGAGCGCACAACAACAAATCGTTGATGTGGGTATTATAAACCTCGGGCACCCGTTGCAACAAAGCCGTGGTTTTGGCTTCGTCGAGCGTCACTTTAATCGCCGTTTCGTCGGCTTGTAAGTTGGTGCCAGTCATATCTACCGGCAATGGCAGTGACTTAGTTTGTTGTGCCTGCGTAACCCAGTAGTCGCTTTGCGCGCGCAATTGTTCAGATTCACTGTAGTCTTTTATGCGCTCAGACCAAGCTTGATATGAAGTGGTTTTGTCGCCAAGTCGGGCTGTTTCACCGTTTTGCAACTGCTCATGCAAGCGCATTAAGTCATCTAGAATGATGCGCCAAGAAACGCCATCGATGGCCAAATGATGAATGACAATCTGTAACAGTCCGGCTCGTTCTGGACCGTAATCAAACCAAGCCAAGCGTATCAACGGCCCATGCTCAAGCGATAAGGTTTGTTGTTGCTGCGTGGTTTTGGCGGCAAAGAATTCAGCTTGTTGACTCGCATCCATCGCTTGCATATCAAAGTAGCTCAGGCAATCTTCTACTGATACTTCAGCAGTCGATAAACCATATTGCTGCCATTGCTGTTGCTGCTGTTGCTGCTCAGAACCTTCGAGTTGCTTGAAACGGCTGCGCAATATGTCATGGTGACGCAGTAACTCTTGAACAATCAATGCCAGTTGCTGGTGTTGCAACGGTTGGTTGGCACTTAATAAAACGGCCTGATTAAAGTGATGGCGCTGCACATTGACTTGTTCAAAAAACCACCGCTGCACTGGCAATAGCAAAATGTCGCCAACCACATCACCCTGCTCGGCCACAACAGGTGGCTGGGTAACCACCACTTTGGCCAACTCGGCAATGGTTTTGTGTTCAAATAACTGGCGGGCAGAAAAATACAATTTGACCAAATTGGCTTGGGCAATAACCACGGTGCTTAATATTGAATCACCACCGATAGAGAAGAAGTTGTCGTTAATGCCAACTTGCTCAATACCGAGCGCTTGAGACCAAATAACCGCTAGGTTACGTTCCATTTCGTTACTTGGTGGCGTATAAGCCACGTTGATAAGCGTTGCCAAATCGACCTGTGGCAATTGGTCAAGCGCGACCTCACCTTTGTCATTTTGTGGTAATGAGGCCATAACCTGCAATACGGTGGGCAGTTTGTACTCAGGCAACAAATCTTTAATAAAGGTTTGTAACTGTGCTTCGCTCAACGTTTCATCAGCGCTAACAAAATACCCCACCAAATGGGCGGTGGCCATTTCATGCCAAACCCGAACGCTGGCCTGCACCACTTTAGGGTGTTGTTCCATCGCCTCAACCACTTCGCTGAGCAATAACTGGTGCCCGCGAACCTCAACCCGGTTATCAAGCCCACCCAGATATTCTAGGCGACCATCAGCACGGTACTTGGCCAATTCGCCAAGTCGGTATAAAACGCCCTCGCCAAATGGGTTGGCTATTTTCGTAAGGTCGCCGTCCTCAAAAGAACGACCTGCAAAATCTCCGCTGACATATAACTCGCCGACTATGCCTTGTGCCGCTGGGTTTAACCATGGGTCTAACAGATATAATCCGCTAGCGGTTGTGCCCTGGGGCAGCTTGTCTTGCAAATACGCGGCTTTGTCGGTGTCGACCTTGCTCCAATCAACCTGCAACTGTTGACGCTCATCAACCGACAACATATCGAGTTGGTAAATAGGCAATGTCGGCTGTTCGGCAATAGCGCCCAGCAATTGGCAAAAGTGCGCCATCATTGTCTCAACAGTGTGCTTATCGTAAAGCTCGGTGCTGTATTCGAGTCCACCAGCAAGCCCTTGTGGGCCTTGCCACATGGCCAGTGTCAGGTCAAAACGAGCAACTTTGGCGGTATCGTTGAGTACGTTAACCTCTAACCCCGGCAATGTTAGGTCGTCTAACTGGTTGTTTTGGAACACAAACGCCACTTGGAACAAGGGGTTGTGACTCAACGCCCGTTCGATGTTAAGCGATTCAACCAGTTTCTCAAACGGTAAGTCTTGATGCGCGTACGCCGCAAGCGTGGTCTCTTTGACTTGAGCGAGCAAGGTATCAAAACCACCTTGCTCATCAATTTTGTTGCGCAGTACCAGCATATTAAGAAAACAACCAATCAAGTCTTCAAGCTCGTCGCGAGTACGATTAGCAATAGGCGAACCAATCACAATATCTTGTTGCGTTGCATAGCGCGACAACAGTAACTGAAAAGCACCAAGCAACACCATATACAACGTGGTGCCTTGCTGTTGGGCGTAGCTGGTTAGTTTGTTGGTAACGTTATCGTCTACCGCAAAATTGATACTGGCCCCTTGATGGTTTGGCATCACAGGACGCTGACGATCGGTAGGCAAGTTCAACAACGCAGGCGCACCAATCAATTGCTGCTGCCAATAATTCAAATGACTGGCCAAGAATTCGCCCTGCATTCGCGTTCTTTGCCAATGGGCATAATCAGCGTACTGAATGGGTAGTTCGGCCAGCGGGCTGTTTTTACCCGCAACAAATGCCGGATACAGCGCAATTAATTCCTTCACAAAAATGCCGGTCGACCAACCATCGGTGACGATATGATGCATGTTAACCAACAAAACATGGTGTGCTTGGGCAAATCGAATCAAGCGGGTGCGGATCAATGGCCCTTTGGCCAAATCAAAGCGGCTGTTTACGTCTTGCTCTACAATCGAGCGAAAACGATGTTGACGTTTCTCATCACTAAGGGGTTGCAAGTCAGTGTGAACCAGCGGGCAGTTAAGCTCGTCAACGACAATTTGCACCGCTTGATCTTGAGCTTTGCCAAAGCGGGTTCGCAACATTTCATGACGGCTCACAATGGTTTGCAAGCTTTGTTCAAGCGCGCTGCTATCTAAGCCACCTTTGAGTTCAATCACTATTGGCACATTGTAAGTGGCACTGGCCCCTTCAAGCTGGTCGAGGAACCAAAACCGCTGCTGAGCAAACGACAATGGCAAATCTTCGCTGCGAGAGCGTTTAACAATGTCAGCCAATGCCAAGGCCGGTTCAAGTTCGCGAATTTGTACAGCTAAACCGGCAATAGTGGGCTGTTCAAACAAGGTGCGCAGTGGCAACTCAACGTTCAGCGCCAAGCGGACCTGACTTATCATTCGGGTCGCCAGCAGTGAATGACCGCCAGCTTCAAAGAAGTTATCTTCAATGCCCACTTTGTCGAGTTTTAGCAAGTCTTGCCAAATGTCACACAAGGTGGTTTCTAGGGCATCACGCGGTGCAACATAAACCGTTTGAACACGGTCGTGCGCTTGAGGCATAGGTAAGGCTTTTTTATCGACCTTGCCATTGGGGTTCAGTGGCCAATCGGCTATCAATACAAAAGCGCCGGGTACCATGTACGCGGGTAATGATTGCGTCAAATTACGTTTGAGTTCACCAATAAGCGCAGATTCGCCTGCCACGTCCAGTGTTTTAACATCGACCTTAACCTTAAAATAGCCCACTAAAGTCTTACCAATACCATCAATGTCTTTAACCATCACCAAGGCAGAGTCTACCTGTGGGTGTTGGTTCAACTGGTATTCAATCTCGCCCGGTTCAATCCTAAAGCCGCGAATTTTAACCTGATCGTCCACTCGGCCAATAAACACCAAATTGCCGTCTGGCATGTAACGCACCCGATCGCCAGTTTTATACAAACGTTGGCTACTGCCGGGTTTGCTTTGGTCATAATACGGGTTGTCGATAAAACACTCGGCCGTCAGTTGTGGCTGGTTAACATAACCTTGTGCCACACCAGCACCACCAATATACAGTTCACCAACCGTGCCGCCCGGGCGTATTTGTTGATTGTTATCTAGTACATATAACTCGGTATTGTCCATCGCTCGGCCAATCGGCAAAGGCTCTGGCAAACTGGCGATATTGGCACTGACATCATAAATTGCGCAACCCACTGTGGCCTCAGAAGGGCCATAATGATTGAAAATTTGGCTGTTGGGATACTGCGCTTGTAATTTTGCTGCCAGCGCACTGTCGAACGATTCACCACCGATGACAAACGAATGTGCGCCGTCATGGCTATTTTCTACTGACAATTCAAGCAGACCAACCACATGATTAGGGGTCATTCTCACCAAGTAATC
Source organism: uncultured Alteromonadaceae bacterium (assembly GCA_938085045.1). Classification (GTDB taxonomy): domain Bacteria; phylum Pseudomonadota; class Gammaproteobacteria; order Enterobacterales; family Alteromonadaceae; genus JABSOG01. Next base: position 7,103 of record CALKGI010000023.1, read on the forward strand.
AGGGCTCTGTGGTGCGGTTAATGCTTGTGCTACGCCACTGATAACATCATCACCTGCCAACAGTTCAACGCGGTCACCGGTGAGTAACGGCAAGTAAAGGGCCGGTACGCTGATATCAAAACCATGAGAGGTGACCAACAGTGAACCACCCAAATTAGACGGGTAATAATTAGCCAAGCCAAAACTCAGGTAGTCTCGCAAGTTGTCATGGCTCACCGCCACACCTTTGGGTTGACCGGTTGAGCCTGAGGTATAAATCACATACGCAGTATCACTGCGTTGTACGGCCACGTTTGGTGTGGTCACTGGCCATTCATTTAGCCAGTCTTCGACCCCAGCGTCTGCCAGCAATACAACAGCAACAGCGTCATCATCAACGCTGCCTTGTAACACAGGTTCTGCCACGACTGTGGTGAGTTCGGCGCCGGTGACAATTTGCTGGTTTCTGGCTTTGGTGTTATTGGGTTCAAATGGTATATAAGCCGCGCCGGTTTTTAAAATACCCAGCATGCCAACCAACAATTCGACAGAGCGCGTACAACACAACCCGACAAAGTCACCACTGCCAATGCCTTGGTTGATTAAATGATGCGCCAAGCGATTGGCTTTTTCGTTGAGCTGACGATAACTCAGTTGCGCCTGCCCACAGGCCAGCGCTATGTTATCTGGCGTTTGTTGCGCCTGTAGGTCAAACAATTGTGGTAAACATTCAAGGTTTGAATGCACCACCTGAGTATCATTAAAAGAAAACTGACGCTGTTTTTCTATATCACTGAGTATTGGCAACAACTCAACCGCTTGCTCTGGCTGCGCGACAATACCCGCCAGCAACACTAAGAAATTATCCGCCATGCGCTTGATGGTTTCGCCAAAGAATAAATCGTCGTTGTACATCCAGGTCAAAGACAAACTGCCATCGGCATTTTGCGCAATGCTCAATTCAAGATCGAACTTAATCAGTTGGCTATGCTGTTCTTTTCCCTGCGAATTAAGCGCCTCTAAATCAAGCACCGACAAATCAAGCCCCGGCAATGCCAGCTGCTGACGCTCATTATTTTGCAGCACAATCATCACCTGAAACATCGGGCTATGACTCAAACTACGCTGGGGTTTAATCGCCTCAACCAGCATTTCAAAAGGAATGCTTTGGTAGCTGTAGGCATCGAGGATCATTTGCTTGTTTTGCGCCAACAAAGCGCTAAACGCCGAGCTTTGTTCAAGTTCGGTGCGCAACACCAAAGTATTGAGGAAAAAACCAACCAACGGCTCAACATCCTGATGCAAGCGTCCGGCTATCGGGCTGCCCATTACAATATCTGACTCGTCAGAATAACGGCTTAACAACACCGAAAAGGCCGTTTGCATCAACATAAACAAGGTCACCCCTTGGCGTTGACACAACCCATTGATTTGCTGCGACATCGCCTCGTTGATGGTCTGTTTATGATGCTGGCCACTGAAAGTTTGTTGGGCAGGGCGCGGTTTATCTAGCGCTAAGCTATGCACTGTAGGCATACCGGCCAATTGTTGCTGCCAGTAAGTTAATTGAGCCGCCAGCACATCACCTTGCAGCCATTGACGCTGCCAATGGGCGTAATCACCATATTGCAGCGCCATTGGTGTCAGCGGATTGCTTTGACCTTGGCTGTAGGCACTATAAAGGGCGCTAAATTCTTTGATGATGAGGCCAATAGACCAGCCATCACTGGCAATATGGTGCATGTTAAACACCACCATATGAGACTGTTTTGATGTCTTTATTAATTGCACTCGCAATAAAATATCATCACTTAAATCAAATGCGACGGTTAAGTCTTGTGCCAGCACTTCGTTTACACGGGTGGTTTTTTGTGGCTCGGCCAAGTCACTAAAATCGCTCAATGTAAGCGGCACTGTAAACGTTTGTTGCAGCACCTGACGGGTGTCTTCGCCATCGGCTACTAAGCGAGTTCGAAGGACTTCATGGCGCTCGATTATGGTGTTAAACGCTTGTTTAAACGCCGCTACGTCGAGTTCACCATCTAACCTGAACACCGCAGGCATATTGTATTGCACACTGCCGTTTTCTAACTGGTCTATAAACCACAAGCGTTGTTGTGCAAAAGATAAAGGCTGATTTTCACCTGCCTGTTGCTTAACAATGTCGGGCAATTTCATGACCTTTTCGAGGCCACTAATATAAGGCGCCAAGCCCGCTATCGTTGGTTGTTCGAACAATATTCTAAGCGGCAATTCTACCAATAATACTTGGCGAATTTTACTCACTACCCGGGTCGCCAACAAACTGTGTCCGCCCAGATCAAAGAAGTCATCATTGATGCCCACTTGTTCAAGACCCAGAATGTCTTGCCAAACTTGGCAAAGCATTCTTTGTACGGTGTTTTGCGGCGCCACGTAGTGAGCTTTTTGCCTGTCTTTAGCCGATGGCACCGGCAATGCTTTTTTGTCGACCTTGCCAGTGGGTGTTAATGGAAACTCATCGAGCATCACAAACATCGCAGGCACCATATATCGCGGTAACTTTTGTGCTAATGCTTGGCGAATATCGGCAACTTTGTCGTCTTCACTACGGTCTGTTCCGTCGCTTTGTGTTGCGGTGACATAAGCCACCAAAAACTTCATTCCGCCATTGTCTAGATGTACCACCACCACCGATGAGGCCACCGCTGGTAAATTGTTCAGCTGATTTTCAATCTCGCTGGTTTCGATACGAAAGCCGAGAATTTTAACCTGCTCATCGACTCGCCCCATGAAGTGCAGTTGCTCGTCTACCAATCGCACCAAATCGCCGGTGCGATATAATTTACTGTTTTGATCTTCGCCAAATGGATTAGCAATGAATGTTTGTTCATTCAAATCACTGCGGTTGAGGTAACCCCGCGCCAATTGACGACCACCAAGGTAAAGCTCACCGATAGCACCGTAGGCCGACAATTGTTGATATTTATCTAGAACATAAGCCTCAACATTGCTAATTGACTGTCCAATACTCACAGGTTTATCGGCGTTTATCACCGCATAGGTCGCGTTAATGGTCGATTCGGTCGGGCCATAGGCATTAATCGCATTGGTGCCGTGCTTGTTACAGTACTGGGCCATGCGTGACCACAGGCGATTAGAGAGTTTGTCGCCACCTACAATGAAAGACAGTTTAGGGCCGCTTTCATCGTTGGGCAGCAGTTCAAACATCTGCTCGACCATCTCTGGCACACTGTTAAAGACATTCACCCCATATTGATTAATTAAAGACAACATCGCTTGTGGGTCGCGGCTTTCCATCGAAGACGCCACCACAACAGTCGCACCAAGAGCCAAAGAGATTAACCCTTTAACCGAGGCATCAAAGGCAATTGAAGATGACAATAACCAAGCATCGAGTTTGTCGACCGACAGGTCGGTTAATTGCTGTTCAAATACGCCAATAAAGTTGCTTAACGCCCGATGTTCAATCATCACGCCTTTGGGCTGACCAGTTGAACCCGAGGTATAAATCACGTAAGCCAAATGGTGCGCTTGGTTTGGTCCGCTTTGAACTGGGTCAACACTTGGGTATTGCGCAATAAGCTGTTGCTGCGCCGGTTCATCCATTCTAATGGTGGTTAAGCTTTTACCGTCAAGTGCATCACCAGCGAATTCATCACCAGTGTTGCTCAGCAATAACTCAATACCACTGTCTTTAACCATAAAATCAAGGCGGCTTCTCGGATAATCAGGGTCAAGTGCTACATAAGCACCACCGGCTTTTAAGATAGCCAAAATACCAATCACCATATCCAATGAACGGTGAACCGATAACCCAACGAGGGTATCGGCTTTTACGCCCGCTTCAATTAGGTAGTGAGCCAGTTGGTTGGCACGCTCATTCAACTGTTGATAACTTAACTGCTGATGCTCAAACACCAACGCGGTAGCATCAGGGGTTTGGTTTGCCTGAGCGGCAAAAATTTGCTCAATTCGGCGATCTACAGGTGACTCGGTTCGAGACGCCTTAGACAATTGGCCAAGTTGACGTGATTGCTCAGCGCTTAACAACGGCAAACGCGCAATACTTTGCTCTGGGTTGGCAACAATGGCCCCCAGTAACACGTTGAAATTGTTCATCATTTTGCCAATGCTATCAGCGGCAAACAAATCGCTGTTGTAGCGCCAAGCCAGCGACATTGAGTCACCCGTTGGAATAACAGTCAATTCAAGATCAAACTTAATTGAGCTTCTTGGTTGCTCAAGTTCGGTCAGGGTAAGCCCCGGCAATGTCAGTGCCTGTTGCTCATTATTTTGCAGTACCAACATCACCTGAAACAATGGGCTATGGCTTAAACTTCGCTGTGGTGCAATGGCTTCAACCAGCATTTCGAACGACAAACTTTGGTGCGCGTAGGCATCAAGTATCATCTGTTTATTTTGCTGTAACAAACCACTAAATGACGGTTCATCTTCAAGATTGCTGCGCAACACCAAGGTATTAACGAAAAAGCCAATCAAAGGTTCGACATCGCGGTGCAAACGCCCAGCGATTGGGCTGCCCATCACAATATCGGTTTCATTAGAGTAACGACTCAGTAACACTGAAAAGGCCGTTTGCAACGCCATAAACAAGGTTACACCTTGCTCTTGACACAAGTCGTTGATTTTTTGGGTTAGCTGGGCATCAACTTGGTGTTGTAATACCTTGCCATTAAACTGTTGTTGCACCGGGCGTGGTTTGTCGAGCGGTAAACTGTGCACCGTTGGAATGCCCGCCAATTGTGCTGTCCAATAGCTTAACTGTGACGTCAACATGTCACCTTGGAGCCATTGTCGCTGCCAATGGGCAAAATCGACATATTGCACGCTCAAAGGCGCCAGCGGATTGGCATTACCTTGGCTGTAAGCAGTATAAAGGGCGATAAATTCTTTAATGATGACACCAGTCGACCAACCGTCACCGGCAATGTGATGCATATTGAACAACACCACATGAGATGAAGCCGAGGTTTTTAACAATTGCACCCGCAATAAAACATCACCGTTCAAGTCAAACACTTGGTCCATGTCATTGGCTGCCAACTCACTGACCCGCAGCGGTTGCTGCGTTTCATCTAAGTCGGTTAAATCAACGCTTATTAGCGGCAATTCAAAGCTCTGTTGCAGCTCTAGAGCCGCTTCGCCTTGTGTCGGCACTAACCGAGTTCGCAACACTTCATGGCGCTCGATAATCGTATTGAATGATTGTTTGAATGCAGCCAAATTCAGCTCACCGTCGAGCCTGAACGCAAACGGCATATTGTATTGCGTGCTGTCGCCTTCAAGCTGACTGATAAACCACAATCGTTGCTGGGCAAACGACAATTGCCAATCGGTTGCCGACTCGCATTTGAGCATATCTGGCAGCAGCGGCAATATAGTGACTGGCCCAAGTGAATTTATCTCTTTGGCCAATTCACCCACCGTTGGGTTGTCAAACAAAGCGCGCAGCGGCAATTCGACACTCATGGTCTGACGGATTTGGCTGATAACCCGAGTCGCCAATAATGAATGGCCGCCTAAATCAAAGAAGTTGTCGTGGATACCGACTTTGCCCAATTGCGATTCACCCAAACCCAAAGTCTGTTGCCACATTAAACAAAGCTGCTTTTCAACCACACTGGTAGGCGCAACATAATGGTCTAGCACCTGCGCTTGTACAGCAGGTGCTGGCAAGGCGTTTTTGTCGACTTTGCCATTGGCCGTTAGTGGCAAAGCATCGAGTTCGACGAAAAATGCGGGCACCATAAAATCGGGTAAATTGCTTCGCAACTGCGATTTGATTTGGCTTAACCCGTCATCATTACATTGGCCACCAAATACCACATAAGCCACCAGCTGTTGTTGCCCAGCTTGGTCTTCGCAAACCAGTACGGCGCAACCGAAAACCCCGGCACAAACTGAAATTTGATATTCAATTTCGCCCAATTCAATACGAAAGCCGCGTAGTTTAACCTGGTTGTCAACCCGGCCCATATACGCCAAATTGCCACTTGGCAACCAACGCACCAAATCGGCGGTTTTGTACATTGTGGCTTGTGGGTCATCGCTAAATGGATTATTAACAAACTTGTCGGCGGTCATTTGTGGTTGGTTCAAATACCCCCGAGACAAACCACTACCGGCCAAATAAAGTTCACCTTCGACCCCTTTGGGCACAAGGTTAAGCTGCGCGTCGAGTACAAACGCCTGCGTATTCGTGATGGGTTTACCAATGGCATTAACGCCCTGTGGCGTTCGTAACATGCAAGTAGAATAAGTGGTGTCTTCAGAGGGACCATACAAATCATAGACCCGCTCAATACCCCGGGCATAGAGTTGATTGACGACAGTTTGCTGAAGCAACTCACCAGCCAAGTTCACCGTTTTCACGCAAGCCGGAATAGCATCGACGTCGAGCAAGGTTTGGATCACCGACGGCACCGTATTTATCAACGATAATTCGTGGTTAAAGTCGCTGTGTTGCAATGCCAACGCATTATCAACAATCACCGCTGTACCACCAACACTTAACGGCGCGAACAGTTCAAAAATCGATAAATCAAAACAAATAGAGGTCGACGCCAAGACGTTAGCCAACATCACACCGCTGTACTGTTGCGCTGCCCAGTTGAGCATTTGCACCGCACTTTGATGTTCAATCATCACGCCTTTTGGCAATCCGGTAGAACCTGAGGTGTATATCACATAAGCCAAATCGCTAGGTGATACGCCTACAGTGGGGTTTGTATTGGGGTATGTCTGTAGCGCTAAGTCAGGGTCTACAACATGTACTGTAACGTCTGTTGTCAATTCAAACTCGTTGCCCGCACGGGTCAGCAAATGTTTAAGCTGACTGTCTTGCAACATATTCTCTAAACGGTTTTTCGGATAATTCGGGTCAAGCGGCACGTAAGCACCACCAGCTTTGAGTACGGCCAATAACGCACAAACCATATCGAAACCCCGTTCGATATGTAAACCAACCAAGCTGCCAGGCTTTACCCCTTGCTCAATTAAATAATGCGCTAATTGATTAGCACGCTCGTTCACTTGCTGATAGCTCAACTGTTGTTCGCTAGCCGATTGACCAAGCGCAAGGGCTACAGCACCGGGCAACGCTTGTGCTTGTTGTTCGAATAACTGATGAATACACAACGATTCGGGGTAATCGACTCTAGGAGAGTTTAGTTCGCTGAGCAGCTCGTTTTGCTGAGTATCGTCCAGCAAAGACAGCTGATTTACAGTGCATTCAGGTGTTTGCACTATGGCGTTAAGCAACACCGCAAAATTGTCTGCCATGTTGCTGATGCTATCGGCATAAAATAAGTCATCGTTATATTGCCATGTCAGCGACAATTGCCCTTGGGTCGTTTGGGCGATGCTCAATTCGAGATCAAACTTAATAATGCCACTTTGCGGCTCGACCGGCGTGATATCCAAACCCGGCAATGCCAAGGCCTGTTGTTCATTATTTTGCAGTACAAACAGCACTTGAAACAACGGGCTGTGACTTAAACTACGTTGCGGTTTAATCGCCTCGACCAACATTTCAAAAGGAATACTTTGTTGCGCATAGGCATCGAGGATCATTTGCTTGTTTTGTGCCAACAAATCGCTAAATGCGGGGTCTTGTTCAAGGTTACTGCGCAATACCAAAGTGTTAACGAAAAATCCAACCAAGGGTTCAACATCTTGATGCAAACGCCCTGCTATTGGGCTACCCATAACAATATCGGTCTCATTGGCATAACGGCCCAGCAGCACTGAAAAAGCCGTTTGCAACAACATAAACAAGGTTACGCCCTGATCTTGAGCCAACGCGTCAATCTTTTGTGTTAAATCAGCGCCGACTTGCTGACGCAACACCTTACCTTTGAAACTCTGGCGCGCCGGACGAGGTTTGTCTAGCGGCAAATTGTGCACTGTAGGCATTGCTGCCAGTTGCTCGTTCCAATAACTTAATTGCGACGATAACACGTCACCTTGCAACCATTGGCGCTGCCAATGGGCAAAATCGGCATATTGTACTTTTAATGGCGCTAGCGGGTTTACATCACCTAGTGTGTAAGCGCTATAAAGGGCGATAAACTCTTTAACAATAATGTCTGCCGACCAACCGTCACCTGCAATATGGTGCATATTAAACACCAACACACTAGATTGTTTAGACAAGGTTAAAAGCTGCACTCGCAGTAAAATGTCGGTGCTCAAGTCAAACGCCTGCGACATGTCGCTCGCTATCAAATCATTCACACGCTGGGTTTGCTCAACCTCATCAAGTGCACTGATATCGGTTATCGGCAGTGTCAATTGAACGTCATTTTGCAGTACTTGCTGCGCTTCACCGTGCGTTTCAACCAGCACGGTTCGCAGCACTTCATGACGCTCAACTATGGTGTTAAAGCTGCGTTGCAATGCCGCCACATTCAGCTGTCCATCGAGCCTGAACGCAATCGCCATGTTGTATTGTGCACTAGTGCCTTCAAGCTGGTCGATAAACCACAGTCTTTGCTGGGCAAACGACAACTGCCGTGCCTGCGTATCATCGCACTTAACCATATTGGGCAATAACGGTGCTACGCCCGATGCGCTAAAGGTGCTTATCTCGCTGGCCAATGCACTGATGGTTGGCTTATCGAACAAGGTACGCAACGGCAATTCAAAACCAATGGTCTGGCGAATTTGGCTGATGATACGGGTCGCCAATAAAGAGTGTCCGCCCAAATCAAAGAAGTTGTCGTTAACACCGACTTTTTCAAGACCCAAGGTATGCTGCCACATCAAGCAAAGCTGTTTTTCAACCACGCTGCTGGGCGGCACATATTGATTTTGTGGATTATCTTCTATCAACAGTGCTGGCAAAGCGTTTTTGTCTATTTTGCCATTGGGTGTTAATGGCAAAACATCGAGTACCACAAAAAATGCAGGCACCATAAAGTCGGGTAAATGCGCGAGCAAATGCGACTTAACAGCTTTTACGTCCTTCTGTTCATCTGCTTGTACATCTGCCTGAACATCTGCCTGAACACAGTTTAATACAACATATGCCACCAGTTGTTTTTGTTGCAACTGGTCTTCACGCACCAATACAGTACAACCAGAAACTTCAGGACAGACACTAATTTGATGTTCAATCTCACCCAGTTCAATCCGAAAACCGCGCAGTTTAACCTGAGAGTCTACCCGGCCCATATACGCCAAATCGCCGCTGGGTAACCAGCGCACCAAATCGGCGGTTTTGTACATCAACGCCTCAGCATCATTGCTAAAAGGGTTATTAACAAACTTCTCGGCAGTCATTTGTGGCTGGTTAAGATAACCCCGGGCCAATCCTGCACCGGCCAAATAAAGTTCGCCTTCAACGCCTTTGGGCACAAGGTTGAGTTGTCGGTCGAGTACAAAAGCCTGCGTATTGCTAATAGGCTTACCGATGGCCGTTACGCCGCCGGGTTGACGCAACATGCAGGTTGAATAGGTGGTATCTTCTGAGGGACCATACAAATCAAAGACCTGTTCAACGCCAAGGTCATAAAGTTTATCAACCACATTTTGTTGAAGTAATTCACCAGCCAAGTTGATGGTTTTCACGCTTTGTGGAATCGCATCAATGTCGAGCAGTGTTTGGATCACCGAGGGCACGGTATTAATCAAAGATAATTCAGTATCAAAATCACTGTGGCCCAATACCAAGGCATCAGCAACTATCACCGCTGTGCCACCAACACTTAACGGGGCAAACATTTCAAACACTGACAAGTCGAAACAAATTGAGGTCGACGCCAACACATTGGCCAACATCGCTTGGGTGTACTGTTGCTGCGCCCAGTTAACCATTTGTACCGCAGAGCGATGTTCAATCATCACGCCTTTTGGCATTCCGGTTGACCCAGATGTGTAAATCACATAAGCCAAATCGGCCGGGCTGCTGTTGGCATGTCGGGTTGGGTTGCTTTTAGGATAAGCAATCGCCGCCTGTAGCGCCGGGTCAGGGTCAAGTGCCAGCACTTTGACATCTGCCGCGCATTCAAATTCAACGCTATCGGTGCGGGTTAATAGGTGCTTAAGTTGGCTATCGCTGAGCATATTCTCTAAGCGATTTGACGGGTAGTTTGGGTCAAGCGGCACGTAGGCTGCCCCAACTTTCAGTATGGCCAAAAGCGCGCACACCATGTCGAAACCGCGTTCGATATGCAAACCAACCAAATTGCCCGGTTCAACACCTTGGTCAATTAAATAATGGGCCAACTGATTTGCACGCTCATTAACTTGTTGATAGCTCAGTTGTTGATAGCTCAGTTGCTCTTGAGCGCTACCTTGTTGGTCACTTACCTTGTGACAATAAATCAAAGCAGCGGCATCGGGCGTGGCGGTGACTTGACGTTCGAATAATTGATGAATACACAGGTCTTGCGGGCAATCAATGCGGTTGTTATTAAGGTGTCGACGCAGATGCTGTTCTTCCCATTGGGTCAGCATGGGTAGTTGCTCAATGCTTTGCTCGGGCGATTGCACTATTGCCCCGAGCAGTACCACAAAGTTATCTGCCATGCGCTGAACGCTATCGGCTAAGAATAAATCATCGTTGTACTGCCAAGTCAGTGACAATTCGCCATTTTTTGTTGGCGCGACACTTAATTCAACATCAAACTTGCAGATCCCACTTTGCTGTTCAATCGGTGTAAGGCTCAGCCCCGGCAACTCCAAGTCTTGCTCTTGAATATTTTGCAGCACAAACAACACCTGAAACAACGGGCTATGACTTAAGCTACGTTGCGGTTTTACCGCCTCAACCAGCATTTCAAAAGGAATGCTTTGTTGCGCGTAGGCATCGAGGATCATTTGCTTGTTTTGCGCCAACAAGTGACTGAATGACGGGTTTTGTTCAAGGTTACTACGCAGCACCAAAGTATTGACGAAAAACCCAACCAAAGGTTCGATATCTTGATGCATACGCCCCGCTATTGGGCTACCCATCACAATGTCGGTCTCATTGGCATAACGGCCCAACAACACTGAAAAGGCGGTTTGCAACAGCATAAACAAAGTAACGCCCTGTTTATGACAAACCGAATTGATTTTTTGACTCAGCTGAGCATCAACTTGCCGTTGTAATACTTTGCCATTAAAGCTCTGTTGCGCCGGACGTGGTTTGTCTAACGGTAAACTATGTACCGTGGGCATTCCTTTTAACTGTTCAGTCCAATAAGTTAACTGTGAAGTTAACGCATCACCTTGCAACCACTGGCGCTGCCAGTGAGCAAAATCAGCATATTGCACGGCCAAAGGCGCAAGCGGGTTAGCATTGCCCTGAGCGTAAGCGCTGTAAAGGGTGGTGAATTCTTCGATAATAATCGCACTTGACCAGCCATCTGAGGCAATATGGTGCATATTAAACAACACCACATGAGATAGATCTGACAACGTCAGCAACTGCAACCGCAACAAAGTATCGCAGCTCAAATCAAACGCCTGTTTCATGTCGTCAGCGGCCAATTCGCTCACCCGCAGTTGTTGCTGCGCATCTGTCAAGTCAGTCAAATCGATGTTCAACAGCGCCAATTCACAGTTATCTTGAAGTACTTGATGCGCCTCACCCAGTGCGGGTACCAGCCGGGTTCGCAGTACTTCGTGACGTTGTACTATGGTGTTAAAGGCCTGTTGTAGCGCTGGCACATTCAGCTCGCCGTCGAGTCTGAACGCATAGGGCATATTGTATTGGGCACTGCCGCCTTCAAGCTGGTCGATAAACCATAATCTTTGCTGGGCAAATGACAGTGGCGAGTCTTGTGTGTCTTCGCGCTTGACGATATCGGGCAACACCAGCACCGGCTCAAGCGTACTAATTTGATTCGCCAATGCAACCACAGTGGGTTGCTCAAAGAACATCCGCAATGGTAATTCGACTGCCATGCCTTTGCGTACTTCACTGATAACCCGAGTGGCCAGTATCGAATCGCCGCCCAGTTCAAAGAAGTTGTCGTTAATACCCACTTGCTGTAATTGCAGCAAAGATTGCCAGATGTCACAAAGTTGCTGCTCTATAGGCGTAGAAGGTGCGACATATAAAGCTTTTTGCCTGTCTTGCCCACTCGGCGCAGGCAGGGCTTTTCGGTCTAATTTGCCATTGGGCGTTAACGGTAAACAATCGAGCATCACAAAAATCGCAGGCACCATGAAACCCGGCAATGACGCACTTAGGCCAGCTTTGAGATCACCAATGAATTGACCATTGTCTAACGACTCACATTCTTCAACGGGTACCACATAAGCCACTAACTGCTGATTTGCCCCAGTGCCTTCGTCTGTCCTTGCCATCACTACGGCCGCTTTAACTGAGGCGAGCCGAGCCAATCTGACTTCAATTTCGCCCAGTTCAATTCTGAATCCGCGAATTTTCACCTGATGGTCAATTCGCCCCAAATAGTCGAGCTGGCCATCGGTTTGCCAACGCACTAAATCGCCGGTTCGATACAGTCGGTCACCCGCTTTGTCGTTAAAGGGGTTTGCGATAAACTTTTCGGCTGTCATGTCATCATTATTTAAATAACCCCGACATACCCCAGCACCGCCAAGGTAAAGCTCGCCTGCCATACCAATCACTTGTAGTGATTGATCGGGTTTAAGTACATAAGCCTGAGTGTTAGCGATTGGCACGCCTATGGTCGGCTTGTTGTGACTATTACTAGGCACCAACGCTACGGTTGAATAAGTTGTGTCTTCTGAGGGCCCATAAAGATTGTAAACTTGACGAGCATCAGTTTGTTGATAAATACGATTGACCAATGCACGGGGCAACGCCTCGCCTGCGAGGTTGACAACCTTAATAGATGAGGGCAAACCATTGCCTAAATCAAGCAAAGCACCAATGGCCGATGGTACGGTGTTAATTAAAGTGACTGAATGAGGGTCTGCCAACGTGGTCAAGGCCAAGGCATCTTTAACAATAATCGCCCGCCCGCCGCAAGCCAGCGGCATAAACATTTCGAACAAAGATAAATCGAAACACATAGAGGTAGATGCCAACACACCTTGCAAGTCGTCTTGCGAATAACACTGTAAACCCCAACTCAACATCGCGACGGTATTTTTATGTTCAATGGCCACGCCTTTGGGCTGGCCAGTTGAACCTGAGGTATAAATTACATACCCCAAATGCGCTGGGGTGAGCCCCAACGACGCAGGTTTTACATTGGTAAATCGATAAGTGGCCAGTTCAGCCAGTTGCGCTTCGTCATCAAGGCAAATGGTATGAATATGCTCTGGCAACTGTTCGCGTAAAGATGCTTCGGTTAGCATAATGTTCACCGATGCATCTTGCAGTACATAGGTTATACGCTCTTTGGGATAATTGGGGTCTAGTGGCACGTACGCCCCACCCGCTTTTAATATCGCCAATATTCCAATGACCAAATCCATTGAACGTTCGACATACAAACCCACCAAAGTGTCTGGCTTAACCCCTTGAAGAATCAGGTAATGTGCCAATTGGTTGGCCTGCTCGTTAAGTTGACGGTAACTGAGTTGTTGGTCGTTAAAAACTAAGGCGATTTTGTCGGGTGTTTGTTGTGCCTGACGTTCAAATAATTGATGTATGCATAAATCTACCGGCAACTGCGCTTGATTATCGTTGAAGGCTACCTTTTGTGTGTGCAATTCTTGGGGCGGTAAAATGTCTAATGACGCCAACACACAATCGGGGTTTTGACTCACTTGTTCAAGTAAATGGCTAAAACGGTTAATCAACAAATGCGCTTCTGGCGTAGTAAAATAGGCTTCATTGAAATCAAACTGTATTTCTACTGGCTGACTGTCGCCGTATTCCCAAACGTTAACCATTAACGGTGTCATTTCGTGACGGTGACTGAGGTAATAAAGCTGGGCTTTGCTGCCAGCGATTGTTAAATCGCTGTCGAGGCGTAAAAAGTTAAAGGCTAAGTCATATAACCGCTGACCACTACCAGACAATCCCAAATCACGAATGACGTGCCCGCCGGGATAGCGCTGATGTCTGTAATTGGCTTTTTGCTGTTTGGCAATGTCAGTCGTTAATTGTGCCAACGATTGCTCGCCATCAAGATTCACCGTCATCATCGAGATGTTGGTAAAAACCCCCAACATTTGCTTTTGTACTTTACTGCGACGGTTATGGGCCGGTAAACCAACAACCAACGAATCTTGCCCGGTCGCCGCGCCAAAATAAACCGACAGAACGGCCAATAACAATTGCGGCATATCGGTTTGATAAGTACTGGCAATTGCTTTGAGTGCCTGATAATCGCTAACCGGTATGGTTACGGTTTCGCGGCCACTGGGAATAAGGTCTTTGTTGTCAAAAGTATTGCGATAAAAAGGAGTCAGCAGTGGTTCAGGGGCTTGTGCAAAGGTTTGTTGCCAATAGGTTTTGTCTGATTGATATTTTTTACCTTCGAGGTACTTTACATCTCCCTCAACAATGTCAGACCAAGGGGTTGGCTGTAGCTTGTCTGAGTCGCTATTTTGAGCATGATAAAATTCACCCAATTTGCGAGCCCAGTTGGCAAAACCAAAACCATCCATAATCAGGTGATGGGCTATCGCGACGTATCGGTATTCAGTGTCACTGACTTTAACCAAACAGGTGTTAAACAACTCAGCATCGTGCAGTTCAAACAAAACTTGAAAGCGCTTGTTGGTCCAATCAGTCGCAGTTTTATCTGGGTCGGTTTCATCACAAAAATCTATCAATGGCAGTTCGGTCGTGCGTTGTTCACTGACAACTTGTCTTACGCCTTGCTCGTTGGTAAAAATACGCAACCCAAACACATCTTCGCTACTGACTAAACACGCATGTGCGCGGTTCAACCTAGCAACATCAACTGCCCCCATGCGAATAAACCCACCAATATTATAGGTAGGGTTATCTGCCAGATGTAATTGATCAAAATAGATGTCCAACTGAACCAGGGACAAAGGGAAAGACTGACTCATAGATTTCATAAAAATTCCATTAGTTACTGAGATAGGAATGAAGACTCATCCTAAACTTGTGATTTGCGCGTTCCGACCCGTTAAAAGGTGCGCAATTGTTTGTACAAAAATCGTTACAAACCACGTACAAAAATAGGTTGCAATATTTGTTTTTAGTACTTGACATTTGAAATCATCAACTTAACACCATTGATACAACGTAATAGATACATTAACATTTACTAACAAATACAATTGGTGCATAGTACCAAACACTGACGTATATCAAAAACATATTCAGTGATATTGACACAAAAGTACTTTTTAACGCAAAATATCACACTAATTGGCAGGAACAACTGAAATTTCAAGGTTTTTTTCTTGTTTAAAAGGCTGTAGTGAGTTTAGGATACAGTCATGATTTGCATCAAGGGAACTATAAAAGCCAACAATTAGTTTACATAAATTTAACAATGGAATTCGTGTTCAATATTTCAGTCAATTTTAGGGAATATGAAGCTATGGATCCACGTCATGAAGACGATAAGCAGTTCAACAGGAGTACTTGAAACATGATCTCAAACAACATTCTCGATGTCATTGGTGATACACCTTTGATACAAATACATTGCCTTGGCAATCCGGAAAAAAACATTCGGATTTTCGGCAAGCTTGAATCGGTTAATCCCGGCAGCAGTGTCAAAGACCGCAGCGCTATGCAGCTCATTGAAGCGGCAGAAAAAAGCGGTGCGTTAAAACCCGGCGATACCATAGTCGAGTCTTCATCAGGCAATATGGGCCATGCGCTGGCGATGATCTGCGCCGTACGCAAATACAAATTCATCTGCATTCTTGACCCAAAAACACCTAAGAGCAACATCGCGCTAGTTAAAGCATTTGGCGGCAATGTAGAAATTGTTACCGAAAAAGATAGCTCTGGTGGTTACCAAAAAAACCGCATTGAAATGGCCAAAAACATCGCCAAAAATATGAGTAATTGCGTAAACCTCGACCAGTACAACAACAATGCAGCACTCGATGCACACTATCACCACACAGGCCCCGAAATATTAAAACAACTCGATGGTGATATCAGTGTTTTGATGGGTTGTGTGAGTACTGGCAGTCACTTGTGCGGCACGGCTAAATACCTAAAAGAGCAGCTGCCACAGCTGCGAGTGGTTGGCGTTGAACCGGCAGGATCGGTTATTTTTGGCGGCACCTACAAACCATTTTTACAAAATGGCACGGGGCTGAGTTTTACCCCCGGCAACTACTTACCTGCGCATGTTGACGAAGAAGTTAGGGTTAACGACCGCGATGCTTTTAGCACCTGTCACGTAATGGCCAGAAACGAAGGTTTGTTGCTGGGCGGCTCTTCTGGGGCTGTTTTGGCTGGCGCCAGAACCATTGCAAAATCAGCCGAACCAAACACCACCATAGTGGTGATTTTACCCGATAGCGGCCTGAAGTACCTTAACACTGTATATAATGACGAATGGTTGGCCAGTCATCACTTGTTACCGTTGGATTTAGATTAAACAACGTTTTTGTATTTAGCATGTGTACTCGCAATAATGTTCAACCGATAAGGATTTAAGACCTAATGTCTCAAGCAAACACCAAGCAGGCCGCAGCCATTAGCTATAACTGGCTAACCTCCATCCCGCAGGCCGATAAACCAGCCATTACCGAATTAATTTTAAAAGTCAGTGCCACTGACCCCATTGTTGGTTTTAGTGAGCATGTCAGCGAAGCAGAAATCAACCAATATCTAGACAAGTTGCAAGAGAATGTTGAAGCGGGCCGCAACTTTTTAATGATTGGCAAAACCGCCGACAACGAAGTGATTTGCATGGTGATTGTGGTGCAAAATGGCAGTCCGAACAACTGTCATATAGCCGACATGAGCAAAGGCATGATCAGTCATGATTACCGTGGAGCTGGGGTATTATTTCAAGCTTTTGACAGTATCGTACGAAAATGTAGAGAGCATAATATTGAGCTACTAACACTAGATGTTAGAGACGGTACACCTGCCCGAAATATATGGCTAAAATGCGGTTTTGAAAATTACGGTATGCTAGATGATTACGCCAGAATCGATGGAAAAATCATTGCTGGTCACTATATGAAACAATCTGTCAACGATTTGGCCGCACGCCTCAAGCAATAGCGTTTTTCCAGCGGCCAAATATTCGTGTTTTTGGCCGCTGACACCTTCCAAGAGAATCTATTTTGCAAACATACTTTATCAGTGGCAGCGGTTTTGTCGTCGAACATTTTATCTGCCAACTTCTGGCAACCACCAATCACCAAGTTTGCTACCTTGAATTGCAAGGTCGAACGCAACAAGAATTGATTAGCCAATTAACAGGGGCCAATTCGGCGTTAACTATCGATGAGTCTCGACTGTCACTGGTAAGTGGCGACGCCGATAAAGCCTTATTTGGCATTAATCCCGGGTGTTTGAATTCGTATAACATCAACCAGTTTTGGCATTTTTTACCGCCATCTGACTGGATGGAAAATCTTGATGAGGCTTTAATTGCCAAAGAGAATTGGCAACTAAAACAGCGTCTTGCCTTGTGCCTTGCTTTACCTGAAGTGACTTTTAATTACGTCGGCACAGCTTATGCTAATGGCATGGCTAATGGTCTGATTGAAGAGCTTCCCTTTGACCCAGTTTACCCCGTAAATAACAACGTTGAAGTGATGGCTCGTGCAGGTGAAAAACAGCTGTTAGATGCACACCAAAACGGTGGTCTTAACTACCGCATATTACGCCCATCGATGATATTACCTGCGCAACAGTCAACTGCGAATGATTGCCCAACATTTTTACATGGGTTAATTAAAGCCACTAGCTACGTTAAACAACAGGTGCAAAACAAAGTGCCTGATTATTTTTCGAGATTTAAGTTAAAGTTAACTTTGCCACAAGATGGTGCGATAAATATCGTCACACTTGAGCAAGCAATAACCCAGCTGATAAATATCGCAGACACAGATAACCGCAATAATATTTACCACATTACCCATACTCAAGAAACGAAAATCAGTGACTTGATGGCTATATTGGCAGATGTATGCGCACTACCCATTGAAATAGAACCTGATAACAGTGCCTTTATGCCTCAAGATCAACTACTTGAGCATTTGAGCCAGTTTTTTTACCGCTACTTTAGTGCCAAGCAACTGTTTTGCGTCACCAACAGCGCGGCAGTTTTGTCGCAAGCCGATAACCCTGCCCTGTCTAACGACTTGATAACTGAGCAGATGCGGCTCATCTATGAACAAGTTGCGCCCCAAAACGATGTAGAAGCGCCAGCAGAATCCCTTATGGCAGCGCCTCCTATGCCAATCGTCAACAAACAATTGGCCACACCAAACGGCCAACTCGACTATTGGTGTTGCGGCGAAGGGCCAAAGAGTATTTTTATTGTTAACGCGTTTGGTTTGAACTCCACATTCTGGACACCACTTGTCGACTTGCTTAGCCCCGACTACAAAGTGATTTTGTGGCAGCACCGTGACCGAAAGTCAGAGCAACAGCTCAATAATGTTTATTATGACGAAGACCGTTATATTGAAGGTTTTGTTGAAGATGCCAAAGCGCTTTTAAACGAAGAGCGCGCTGACAGCTGCCATTTATTGGGCTGGTGTAGCGGACCGAAACTGGCCTTAGAATTGGCTGACAAACTCCCCGAATTGGTCGATTCAGTGATGATGTTAACCCCTTCGTTTCCAGGGGTAACAGGCTTTGACAATCAAGACAGCGCATTTGAGAAAAATCTACTGACGATGTGCTCATTGGTCAATAAAATGCCAAGGGCGGCCAAATCAATGGTGCCATCGATGGCTGCTATGCGGGCCAAACAAGAAGGCAATCTTGACCGTTTTGACGAGGCCATCAGCAAAGCTAAAACCGAAAATGTCTTTAGCCTTGCCAACGAATCGTTCAGTAAATTATTATACGAACCGTTCACCGATGAAACATTACTGGTCAATTACGCACGTCAACTGATGAATTTCAGGCAACACGATGTCGCCGAATTGGTTAACACCATAAAACAACCCGCCCTGCTACTAACCGGCAGCGCAGACACCACGACCTCATCACAGCGTGCTATTGCGTTGTGTAAGTCACTGAAGAATATCACCGGCTTTGAAATTCAAGGCGGCAATCATTACCTTCATACCGAACAACCAGCACTAACCGCCAAGATAGTCGCTGGGTTTATTGAACAGGGCTTGGATTTTGATGTTAATCAACAGTTGGTTGAGCGGATTTATTAGCGGTTTTGTGGTGAAAATAAAAAAGTCTGACGCTTTAGAATAAAAAGGTCAGTCACTTTTAAAGAACATTTTGTGCTTAATAAGTGACTGTCCTAAGAAGTCTCGTATTATTAGCTATGGTGCAAATCGAATAGAAACCAGCCAAATTCCTCTTTACCAACACGAAAGCATTCAATGCTGAACTGCTAGCGTTATAATCTAAGAATATCGCCAGTTAAAGCGGTTACGTTTTATTCTTGAATGGTGACTGTCCTATGCAGCCCTGATGGTGACTGTCCTATGCAGCCTCTATGCAGCCCACTTTAAAAGAATATGTCGTGTGCTTTATAGGGGCTGCCGTTAGTATGATCATTCACATTTTGACTTAACCCAATTTTTATCTACAGACTCTCTTTGTGCTTCCCACTCATTCGGCATGTTATATAAATCATCAATAGTTGGATCTCTTTTTATCAAATGCCCAATACCGACAAGGTGACCGTTTTGGTCATGATCATCCAGGCCACATAAGCATTGCCACTCATTGTCTTCATGTACCACGTATAATATAGGCCGTGTATTTTTAAATATATGAGGACAAACGAAAACACCCAGATTAGATTTAAAATTCATTACTTATCCTTCATTTTCTTTTTTATTCTATCGTTTGGTTTTTTAGGTTGATACTCGCCTTCATCAGTGTCCAACTTTTTCTTCCCTTTGCTTCTGTTACAACTTCTACAGGTTGCAGCGCCATTTTCTTCATCAGTTTGACCACCTTCTACCCAAGGGTCAATGTGGTCACCTTCCATAGAATTACCACTACCCGGCTCCATTGTAATATCGTCGCCACAGTATTCGCATGTATCATTTGCGGCATCTTTCATTTTTTCTCGATCTTTTTTCGTATATTTCCTTTTTTTATCTTGGGCAGGTGTATCGGGAGTCTCATTAAAAGCATTGATAGCCTCGGAACCTGCATAGCCAGCAGCGGTAGCACTACCAACGAATAAGGTGGCATAAGCAAATGCTGTAATCTCTGGTGCAAAGAGCAACAAGATCGCAAACTGACCATCAGGGTCAGAGTATTTGTATGGGTTGTTATTGACATATAAATATCGGTTAAACGACATAACCGGATTGGCTCTAGTATACCCAACCGGATCATTACTATAAAACCGCCCAAGCAACGGGTCATTATACCGTGCCTGCATGTAGTTCAGGCCAGTGTCTTCATCCCACTGATGTCCCGTATAGCCAACGTTGGTATTATCCACACTTTGGCTGCCATTTCCTAATGAAACTTGGGCTTCTGTTACTCGCTCTTTTCCTAGGAATATGTAGTCTGTGATGGTTTCGGTTTGTTGGTCCCATTGGTAAATCATTCGGCCTGATAAGTCATAGATGCTGTAACGATGTTTGCCGTTTTTGGTGTCTTTGACTCTTTTGCCGCTACCGTCATAAATATAAGTATGACCACCTGTGCCAGTCACTTGCCCAGCTTGGTTTCGGGGTAGTTGCACACTGCCCGTGTTAGTTACCGCGCCTTTTTTGTTGTAAGTAAAGCTGTAGTTCTTGGATTTACTGCCCGTCACGTTGGCTGAATTTAGGCGTTTGGTTGTTGGGTCGTAAACGTAACTAACAACCATACTGCCTAGGTTTTTGCTGGTGATATTGCCCATGGTGTCGTAGATGAAGTTAGTTGATGCACCCCATTTACCACCTGCCGAGGTTAACCTGTCGAGGCCATCGTAACCCATGGTGATGCTGTATCGGTTGTCTTTGTGGTCAGTGATGCTACTGGTGTTGCCGTTGCCATCATAAGCGTATTGCAGGTGTGATAGAGCAGTGCTGCCCCTAAGCGTTTTAAGCTGCTCTGGCAGTTGGCGACTGTTTAACGTCAGGCTGTATTTAAGCCCATTGCCATAGTTGAAATCGGTTAATGTGCCGTTGGCGTGATAGCTTGCACCCGTTGCAAATTCACCCGCTTTGGTGGGCTGACCTAGTGCATTTGGTGCATAGCTAATTTGCCTGCCAGACGGATAAGTCAGAGTCGATTGGTTGCCCAGTGAGTCGTAACCGTATTTCAGCTCAAAGGTTTGACCGTCGAGTTTTAGGGTTTCTTCTGTCGTCTGATTTTGGGTGTTGTATTTGTACGACCATTGGGTTGGACCGCTGTTAACGTTGGTGACATTACCATTGGGGTCGTAGTAATAATCGACGTCTGCCGTTACGCTGTTGCTGAAGTTTTTGTGCTTAACACGGCCGAGGTTGTCGTAGGTTAAGTAGACTTTTTCACTGGCGAGCACATCGCCTCTTGAACAACGATTCGCCGCACCGCTGGCGCCTTGCGCGTACCACTGCATTTCACCGATTTCGTTGTATTCGTAAACTGTTTTACCCGTGTCGGCGCGGTAACTTTGACATAAACGTTGGTAGGTATCGTAATAGCGATTCTCTGTAAATCCGCCTTGCGTGATTTTGGTGATGCTACCAAATTGATTGATTTGCATCGCGGTATCGGCGCCTTCTGGCGCGTCGATGAAGGTTGCGGTGTTATACGCGGGTTTGCCGTAAGCCAAATACGTTGTGGTCGTTTCGTTATTGCGGTTGTCGCTGACTTTACGCTTGTTGCCCTTAAATAAAAGGGGCCTGTAGCTTTTATAATACTTTTTATCTAGGCACCATCATCGACCAAGCTAGTCAACAAGTTGCACTTAACAGTTTGATTATACTAAAAACACCAAATTTACCGAAAGTATTATTAGATATGCTACTTGACCCC
>CALKGI010000024.1 GCA_938085045.1 uncultured Alteromonadaceae bacterium
TTTAGGCACCCTAACCGCAGGCGTTGCCCACGAACTGAACAACCCGGCCAACTTTGTCCATGTCAGTGCAAAAATACTCGAAACTGACCTGTCTCATTTTCAAGACTTTATCTTTCAACTGGCTGGCGATGATGCCGATGAAGGCATTCTTGACAGTTTCAGACAACAATTCGCGCCGCTATATGAACACCTTGTCACCATTAAAGATGGCACTGAACGAATTAAAACCATAGTCGCAGATTTACGGGTGTTCAGCCAACTCGATTCAGCTGAGAAAAAACCGGTATTGGTCAACGACTTGTTGCAGTCGACCATTAACCTAATGCAAACCCAATACCAAGACGTCACCGAATTCGTCACGCAGTTGTCTGACATTGAAGAGCTTAATTGCTACCCTGCCCAGCTCAATCAGGTATTTATGAACCTAATTGTCAACGCTTGCGATGCGATTAAAATCAAGCAGCAACACGAAGAAAACGTTAAGGGAAAAATTACTGTCACCTGTAAAATGATTACTACTGCGAGTGAGAACAATACAGAAAAAACAACTCAGCTACACTCTCAACAACCCCCTCAACACGCCCCTCAACAACACATAGAAGTCACCATAAAAGACAACGGTTGCGGCATGTGTAACGAAACCAAAAACAAACTGTTCGAACCGTTTTACACTACCAAAGTAGTCGGCGCTGGCACCGGACTAGGTCTGTCGATTTCGTTCGGTATTGTACAAAAACATGGTGGCGCTCTGGCGGTTGAGTCTGAATTTGGTAGCGGTAGTGTTTTCACCCTTACTTTGCCACTTTAATTCTTACAACTTAAAAGAACCCGCTGCTCGCTTTTCAGTCAAACAGGCGGTGATTTCGACTATACTTAATAGATAAATTGGTATCATTATCAGAGAATTACCCTTGCATCAGTACATTAGTGTGTTTTTCTTACTCTGTTGCTTTACAACCCAAGCATCAAACTTCGCTACACGTTTTGATCATCTAACCATTGAAAATGGTCTGTCACAAAGTGTGGTAAACAGTATCCTTCAAGACAAAAAAGGGTTTTTATGGTTTGCCACCAATGACGGTTTAAACCGTTACGACGGTTACAACTTCAAGGTATTTCGCCACGACCCGCATAACCCAACCTCAATATCGAACAACTTAACCACCAAGCTCTACGAAGACCCAAAAGGCCGATTGTGGGTTGGCACCCGAGGGGGTGGATTAAACCGCCTAAACACCGACACCGAACGTTTCGTTCATTTTAGACACGACCCAACAGACCCCAGCAGTTTAAGCTACGATAACGTTAGCGCACTTTTTGCAGAAGAAAATGGCACGTTTTGGGTAGGTACCGCCGGTGGAGGACTGAATCGTTACAATGAACGCTCTGGACAATTCGACCGTTTAGGTCAGCCGCGCGAAGGCACCAACAACCTAGACAACAACAACCTAGACAACAACAAAGTTTTTGCTATTGCAGCCGATTTGCAAGGAAATTTATGGCTCGGCACCGAGGGGGGCTTAAGTCACTTTGATACCCGCCAACAAACATTCAGCCACTATCATCACCAACCAACTAACCCACACAGTTTGAGTCATAACAATGTTTCTTCACTGCTTCAAGACGCAAGCGGTGCGCTATGGGTAGGCACCCTTAATGGACTCAACCGTTTCGATGCACAAACCAAACAATTCGAACAATTTACACATCAAAACGATGAACCCAACAGCATCAGCCACAATGCGATTAGAATTATTTTCAAAGATAGCGAAAATTCTGTTTGGGTCGGTACTCATGGCGGCGGGCTGAACAGGTATAACCCAACAAACAATCGCTTTGTTCATTTTAAACACGATGCAACCGACGCCAACAGCCTGAGCAATAACGCCATCGAATCAATCCACGAAGACGCTCAGGGGATCTTATGGATTGGCACTTTTGGCGGTGGATTGAACAAGTTCGACCGTCAAAAGCACCGATTTGGTCACGTTAAACGCCAAGCTTCACAACCCCATTCGTTGAGCCATTCAACCGTCATGGCCATTAATATTAGTCTTGATGGTACTTTGTGGCTGGGTACTCAAGAAGGATTAAATCAATACAGCAGCAAATTAAATGGTTATGTCCAATTTAAACATCAATCAAACAATCCGGACGGATTGAGTCATAACAGTGTTTGGTCCACTATTGAAGATAACAGTGGTTTAATTTGGGCCGCAACCTTTGGCGGCGGGCTGAACCGATACAACCCTCAAACCCACAAATTCACGCATTTTAAACATCAACCAGCCCAGCCCAGCAGCTTGAGTAGCAATATTGTACGAGTGCTATTAAAAGACAGTAAAGGCTTGATTTGGGTGGGCACCGCAGGCGGTGGACTCAATCGTTACCAGCCATCTAGCCAAACTTTCAGCCACTACCAACATAGTGCAACAGACGATTCAAGCCTCAGCAGCGATAATGTCACCAGCTTATTTGAAGACTCAAAGAAACGTTTGTGGGTTGGCACTGATAGTGGTCTCAACCAATTAGATGTTGATACCGGGCAGTTTGTCTCTTACCGATACCAAGCGTCAGACCCTCACAGTTTAAGTCACGATTTTATCTCATCTATTTATGAAGACAAGACAGGCACTTTATGGATCGCGACCTTTGGCGGCGGGCTGAACAAATTCGATTCAAACACGGGGCATTTTAGCCACTATCGACAAAAAGAAGGCCTGCCCAATGACACCATTAACGACATTGTTGAAGGTCAACAAGGTTACTTGTGGTTGAGTACCAACCAAGGCCTCTCAAGATTTGATATTAACAACGAAACGTTTAAAAATTATGATGTTAACGACGGCTTGCAAAGCAACGAATTCAATATTGGCGCTGGATTTAAAAGTAACAGTGGCGAGCTGTTTTTTGGTGGCGTAAACGGTTTCAACCGCTTTTTTCCGGCGAATATTAAAGACGATACCACACCGCCAAATGTGGTGTTAACTGAGTTTTTGGTGGCCAACCAACCAGTGCCAATAAAAGACAAAAGTGCAGCTTTTAGCCTGCCGCAAACTATCGATACATTGAGCAGTTTGACCCTCACCCATCGCCAAAACCTGATAACGTTTGAATTTGTCGCGCTACATTACGCCAATCCACTGAAAAACCAATACGCCTATCAATTGGTGGGTCAAGATGAAGATTGGGTCTACACCGATGCCAAAAATCGCCGTGCTACCTATACCAATTTGTCTGCTGGAAATTATGTTTTCACCGTTAAAGCCAGCAACAAAGATGGATATTGGAATGAACAGGGCAAATCGCTTAATGTCACGGTCTTGCCACCGCCATGGAAATCGTGGTGGGCTTACACTTTCTATATTTTGTGTATTACAGCAATTGTGGTCGCTTTTGTGAGGGTGCAACGAAAAAATGTGGTTCAAGAACGGGCCATCAACCTACAACTCAAACAAGTAGACAAACTCAAAGATGAGTTTTTGGCCAACACTTCCCATGAATTGCGCACCCCATTAAATGGCATTATCGGTTTGGCAGAGTCTTTGGTTGATGGCGTTGGTGGCCCTCAGTCAAAAACCAGCAGCGCTAACTTGTCGATGATCATCACCAGCGGTAAACGTTTATCTAATCTGGTGAACGACATTCTAGATTTTTCGAAGCTGAAAAACCGCAATCTGACATTACACCCGTTGGCCGTTGACCTGCACAGCATGGCCGAAGTGGTTCTGGCCCTTTCTCGCCCTTTGGTGGGCGAAAAAAACTTAAAACTGGTCAACAACGTGCCAGGAGATTTACCCAGTGCACTGGCTGACGAATGTCGTCTGGCGCAAATATTTCATAACCTGGTGGGCAACGCCATTAAATTTACCGAAGCAGGTCAGATAACCCTATCAGCGCTCAAACAAGACCAGATGCTTAAAATAACTGTCAGCGACGATGGTATTGGTATCGCAAAAGACCAGTTTTCGTTAATTTTCGAATCCTTCGAACAGCTTGAAGGCCACACCGAACGGACCTACAGCGGCACGGGGTTGGGGCTGGCTGTAACCAAGCAATTGGTCGAGCTACATGGCGGACAGATCACCGTTGAATCCCAATTGGGCAAGGGCACTATATTTAGCTTTACCCTACCGCTGACTGTACAAAAAGCCTCACTAAATAGGGATGTTTCCCGTTTACATTTACTCGAAGAAAACGCCGAAAATAGCGCATTGAATGATGCGTTGAATGAAGCTTTGCCTGTTGCACCGACCAGTAACGACGGCCGCCAGTTTCGCATTTTATTGGTAGATGATGAACCGGTTAACCGTCAGGTGCTGCACAATCATTTATCGATGCGCAACTATCTATTAGTCGAAGCTTCTGGCGGAGAACAAGCCTTACAAATCATCGACAATAGTGAACCCTTTGATTTGATTCTGCTCGACATTATGATGCCCAAGGTATCGGGTTATGAAGTCTGTAAAAAACTGCGAAATTCATACTCGGTCAACGACTTACCGGTGATATTTTTAACAGCCAAAAACCAAGTGGCCGACTTAGTTGAAAGCTTTGCCGTAGGTGCCAATGATTACTTGAGTAAACCCATCAGTAAACACGAATTACTCAGCCGAGTAGAAACCCACTTGAGACTGCTTGATATCAACCGCAACCTCGAACTTAAAGTACTAGAGCGAACTGAACGGCTACAGTTGTCAAACCAAAAAATCAGCGCCCTCAATGACATATGCGCACAAATCAGCAGCTCTTTAGACCTTGATAAACTCATGAATACCGCTTACGACCACATTAAAACATTAATGGATGTTGATGTGTTCGCCATTGGCATGTACCAATCTAACCAAAATCAAATCGACTTTAAACTGGCGATTGAAGATGACCAATACCTTAACCCTTTTAGCGTGTCTATGGACGAAAAGTCTCGGCCTGCGGTATGGTGTATTGAACGAAAACAGCCATTATTCTTAGACGATTTTGAACTCGAAGGGCCAGACTACTTTGGCGATATCAACAATCAACGACCAACAGTGGGCAAAAACATCGGCTCAGTCATGTACTACCCATTATTGATTGGCAATGATGTTATAGGCACCTTGACGGTACAAAGCTATCGCCAACATGCTTACAACGCAGAGCAGCAAAACATGATACACACGTTAGCCTCGACCACAGCAATCGCACTAGACAATGCCAATGCCTACGCCAAAATAGAACAGAAAAACCACAAGATTATCGACACTCAGCAACAGTTAGTTCAGGCTGAAAAAATGGCCTCTTTGGGTACCCTAACCGCAGGCGTTGCTCACGAAATCAATAACCCGACCAATTTTGTTCATGTCAGCGCGCAAAACCTTCAGATTGACCTAGCAAAGCTACGCGATTTTATCTTTGCCTTGGCCGCGATGGCTGCGCTCCTGGTGGCGCCGGGTTTAATTTCGTTGGCTGCCGCGTAAAGCTCCTCGTAGGAGGCAACGAGGCAGTCGTGATAGAACTCCGGATCCGGCATGATGTCCC
>CALKGI010000025.1 GCA_938085045.1 uncultured Alteromonadaceae bacterium
CTACGACAAAAAAGGCGCAGTGACTAATACGGGTAGTGTGCAATTACCAAGAAACCAAGCCGGGCAAGTGACTGGCACAGGTGGCCATACATATATTTATGACGGTAGCGGCAAAAGAGTCAAAGACACCAAAAACGGCAAACATCGTTACAGCATTTACGACCTATCAGGCCGAATAATTTATCAATGGGACCAACAAACTGAAACTATCACAGACTACATATTTTTAGGAAAAGAGCGAGTAACAGAAGCCCAAGTTTCATTAGAAAATGGCAGCCAAAATGTGGATAATACCAACGTTGGCTATACGGGACATCAGTGGGATAAAGACACTGGCCTCAACTATATGCAGGCGCGGTATTATGATCCGGTGATTGGGCGGTTTATGAGTAATGATCCTGTCAGTTTCTCAAATATTCATAACTTTAATCGTTATGCCTATGCGAATAACAACCCATATAAATACACCGATCCAGATGGTCGCAATCCAGTTGCAGGGGCTGCTGTTGGTTGTGCAGCTACTGGCCCCGCGTGTCCAGTAGGTGCTGTAATTGGTGGTGTAATTGGGGCCACTCTAGGCGTACTGGGAGTAGTGGCATATAACGAAATGACAGGGCCTTCTGGTAATTCCTCTTCTGAAAGCAACGTTACCATTGACGATGATGGTTCAGGCACTGTGGAAATTACAGTTGAAACAGAAAAAGGTCCTATTACAATCATTGGCGATCCATCTGTAGACGGTGCGACATTAACCATTGGTGGTGAAGGTGGTGCTCATATAGACGGACCTGGAGGTGGCTCTGTTGGGTTAGGAGGAGTTCGTGAGGCCGGTAGAGAAATTGGTAAGGAATATGGCGTTAAGGAAGTTGTAATTGAAGGAGGCGAGAGAACAACAGGAGCTAATAAAGGAAAGAAACCAAAGCCAATAAGAATTAAGGTAGATAAAGAATGAAAATCGTTATTTATGGTTGGGATGAAGGTTTCAATAAAGTCCAGTTTAACAAGTTTCTGAGAAAAGAATATGGCTACAATATCAATGCGGCCAAGAATATTGTCGATGATATTTTAAATGAAACGGAAGTATGCTTGGAGACTAATGATTTAGTTTATTTAACAAAATCGCTGGATGGTTTCAAACTTAAATATAGGATTGAAAAAGAAAACAGGGAACATAGAGACGCTTAATAGCCTTAGTAAACTTGGACATAATAATCGGAGCCAGAGCCTGATTAAGTTAAGCTGTTGATTTTACTGTTATATAAATCATTAAAACAGTAACCGAAAAGCCAGCTTATCACAAGCTGGCTTTGTTTTTATTGGCTGCTTGTAACCCCTTAGTTGCTAATCAGTATGAGGATACTGATGCATATCAAATAACAAAAACTTTTTTAAAGAACCCCGACCGAAGGACAAAAGGGGTCAAGAAAAAGGGGTCAAGTAGCATATCTAATAATACTTTCGGTAAATTGGATGTTTTTTCAGTATAATCAAGTGATTAGCTGTAATTTTTGTCTAGTTGGGTAGATAAATAATCCTATTATGGGTATTAAGGATATACCAAAGGGGTCAGAGATCTTGAAACCCCAATAACCCCCATAAAATCAAAAGACTAAAATCAAGGGGCCAGAGTCACGTGATTTATCATTAGGCTTAGGAAGAAAATCCCCTCCCTCAGCCCTATCATCAAGCACAACTAAACTTAGCTTTTAGCAACCTTAGCTAACGCTCGGCTTACTCGACAAATGTCGACAGGGTCACCCATCAGAATTTTCCTGAAGTCGACAAGGTCAAGTCTTGACTTAACATATTAAAATATCCAGTTAATCCAACATCGGTTTCAAGCAACCTGTTTAAACGGCAGGTACTCTGCGAAACTGTTGTCTAAAGCGATACTTTAAGCGCTAAGGCGATACCGATTTTCTGGCGAGGTTTCATTGTCATCTAACCCTCCAAGTTCTTCGAACCTAGGCTCAGGTCTGAAACTTGCGTCATACCCTGCAATGCAGGTTCAAGACTTGACGAGCTATTAGTCAAATTTACCTCTTATTTTGACATTTTTAAATGCTGCCGTAAAAATCGTAGCGTACGTTTATAAACCGCCGCCCGGTGCTCGGGTTTATAAAAACCATGGCCTTCATCGTCAAGCAACATCCACTCGTGGTGCAGCCCCTGTTTCTCTAAACCTTTTTTAAGCATTTGTGCATGTTCTACTGGCACGCGTTTGTCTTCGCCACCATGAACAATCAATACTGGGATTTTAAGTTTATCAAGATGTCGAACTGGTGAATTGGCCCTAAGCACATTTTTGTCGGTGCCTATGGCCTTTTCTAAATACGCTCTACCGCTTTTTCGGTTGCTTATACTACCGGTTTCATGCATCAGTTCTAAATCATAAACGCCGACAATACCCACCGCACATTGAAACAAATCAGGCGCTATAATCGAGCTTTGCAGCGCACTGTAACCACCAAAACTGGCGCCAATAATACACAAACGATTTTTATCGGCAGCGCCTTGGCCCACCAACGCTTTTATACCGTCAATAATGTCAAACTGAACCGTATCGCCCCAGTGCTTGTAACCCAGTTCTGTGAATTTTTGGCCATAACCAGTAGAGCCGCGATAGTTGACCTGCAACACCCCTATGCCTCGGCTGGCATAAAGCTGGTTTTCTCTATCATATTGCATATAGTCTCGTACGCCATGGGGGCCGCCATGAACATTGACGATAAACGGCAGGTTTTTCGCGTCTTCGAGGGTATCCACGCCCACGGGTAAAGTCACATAACCCGCAATTTCGATACCATCTCTAGCCTTGAACTTAAACGGTACTACGTTGGCAGAATTATCAATATTGACCCAAGAACGGCTGTTAAATAAATAGCTGAGTTGGTTCTTTTTAACGTCGTACAACAAATAATTGTCAGGGCTATATTGATTAGAAGTCCGTACCACTTTGGTCAGTCCATCAAGGGTTTCACTGACTACGCTGCTGTTATATCCTGGTAGCGCTTTGGCAATCAAATACAGCGCTTTGGCATCGGGGTGATTTTTGTTGATTATTTTGGTCGCAGGATAACTGTCTTCATATTCAACCGCGTAAACTTCACCTGTTCTATCGACTTTAGCGCCAGTTAGCGACACTTTAGGGTGCTGAAATATTTTTTGTTTTTTGCCGTTGTCTAAATCAAATAAGTAAAGACCCCGTGGTTCGCCGTTCTGTGCGTAATAGGCATATACCTGATTAGTATCGCCTTTAATCGATATAGGGTCGAAGCTCTCATTGTCGATATTTAAATCCGCAGTGCTGTGCCATTTTTCATTTCGGTATAGCCAAGTTGTGTAATTATCATCTTCATTGTGCCCCGTGACAAAACGAACTTTATGTCGGTGGTCGGTTAAAAATGTGCCTTGTGACACTGGCGATTTGATGAGTGTTTTATGACGCCCTTTTTCAATATCAACACGATATACTTTGGGTGGATATTCTTTATAACTACTCATTCGAGTACCTTTCACCAGAATATGCTGGTCATCATCAGGCATCGGGTCGATTATCTCCCCCCACATTTTTTTGCTAAGTGAACCAGGTGCTTTTTTGTAGCCAAAAACATATTTGGATTCACCTGTCTTAACATTCACTGAATAATATTCACCATAACTCGCAGGATGATCGTTCCAGGGCTCAAATCGTTCTTTCTCGGCCACAATTCTCTCATTACTGGCCCAGTGATATTCGCCCGGCTGAATTCTCCCCTTAAACTTCAACGTATGGATGATTTTTAACGTTTTGGCGTCAATCATCGCAATCACCCTGACTCCGTCAATTCGCGTCACTGCTGACAGGTAATCGCCCAGTGGCGAAATTTTCACTTCTTGCCATTCGTCATCTTTGGCAAAATCGCTAACATTGGGTTTTTTGACGGTGGCAGCCAACACATTGGTACTTAATAACAACAAAACCAATAGATAGTTCAAACGCATAATCACTTCTTCTTTATATTTTATTCGGTAGACAGTCGTGTCGAGCGCACAGTGTATACGTTTTATTTATTGCGTCATTAATTTTTATTGGCTGGGCGAGTGAAATGGAACATGGGGGTCAGAGATCTTGAAAGCCAAATAAATCTAATAAGATCAAAGTTCTAGAATCAAGGGGTCAAAGTGACTAGCTTTATCATAAAAATTAATCAGTTATGGGCACACTACTTACACCCATAACTGACATAGCCTTTGTCACTATTTCCCTTAATAGTCCGTTTAACAACCTCCTTAATCGTCCTTTTTTTACAAACTCCTTTAGTCATCCATTTTTACAATCTCCTTTATTCATCCCTGCTACGGTCTCCTTTTAATCCTTTTTACAATCTCCTTTAATCGTCCCTGTCACAATCTCCTGTTAATAGCACCAATCGACTCGATTGATAGGCTAGAAATTATTCACATCAACACTTAGGTTAACGTCCCAATGAGACTGACGCTTGGTCACTACGTTGCTGAGCTTTTGGTCTTTATCGAAGTAAAAGCTGACGGCTTTGATGGGGCTGCCTTTGATTTTTGAGCGACTAATGTGTTTGTTCACCACTTTTTGATTGGCAAAATTTTTGTCTAAATCGCGGCACAAGGTGTTGTGTTTGCCGCGAGCTGTGTAGTTTTGTTTAAACATTTCACAGGTTTGCGCTGGGCTCAAACCCGCTGTAAAACCGCCGTCAAGTTGGTTGGCTGAGGCTTGGCCTTGTGCAGCGGCCAAAGGAGAAAGAATGAAACAAGATAATACCAATGTTGCTGATGCCAAAACTTGCTTGTATTTTACGTTATTCATAGTGTGTGAACTCCTGATTTCCCGTAGGAAATATTGCTGTTTATGGGTGTCCAATCCTTTGTCTTTTCTCTTTCATTCATGACGTTAATGTAAAGGTCATCGATGAAACTATTCCTTGCTGATGCAGCAGTGGAGCCATTGTATGGGGCGCTTGAAAATAATGCGTGCCACTAACGGACAATAACCTTCAGATTTCGGACATCGTTATTTTATTGTTTATTTACAATGGGTTATATGGTGATTAAATTCTATTTTGTGAAGCGTTAGTAAGAGGCTGGCTTTAATCAGGCCGTTTTAATGGCAACTAGGTGATTATCCCAACGTACATTATCAAAAGCTAAATGTCGGTTACCTTCAAAAACGGCTCGCCCTTTGCCACTGGTGGCAACAATATTGTTATTAAATAACGCTAATCCTGCACCATCTTTTAATGGTATGTCTTTTATAAACTCGCCCGTGTGCAAATTCCAATAGGTGACCATATTGCCTCGTGGACAACTGATCGCCGCAGTTTTACCTTCATCGTTAATGCATATGCTGGCGGTGTATTGATTCATTTGTTGCCATAACGAGTCAGGCGCCTTTAGATATTGCAATGGTTCTTGCCCTTGATGAGAGAACGCCAACGGCACAAGGTCGGTTTTGCCGCCCTGATATTGTAAACCGCCAATGACTTTGCCGGTTTTGCTGATGGCTAAATGACGAATGCTCAACTTGGGGTTATCTAGTTGATATTGGGCGAGTATTTTACCCGAGCGAATATCAATGTAGCTGAGGTTAGGCGCCATGGTGTCAAGGTTTAGCTTTTTGCGAGGGGTGTCGGGGTGGGTGAGAATTCCGCCGTTGGCGACTACCATGGTTTTGCCATCGGGCATGGGCAAAGCTTCGTGCGGGCCGATGCCGCCTGAATCAAACTGATTGGCGATGCGGTAATTGTGGCTGTAACGCAGCACAATTTTACCTTGCCCTGTATCTGTGTGGTTCTCTGTGGTGATCAGGTATTTTCCATCACTAGAGAACAGGCCATGACCAAAAAAGTGCTGACCTTGCGTAGGTTTAATGTGGCGAACGATTTGACCGCTCGTAAAATCAATTTCAATGGCGTAATAACCCGGACGGCGAGCGATGATTAGCCCATGGCCGGGTTTGTTAGGGTGCGCTATTACCCCGTGCCCTCGGGCAGGCAGCGCAACGCGGCTAATTAATTGGCCAGTTTCGTCAAAAGCGGCGGCATAATGTTGACCATGATTGTCGTTACAGGCGCTGATTAACCATTGTTTTCGAGGTTTTTGTGAAGAACTGACCGCTCTAGATGCCAAAGGCAAAACCCCAATTAATCCAAGGGCTGCACTGCCAAACACAAATTGTCGTTTGCTAATCACCCGGCTAATCTCCATCGTTCGAATTGAAACCAATATAAATGTCGGTGGCCTGAACAAAATCGGCTGTAAACACGGTTCTAAAATCTTGCATGGCCAAGATTAACCCTTTGATTTGCTCTCGCCCAGTTGCGCTGGCCAACTGTTCGTCTAAAAACCCTTGCATGGCATCGACTTGAGCTATGACATTATCAATACCATTGCTCATGGCAACATCAATGGCTGCTTGGCCTAAATGCCCTTCAAGTATTTTATTAAACCCATGGCCATCACCTGCACTGTAGATGGTTTTGAACATCTGCAAATTGATTTTGATTGAAGCTAAGGATGTGCGGCTGTAATAAAACTCAGTCTCTACTGGCAAACCCGGTGCATCGTTACCCATGGGTATCAGCATTTTTTCGTCTTTTACTTGCTCTAATTGTACAAGCCAGTTACCGACCAATTCTTCGACTGAGTCTTTGCGCTTAGATTCGACAAGTAACTGACCGATGTAGTTGTCACCGCTGGGTTGCCATGCGTTGTTAATTTCTGCTGTGATATTCGCCATGTTGAGTGTAATGGCTTGCAATACTTCACAGCGTTTTTGGCGGTCGTTGGCCTCTATCAAGCTTGGGCTAGAAAACAATAAACGCTCTGTCGCCGGAATGCCCTGACCACCGGTGTTGTGGTTAGCAACATAGCTAACATCTACGGCTTGCTGTGTTGCCAACAACGAATCTAGGCCTTTGCCAACCGCATTGCGATCATCAGGAAAAACCTGCAAACGTAACAGTCGATTTTCTTGCACTACCGCGCCGATTTTAATCCATTGCATGGTTTGCCACTGTAAGCTCAGTTCAAGCCAACTTAGGCGTAGTAGGTTTAAATCGGCTTGTGAGGGTTCACTCAAGCTGCAAAAGTTTGCGCTATCACTAACAAAGTCACTGGCATTGTCGGCCAGCAATTGATAACCCGGTAAAATGTGGTTATTAGACAGGTCTGTTAGGTAAAGGCCAAACTGTTCATCCATGGTTGACGTCGGTTGTGGCACCGGCGTTGGTGTTGTCGGGGTGGTTGTTGGCGTAGACGAGCCACCACCGCCGCCGCAGGCAGTTAAACAAAGGGTTAAAAACAACGGAGTTAATTTTTTCATTTTTATATCGCTTTTAAGAAGCTGATTAATTGCTTGCGCT
>CALKGI010000026.1 GCA_938085045.1 uncultured Alteromonadaceae bacterium
AACCAAATAGCATGTAATCCCGGATAGTTAAAAAACACTTCCCAAGCATTGCGCGCTGCCGGATCACGGTCAAATACGCTGTTAATGTCTTCTTTGATTCGTTTGATCATCAGTTAAGTCCGTTTTCTGTTTGATTGTATAGATGACAAAATGCCGCGCAGAATATTCAACTCCTGCCTTTCTACCCTCGCTCGGTTAAACATGCGCTTGAGTTTCATCATCACCTGCCCCGGGTGGGCTTTTATGATAAAACCGGTTTTAATCAGTGTTTCTTCTAGATGTTGGTAAAAACCATCTAAATCGTCGGCCAAAGGATAGTCTTCTTCTATCGTTTCATATTGTTCTTGGTTCTCTAACCAAGTCATACGAATTTCGTAACACAGAGTTTGCACTGCCATGGCTAAGTTAAGCGAGCTATATTCTGGATTGGCAGGTAAACAAACATGAAATTGGCATAATTGCAGTTCTTCGTTGCTCAGGCCGTTGTTTTCGCGGCCAAATACTAAAGCGACTTCATGTTTTGGCGCTTCAGACAGCATCTTTTTAGCGCACTGGCGAGGGTCGAGCATTGGCCACGACCAAGTTCTGCTACGAGCACTTGCACCAACCACCAAGCCACAATCTTTAATGGCTTCTTCGAGGGTATCGACAATTTTAGCGCTGGCCAAAATATCTGTGGCACCAGCGGCCAAAGCCTGTGCTTTGCCATCGGGTGGAGTCACAGGGTCAACGAGATAAAGGTTGGAAATACCCATGGTTTTCATCGCGCGGGCGACCGAACCGATATTGCCGGTATGTGAGGTATTGACTAATACGATGCGAAATTTATCAAGCATAGGGTTGTCTCTATCAGTAATTTTTTGTGGCGTACAATTCGCCGAGGGCGCAGTTTAGCACATTCACCAAAACAACAAATATTTTGCTTAGAAAATTGTGTTATTTTTTATAGCTTAAATAACATGCAATAATTTATTTACTTTTTTTCTCGATGCGATATACTATGCGCCGCTCAATTTACGTACACGTGTACGTATAGTTCTTTTATAAAAAGGTAGTCACTTTATGCATCCAATGTTAAACATTGCGGTTCGTGCTGCGCGTAATGCCGGCAAGATCATCGCCAACTCGTTTGAAGAACAAGACAAGATTGAAACCGAACAAAAAGGCGGTAACGATTTCGTCACCAATGTCGACAAGGAAGCTGAATTCGCCATTATTAACACCATCAAAAAATCTTACCCTGATCACACCATCATCGGTGAAGAGTCTGGTGAGCACAAAGGCGAAAACCCTGACTACGTTTGGATTGTCGACCCACTCGACGGTACCACCAATTTTATAAAAGGCATCCCTCATTTTTGCGTTTCTATTGCATTAAAAGTTAAAGGCAAGCTTGACCAAGCTGTGATTTACGACCCAATGCGAGCAGAGCTGTTCACCGCATCACGCGGCGTAGGCGCACAATTAAACGATTACCGTATTCGCTGTTCTAAAGCGAAAGAGCTTGACGTAACCGTATTGGCTACTGGCTTCCCACACAAATGCAAACATCACCTCGACGCCTATTTAGGCATGTTCAAAGATTTCTTTGTTGAAGCATCAGACATCCGCCGCTCAGGCTCAGCCGCACTAGATTTGGCCTACGTTGCCGCTGGTCGCGTTGATGGTTTCTGGGAAATTGGCTTAAAGCCATGGGATACCGCCGCTGGCCAGTTAATGGTTAAAGAAGCAGGCGGTTTGGTGACTGACTTTGTTGGCGGGCCAAATCAAGACAAGAGCGGTAACATTGTTGCCGGTAACTCTAAAGTGACTCGTTCTATGATTAAGACCATTCGCCCTCATTTGACTGAGGCTTTGGCTAAGTAGAGCTAGGCAATTGTTTTAATCACAAGTAGGTCGGGTTGAGAAGCTTGCGACGAAGCCCGACATTTGCAACCCGTTGATATTATGTACAATGTCGGGCTTCGTCGCTTCGCTCCTTAACACCGACCTACGAATTTACAATTAAATCTACACACTCACGCACCTGTTTTTTGTGACTTTGTTTATTAAACGGGTGACCGTTAAATTCACTTGTGGGCTCAAAAACCGTTACTACCCTATGCAGCTAACTCAAAACGACAGCGTTAAATCATACTTTCCTGCCAGCGTTCTCAAACGGCTGATAACTTCTTCTTTCGATATTTCGAGCTTTTTGATCGCACGATCTATATATGATTGTTTAATTTCCTTCTGGGGATCTAGCCACGGTGAGCTCCCGCTGCAGAACCTAGAAAGCAACCTACAATTAATTTCATCCTCATGATGCAAAGCCAATATACCCAAAGCAGCACAGCGCACTTCGTTCTCATCATCATCAAACGTTAAAATAACCGCATCAGTTGCTCTTCGTATCTTTGTTATACCAAGGGCCTCCACAGCTGCCTTCCGACACCATCGATACTCATTCTTTAACAATGCAATACAGGGCTCTATTACTTGCGGCTCTGCATGATTCTTAAAAATCAGTGCGATATAAATCAACGCTTCTACATCAGCATCAGGTCGGCCCAAATATTCCACTAAACATGTCACTTCGTTTGGTTGTGGCTCCCATCTTCCCAGCCTTTCGGCAGCGTACCCACCAGAAAACCACCATAAGGCCCATGCACCAGCACTTGACATAGAATCACTCCGCCCCAATAACTGTAACATTGGCTCGATTACACCTTCATACACCTGCAGTTTTCCTTTAAAAGTTAAATGCATAATAGATAAAGCAGTTCGAATCGCTATTTCCTCACTTTGTTGTAAATTGTAGATTTGTTGTTCCTTCCAACTCGCGATATTTAACTTACTATCGTGTAATTCAGCTCCTTTTATCCAAGAAAACATATTGCCAATGGATTGCCTAAAGCTGGGACCAGTAGAAACATAACTATCAATTAACTTGGTAAGTATTGGCTCTTTCCAACATGAAACTGCTAATTCTTTGCCCGCTTGTGATGCATTTGGGCTAAACCCCCTTTCTTCACCTAAAGCTTGAACAAAACAGCTAATAATCTCTAATCCGATGTTTTCACTGACATTTGGCTCATCCGCCAAACAAAATAACGCAAGAATAGCTCTAGGCTTGAAGGTTTGCTTATCGTCCTCCCCATTTACAGGCTGCAATACAGCTAACAGCGCCTCATCCACCAAATTATTATTACAACAGGCAATGCACAGCCTTATAGCTTCACGCCAATTTTCAGTAACTTCAAACTCACCATAAATATTTGCCACAACTAACCCCGCCAACGGTGAAAGCCGCCCACCTAGCGTAGTACGACTGTCATAACCAGGAAAAGGCCCGGCAATCAAAGCCAAGCCTGCCAAATACTCCTGAAAGGTCAAATGCCGAAACTCATAAACAGGGTTAATATGCCCATCATGTAGTTGCTCACCCACCTCTACAATCAAGCCAGTTTGAGCCTCCATAACAGTCAAAAACTCTTCGGGGGTTCGCCCTTGAATGGTGCGAATATTTGGAAAGTCACGACGAACATCTTCTAGCAACCCAATAATTTCATCACGCCTTAATTGCTGTACGCCGCGATCACACATGGCATAGGCGATATATTCCAACTGCGGATACGCCTCACGGTCATCAACTGCCCCATAAATATCAGAACGCCAATTAAGTAAAACTCCAACAGCTTCGCGATATAACTCATTACGTCTGGTAGGTAATTTACCAACCTTTCGCTTTACCAAAGCCATGGTGGTGAGCATCATTGGGTTGCCCGTCAATCGCTCTATACGATCAGATGTATGCACTGCGTCAATCAATTCTTTTTTCGCCCGAGACTGATCGTCTTTGTTTTCTGTGACAGCACACCAAAGGTGAATAAAGTCGTCTTTATCTTCTTTAGTTAATTCAGCTAAAACGCCATGTTCAAACCCTTTACCAATTGGATAGCCCATCTCACGGTAACCAACGATACGAGAGGTGACGATCATTGGCGCTTCTCGGTAGGTATCACTAATACGTTCTAACTGAGCGCAAAAACTAGCCCTAAGTGTTGGATCTACAATTTCATCTAAACCATCAATCAATAATATAAGTCGCCCTGCCGCTAATTCATTACGTAAAAGCTTAAGTTCTAACTCACCCGATTCAAGCTCAGCCTTTTGCAAAGTGCGCCGTAAAATATCGTCTAGCGTACAAGATTGCAGACATTGCGTGTCAAGTTCACGACAGCGTACGACTAATGGTAACCAAGGCTGTTCGGGGAGCGAATCAATATCAGGCATTTGGTCAAAATCAGGGTTATTGGTCAGTCGCAGTAAAAAAGCAGTAGCAAACCAGCGCAGCAAAGTAGTTTTGCCTGCACCGGGATCACCCAAAATAACCAAACGCCGCGATTCTCCCAATCGTTTTGCTACTGGATGCGTTTCACCTTCTGATTTGCCTTCACCACCTCGGCCTGCATTATAAAGCCGCATACTCTGTCGTGACTGTTCAAGCGCTTCGGCATCCTCATTATCCACTTCAAGCGTAATTCGCAGTGGCACATAAAGCTGACGCATCAGTAGTCTCTTCATTGCCATATCCCTATCACCCTCGGGTAATCGGTTTAGCTGAATGATGTCACACTGCCTCAATGTTGCATCTTGATATTTATTCAAGAAGCTTTGCTTGTATCTACTTTCACTTTGTTGGTCGGCCAGCTTTACATTCGGTGGCGTTTCATTTTGGTCGAGGGGATTATCAGACCATGGTCGTAATTGGTCGATCACTTCAGCTTTGGTACCGTTGTCATTTTTGAGAATTGCGCTTTTGTTATCAGGTATAAAACGCCAACCATTGGTTTTATCATCATGCGCTAATCGAGGCCAATGTCGCAATAAGGCTTTGCCGTCTTTCAACTCAATGCGACCAGCTGAATAACCATGAATTCGCTGTAATGCATTGCCATATTGTTCCAGTCCAAACAACGAACTGCCTTGCCAATGGCGTACAACGTTGCCGCCACCGACAGCACTGTTACGAATAGCGTTCTCGTGCATATGACCAAACAAATGTGCGGCAAAACGACCAGCAGGATTTATTTCGCTGTATACCCCTTCGCGGCATTCAGTATTGAGCCAATCGGGTGGCTGATGGGTCATTAACAGGCAAGCATGATGCTCTTTAACCCATGCGGTCCCATCGTCTGCGCAAGCTTTATGAAATTGTCTGGCATCCCATGCCAGCTTTTGATGATAGTCGCTACTATCGAGTTGTAAGAAAGAAGTATTAAGGCCTACCAAGCCAATCTTCAAACCATCTTTTGTCCATGAGGCACTGAAATCGCCCGGTAACAATCCATGATTAATGACCAAATTGCCTTTGAGTGGCGTGTTTTTCCACCAGTGTTCGTAGTTGGCAAAGGCCTGTTCGATTAATTCTCGATATTCACAATCCGGCTCTTGCCATAGTTCAACTTGAATATCAGGTTCGTCATCCCACTTCTTTAGCATTCGCACGGCAGCTTTCTTGGGATTGGGTCGAACTAAATCATGATTACCGGGCACCGCTAGTAAGACCGGGGTTGAACCTAACGGCTTAAGGTGCGCCCACAGCTGGTCTAGTAACTCATCCAATTTATCGAATTCTTCTTTGCTGCCCTTTTGGACGAAATCGCCTGTAAACAACACGGCGTCCCATGGTCCGCAGATTTCATGGAGTTCGGTCAAGTCTTCAAAAAATTGGTCTCGGATATTTGGCCAAAGATGTGCCTGTCCACCCATGCCGAGGTGTAAATCGCTGAGGTGAAGCCAATTGAATGCAACCATGGTTTTCCTTTTGAGCTTGTACGCAAAATTTGACTGGTTACATTAGCACAATTGGTCCAAATAAGAAGCCGTTGGCAGTTTATTAATCCCTTGTGAATCAAAGGTGCCGGATTTAAACTACCAACAAGATTTACCGCCGTAGAATTGGTCATGACAACGCCCCTAAAATATCCGCTTGGCATTCAAACCTTTTCAGAAGTGCGTGAAGAAAACTATGTGTATGTCGACAAAACCGCTTATATCTATGATTTGATCACCACAGGTAAAGTCTACGCTCTGTCACGCCCCCATCTCTTTGGCAAATCGTTATTAATATCTACATTTGAGGCTTTGTTCAGTGGACAAAAAGACTTATTTACAGGGTTGCATATTTGCTCAACCGACTATGACTTTCTTACTTATCCAATAGTTAAGCTCGAATTCTCTCAAGATGAGTTTCGTACAGCCGACAGCTTGCGCGACTATATCTTTACTGCTGTCGATGATATTGCCCAAAGATATGAAATTGAGTTAACCAAACCCAGCTACAGTCAAAGGTTTGGTGAATTGATCAGTAAACTCCATGACAAAACAGGGCAAAAAGTTGTTCTGTTGGTTGATGAATACGACAAGCCTATTCTGAACAATCTCAATAAGCCGGTGCTAGAGGAGATAAAGCTGGTCATGAGTGCGCTTTATTCGGTGATTAAACCGCTAGACCCACACTTAAAATTCGTGTTTATAACCGGGGTATCTAAATTCGCCAAGATATCGGTATTTTCTGGTATGAACAGCTTAACCGATATTTCGATGGAACGGCAATTTGCCACAATATGTGGTGTCACTCAAAACGAACTCGAAGCTTATTTCGCCCCTGCAATTGTTCAACTGAACACGTTTGAACAACTCGGCAAGCCCGCATTAATGGCCAAAATAAAAGATTGGTATAATGGCTATCGTTTTGAAGAGGACGCAGACAGTGTTTATAACCCGTATTCATTATTGAGTTTGTTCAAGAAACAAAAATTCAAAAATTATTGGTTTGCGACTGGCACCCCCACGTTTTTATTGAATCTGCTGCAAAGCAAACAATACGATCTAAAAAAGCTCACCGAATTTGAGATTGGCGCAAACGCCTTTGAAGCCTCAGACCCTCAAGAAATGTCGGTGCAGTCGGTTTTTGTTCAAACGGGTTATCTGACCATTAAAGACTATAACAATTCGCTGTATTCGCTCGATTTTCCCAATTACGAGGTTAAACAATCCTTTTATAACTCGGTAGCTACTCGCTATGGCCATTTAGATGAAGGCGAAGAACAGACGTATGTCAGCAGGTTAATTCAATGCTTAACCGAAGATGATTTGGATGCGTTTTTTAATACCTTTAGCGCATTTTTTGCCAATATTCCTTATGACTTACACATTAATACCGAACAGTATTATCACAGCCTGTTCTATGCCGTTTTCACTCTTATTGGTTTAAATATTGAGGCGGAAGTTAAGACCAACAAAGGCCGCATAGATTGCGTATTGCAAACGGCTGACACCATTTATATTATCGAGTTCAAACTAAACGACACCTGTGAAGCTGCGCTAAAACAAATTAATGACAAACAATATGCCCAAAAGTACCAAGACTGCGATAAGAAGATTGTGTTGGTTGGGGTCGAATTCAGCCAAGACGAGCGCAATATTGGTCAGTTTATTCGTGGATAAAACCGCCGCCACCAATAAACCAGCCCTGTCAAAAAAGCCAACATAGAACCCAAAAATTTCACCATCACTTGGTGATGTAATGCCCCACCCAGTTTCTGATCTTGCTGCCACTGTTGCAGTACTTTTTCCTGATATGAATTTGACTGCTCAAATGCCAATTCATCTTCGCTATTGGGTTGATACATCTTGAAACTACCATTGTCTTGCTTGTAAACAGTCGTTTCGCCAAATTGAGGGTAAATGGCACTGGACGCTTGCTGCCTTTTTTGTTCGCTTGACGCTTTGGTTGTTGCTGTTAGGTTTTTGCCCACTTGAAGGTAGTCAAACGGTCTGCTGTATCTGTGGTTTTGTACGTTTAATTCATAGAGCTTTTCTGTCAGGTCTATTATACCAATGCACAAAAGTCCAAGAAAAACAGCGGGCGCCAGTAGCGTTTATATAGGGAAGGAATTTTCGCAGCAATAACGGAATAATATGAATGATTAAATAGAGTTTCAGCAGGTAACCAGTCACTTTGGTTACCCGTGTATTCTCTACAATTATTGACACAGTTTATCCATTGTTGCTCATTTTCCCACGTAATGGTGCCTAAACACCATTAGCCTGTTTCGTTTAGTCAATAAACTACTGGGCCTTCAATTCAAAGCTCAGCGCCACAGAGTTAAGACAATATCGCTTGCCAGTGGGCGCTGGACCATCATCAAAAACATGGCCCAAGTGCGCCTCGCAATTGTTGCACATAATCTCTACTCGGCGCATGCCATGGCTGTCATCGGTTTCATATC
Organism: uncultured Alteromonadaceae bacterium; assembly: GCA_938085045.1. Lineage (GTDB taxonomy): Bacteria > Pseudomonadota > Gammaproteobacteria > Enterobacterales > Alteromonadaceae > JABSOG01. Next base: position 8,280 of record CALKGI010000026.1, read on the forward strand.
GCACGCAGGTGTCGTTGGCGGTTTCAAAAAAGCTTGGCCAGCCGCAACCAGCATCGAATTTACTTTCAGAATGAAATAACGCTTCGCCGCAACACACGCAGCTATAGGTACCTGCTTCGGTGTTATCCAGTAATTCACCACTAAAAGGGCTTTCGGTACCTTTGGTGCGGCAAACTCGGTATTGTTCAGGCGTTAATTTTTGTTGCCATTGTTCATCAGTTAGTTTGGTCATAGTCAATCAGCTGCTTAGATGTGGGCGAATTTCAAATATTATAGCATTGAGGCTAATCCATAGGTGATGTTAAAAAAGGTGATACGAGGTTAAAGCCAGGTGTTATGTACAATTAATCGCCGATTGAATACGTATGTTGTTTTTTCTTAAGTAAATGAGCTTGAATTGCATTAAAATGCTTGTTACAACCAATTACAACTACTTATAACTACAAAAATCACTCACCCCTTATTGGAGAGCGCAAATGCGTCGTAGAACCAAAATAGTGGCCACCCTCGGTCCGGCAACAGACAATATTGATGTTTTAAGAGACGTGATAGCCGCAGGAGCCAATGTTTTCAGGCTTAATTTTTCTCATGGCGTCGCGGCCGACCATATTAAACGAGCCGAAAATGTCAGAAGGCTATCTAAAGAGCTAGGTCTGTACACCGCCATTTTAGGTGACTTGCAAGGTCCCAAAATTCGTGTATCTACCTTCGCCGAGAAAAAAGTACAACTGACACTGGGCCAAAACTTCGCACTTGATGCAACTTTGGGCTTAGAACAAGGCAACGCCACTGAAGTGGGTATTGATTACAAAGAACTGCCTACTGACGTCGTTAAGGGTGATATTTTGCTGCTCGACGATGGTCGTGTTCAACTCGAAGTAATAAGCACTAATGGCACCCGTGTTGAAACCACTGTTATTGTTGAAGGCCCTTTGTCTAACAACAAAGGTATCAATCGCCTTGGTGGCGGTTTGACGGCTCCGGCATTGACCGAAAAAGATCTTGAAGATATAAAAACCGCTGCGTTGATTAAAACAGATTTTCTTGCCGTGTCGTTCCCTCGTAGCGGCGATGATATGCGCACAGCCAGAAAGCTGGCCAAAGAAGCTGGGCTTGATACTCGCTTTGTATCAAAAGTAGAACGTGCAGAAGCCGTTGCTGACGATGAGACTTTAGATGACATCATTAAAGCGTCTGACGTGGTCATGGTAGCCCGTGGTGACTTGGGTGTTGAGATTGGTGATGCGGCGTTAGTTGCCCAGCAAAAGCGCATTATTGCCCGCTCAAGACAACTCAACAAGGTGGTGATCACAGCGACTCAAATGATGGAGTCGATGATTGAAAGCCCAATGCCAACCCGTGCAGAGGTTATGGATGTTGCCAACGCAGTGCTTGATGGCACCGATGCGGTCATGTTATCTGCTGAAACGGCAGCTGGTAAATACCCAGTTCAAGCGATTGAAAGCATGGCGCGCATTTGTATTGGCGCTGAAGAGCACCCGAGTGTTCAGGTGTCTAACCACAGGCTTGATATTGAATTCACCGAGATAGCCGAAACTGTCGGTTTGTCGGCAATGTATGCTGCCAATCACCTTAAGGGCGTTAAAGCGATTGTGGCCTTAACTGAATCGGGGTATTCGGCCAAGCTAATGTCTAGAATCACCTCTGGTTTGCCGATTTTCTCGTTGTCGCAACATCAAAGAACTTTGGATAAGGTGTCGATGTATCGTGGTGTGTATCCGGTGTACTTCGACTCAAGCAAGCACAATATGAACTCGTTAATTACGGGCGTGATTGTGACGTTAAAAGCCAAGGATGCAATACAAACGGGTGATTTGATTATCATGACTCACGGGGACGTGATGGAAACTGTTGGGGCGACCAATACTTGTAAGATTTTACGAGTGGAATAGGTTTCGATGTAAATATTGGGGTTTCGCCGCTAAACACTATAGCGGCGAAACCCCA